>NZ_NCSR01000008.1:0-173042 GCF_002105485.1 Leifsonia sp. NCR5
GTGGGGACCAGCGCATCCGGGGTGGATGCGGGGTGCTGGTGCTCCGCGGCGGTGTCGCGCTCGGGGACGGGCTCCGGATCCGGCTCAGTGTGTGGCTCTGGCTTGGCGATCTGCGGCTCGACGGCGGGCGCTGGCTCGGCCACGGTTGTGGGCTCCGGTTCAGGCTCGACCGCTGGCTCCGACTGTGGCTGTGGCTCGACCACCGGGTCGGGCTCAGGCACCGGCTCTGGCTCAACCTCCGGCCCCGGGGCAACCACAGGCTCCGGCTCCGGCTCCGCCGCTTCCTCCACCTCGGAGGACTCGACGGCCGCCTCGTCGTCGGGTTCCGCCTCGTACTCCGAGAGCGTCTCGTCGGCCACGGCCTCTTCGCCGTCCTTCGGCTGCTCCGGCTCGTCGTCGGGCGTGACGACGAGGTCGTCCTCGTCGCCGTGGCGGCGCTTCGGGCGGCGGGAGTTCAGCTCGGCGACGCGGTCGGCCGAGCGCGTGGTCGGGATGGCCATGAGCAGCGTGATGCCGATGACGATGCCCTGCACCAGCAGCACGATCAGCCGCCAGGTCCCTCCGGCGTCCGCGGGGACGAGCGCGGCCTTCGGCTCCGCCGAGGTGCCGCGGTCGAACGCCCAGAGCTGCCCGCTCACCGTCGCACCCACGGGGGCGAGCAGCGGGTTCGCATCGAGGGCGGTGGATGCGCGCACCCCGCTGACCTTGGCAGGCTCGCTCACCGGGGCGTTCCCGCCCGTGCTCTGGTTCAGGTCCACCGCTGCCGGTGCGAGCAGTACGAAGTCGATGCCGAGGCGCTTCATGGTCGGAGAGCCGTCGTAGCCGCTCCGGGACGACAGGTTGCCCGCGAGCGTCGCCAGCTCCTTCTGCTCGGGTGACAGCGTGCGCTCCGTCGAGCTGAGGGTGCTCTGCGCGTCGAGCGTCTGCCCGGCGCCGCGGATGAGTTCCGCCGCGATGCCGCCGTCCGGCTGCGGCGTGATGCGCAGCGTTCCCGTGCGGGGCTGGGTGGCGGCCTTGGCCGTGACGACCGCCGGCATGGTGCGTCCGTCGCTCTCGACCACCTTCGACTGTCCGTCGTGCAGCGCGATGGCGGAGGGGACGGCGGCGATGGCGAGCGTGAGGAGCGCGACCCAGGCCGGGTAGACGGCGGCGCGGCCGATAGCGGAGAGCGCGAGGACCGCTGCCCCGATCAGTCCGAGCCAGTAGAGGCTCACGGCCGTTCCGGGCCAGATCGGCACGACGCTGGATCCGGCGAACGTCACCTGGACGTGCAGCGCGGCGACCGCGGTGAGGAAGCCGACCAGGGCGACCAGCAGCGCGACGATCGCCCTGCTCGACCCGCGGAGGAAGAGGGCCAGGATCGCCAGCACGCCGAGCGGCGCGAGCAGGATGGGGACGATGATGTTCGGGGCGGCCTCGGCGAGGTCGAACGGCAGTACGGAGCCGAGCGCGTGCCAGCCGCCGAGCGTGCCGTCCGGGAAGCCGAGGGCGAGCTGCCAGGCCGGCGTCTGCCGCGCATCCAGTGCCACGCCGGGGTCGGCGAAGATCGACAGCCACGCCCCGCGGGAGATCTGCTGCCAGACCAGAGGCGCGAACAGCACAACAGCGGGCAACGGGATGAACGCGATGCGTGCGGCACGGCGTCCACCGAACGCGATGGCCGCGATCCAGGCGACAGCGAGGGCCGGGATGAGCACGGGTGCGCACGCCGCCGTCGCCGCGGCGAGCAGCGCGGTGACCGCGCTGGCCGCCCACGACCGGCGTGCGGCGAGCCCGGCGAAGAACAGCCACGGGAGCAGCACGTGCGCGAGCACGGCAGCAGGACGGCCGCCCTGCAGCGCCACCAGCAGCGTCGGCGCGAGTGCGTAGGCGAGGCCGGCGAAAATGCGCAGCGTCGTCTTGGAGGTGAGCCGCGCCGCCGCCAGCCACGCGCCGAGCGCTGCGAGCGGGACCGCGAGGAAGTAGAGGCCGACGATCGAGACGGACGGCTGCCAGAAGGTCAGCGTTCCGAGCACGGCGAGCACCGCCGCGAACGGGTCGGCGGCTCCGGTGAAGCCGAGCCCGACATCCCGCCAGCCGTAGCCGAGGTTCGCCCACAGCTGGCCGACCGACGCGTTGAGCGGGAGCAGCCCTCCCCCGGTGAGCGCCGCGCTCCCGAAGAGCGGGAAGAACAGGGCGACGCCGATGACCAGTGCCGCGAGCACCGTCCAACCGCCACCCGTGCCGAAGAAGTCGAGTTCCTGTCGCTCGCCCTGCTGGCCGACCTGCGCGGCCTCGCGTTTCAGCGCGCGACCACGCCGCACCTCGTCGAACGGGATGCGCAGCGGAGCGACCGCCGCCCAGCCGACGGTCTTGTTCTGGGCGAGCGTGCGGCGGGCGGTACTCACGCGCATCCCGGAGAACGCGACGCTGAACGCCGCGGCCAGCTCGCCGCCGACCGAGCCCGGCTCCTTGCGCAGGATGCGGCCGATGGAGCGGAGGATCGCGAGCGGCACGAGGCTGAGCCAGTGGAACGGCACGGCAGCGGCAGGCGCGTAGACCATCCGGCGGTGCAGCTGGGCAGCTCGCCGTTCCTTGGTGAGGCGGCGGCGCACGGTCCACTTGCGGGAGAGGTTGGGTCCTGCGACGCCGTCGCCCGCGATGGCCACCCTGGCCTGGGCGACGAGGGAGACGCGGAAGCCCGCGAGACGGACCCTGGTGCAGAAATCGAGTCCGTCGTCGGCGGTCGGCAGGCCGGGGTCGAAACCGCCGAGTTTGTCCCACACGGTCTGGCGGACGATCATCCCGGCGGACGAGACGCCGAGCACGTCGGTGAGGCCGTCGTGCTGCGCCTGGTCCATCTCGTTCTCGACCAGCGGCACCGCGGCGCCGAGCGGCGTCATCGCCTCGCCGAACTCACGGATGAAGGATGCGTCGTCCCAGTCGACCAGCTTGGGTCCTGCGACGGCGACGGAGGGCGAGACCTCGACGGCGCCGAGAAGTGCTTCGAGAGCACCGGGCTCGGGTGCGGTGTCCTGCGCGAGCAGCCACAGCCACTCGTGGTCGGACGACGGAGGAGCCGTCACCCGCACGCCTGTCGCCACGGCAGCGCCGAACGGCAGCTTCTCCGGCACGGAGAGCAGCTGGGTGGGGCGGAAGTCGGCGAGCAGCTTGGCGGCGTCGTCCGTCGACGCACAGTCGACGGCGATCACGGCATCCGGTTGTCTCGTCTGTGCCGCGATGGCGTCGAGAGTGCGCTGAAGGTGGGGGCCGCCACTCTGGGCGACGACGATGGCAGTGACTCTCGGATACATCGGGAGTCAGCCTAGGTTGGCCTCGCGTCGATCCGTGGAGGCAGATCGGGCGCGGCGCGAATTCAGCTGGCGCGCTTGCGCAGCTTGCGGCGTTCGCGCTCGGACAGCCCACCCCAGATGCCGAACCGCTCGTCGTTCGCGAGAGCGTATTCGAGGCACTGGGTGCGAACCTCGCACGAGGTGCAGATGCGCTTGGCGTCGCGGGTCGATCCGCCCTTCTCGGGGAAGAACGCCTCCGGGTCGGTCTGAGCGCACAGCGAGTCGGACTGCCAGGCCAGCGGATTGTCGTCGTCGACATTCGGCCGGACACCCGGAACCCCCAGTTTGACCGGGTCGATGAACCAGTCGTCGGGTACTCCAGAGCGATATTCAGGAACTGTCATATCGGACTCCCACCCATTAACTGCTAAGCACGCAAGACAACGTGTTGGAATAATTACACCGTTGTCATTCGCAAGAGTCAAGTCGCAAATCGTAAAGCCTTGAGTCCTGGTCGAGAGTTCGCGACGCGCCGACGCTCCACAACAATCCCGACACGCCCGGCCGTTCTACCCCCGTCGGACGGCCAGGAGAGGGCTCAGGATGCCGCTTGGCGTGCTTCCCAGGCGCTCCGAACCATCTCGTCCAGGGTGTGGCGCATTCTCCAGTCCAGATCCCGGGCGGCGAGTTCACCGGATGCGACGATCCTCGCAGGATCTCCGGCGCGGCGCGGCCCCACTTCTGGGGTGAAGTCGATGCCGGTCACTGCGGCGACGGTCGACATGATCTCGCCGACGGAGACGCCGTCGCCGCTGCCCAGGTTGTAGACGGGCTCGATCGCCTCGTGCGCATCCAGTCGCTTCGCGGCAGCGACGTGCGAGACGGCCAGGTCGGCGACGTGGATGTAGTCGCGGACGCAGGTGCCGTCCGGCGTCGGGTAGTCGACGCCGTTGATGCGCGGCGTGCGGCCGTCCACCAGCGCGTCGAACACCAGAGGGAAGAGGTTGTGCGGGCTGGTGTCGCGCAGCGAAGGATCGCCGGAGCCGACGACGTTGAAGTAGCGCAGGCTGGTGTGGCGGAGACCGGCGGCGATGCCCTGGTCGCGCAGCAGCCACTCCCCGATCAGCTTCGACTCGCCATACGGGGACTCCGGGCTCTTCGGCGTGCTCTCCGTGACGAGGTCCGTGTCCGGCGTGCCGTAGACGGCGGCGGAGGACGAGAAGACCATCGCATCCACCCCCGCCTCCTGCATGGCGGCGAGCAGCACGGCGGTCGCGGTCACGTTCTGCTCGTAGGTGTGCAGAGGACGCTGCACGGAGACGCCCGCGTACTTGAAACCGGCGACGTGCACGACGCCGGAGACGCTGTTCTCCGCGAAGACCCGTTCGAGCAGCGCGCCGTCCAGGATGGTCCCCCGATAGAAGGGGACGTTCGCCGGCACGAACTCCTCATGCCCGCTGGACAGGTCGTCGACCACGACGACGTCGATGCCCTCCGAACGGAACGCCCGCACGATGTGCGAGCCGATGTACCCAGCTCCTCCGGTCACCAACCACGCCACGCGGTCCTCCTCAAACGCTCGACTGCCGAACGCCCAGCCTATCCGGCCCGCCGGCGCCGAACGGATCGCCTGCTAGACGAAGGCGGCCTGGCCGGTGATCGAGCGGCCGACGATGAGGGTGTTCATCTCGCGGGTGCCCTCGTAGGAGTAGAGGGCCTCGGCGTCGGCGAAGAAGCGGGCGACGTCGTAGTCGATCACGATGCCGTTGCCACCGAGGATCTCGCGGCACCAGGCGACGGTCTCGCGCATCCGGGAGGTGGCGAACGCCTTGGCGAGTGCCGAGTGCTCGTCGCGCTGCTTGCCGGTGTCGAGCATCTCGGAGACGCGCGTGCAGAGGGCGATGGATGCGGTGATGTTGCCGAGCGACTTGACCAGCAGATCCTGGATGAGCTGGTGGGCTCCCAGAGGCTTGCCGAACTGGATGCGCTCTTTCGAGTACGCGACGGCTGCCTCGTACGCGCCGATCGCGACCCCGACGGCCGCCCAGGCGACCTCGGCGCGGGTGAGGCGGAGCACGGCCGCGGTGTCTTTGAACGTGTTGGCGTTCTGCAGGCGCAGCGACTCGGGCACGACGACGTTCTCGAGCGTGATGTCGGCGTTCTGCACCATGCGGAGGGACTGCTTGCCCTCGATCTTCGTCGCGGTGTACCCGGGCGTCGAGGTCGGGACGATGAACCCCTTCACCTGGCCGTCCTCCGCGCTCTTCGCCCAGATGATGGTGATGTCGCTGAACGTGGCGTTGCCGATCCAGCGCTTCGAACCGTTGAGCACCCAGTTGTCGCCGTCGCGCGTCGCGATCGTGCGCAGGCCCTGCGCGGAGTCCGAGCCGGAGAGCGGTTCGGTCAGGCCGAACGCCCCGAGCACCTCGCCGCTGGCGAGCTTCGGCAGCCACTCCGCCTTCTGCTCCTCGGAGCCGCAGACGCCGACGGCGCCGAGGGCGAGGCCGTTCTGCACGCCGACGTATGTGCTGACGGACGCATCCACCCTCGCCAGCTCCAGGGCGACCCAGCCGCGGAACACGGCCGAGTTCTCGAACGGAGCGGTCTCCGGGAAGCCGAGCCCGACGGTGCCTGTCTTGTGCAGCCCCTCGATGATCTGGTGCGGGAACTCCGCGCGCTCCCAGTGCTCGTTCACGATCGGCTTCACCTCGGTCTCCAGGTAGGAGCGGAGGTGGGCGAGGAAGTCCTTCTCCTGGGTGCTGAGAAGGTCCTCGTATCCGTAGAAATCGCTGGCGAGGGACTCGAAGGACATAGCTGCTCCATTGCGTCGTACGGCGGGATGACGGGTCGGCTGGCGACCAGCGCCAGCCTAGGGAACCGGCAATGCCGCGCAAAAGCGATTGGTAGTTTGGTCTAACGAATCGAAAGGGACCACGACGGATGTTTGTGCGCATCGGCAATACCCCCCGCGACTACGCCTGGGGTTCGACCACTGCCATCGCCGGGCTGCTCGGCACCGAGCCGAGCGGACGACCGGAGGCGGAGCTGTGGCTGGGCGCGCATCCCGGATCGCCGTCGGTGATCGCCGACCCGGCGCAGACCAGTGGAGCGGCGGACCTCGCCGCGTGGACGGCCGCCGACCCGCAGACGTCGCTCGGGCGGCAGGATGCGCTCCTGCCGTACCTCCTGAAGGTGCTGGCCGCCGCCGGCCCGCTGTCGCTGCAGGCGCACCCGTCGTCCGAGCAGGCCGCCGCCGGGTTCGCGCGGGAGAACGCCGCGGGCATCCCCATCGACTCCCCCGAGCGCAACTACAAGGACCCGTTCCACAAGCCGGAGCTGATCTACGCGCTCAGCGACACCTTCGACGCGCTCTGCGGCTTCCGCGACGTCGAGCGAAGCGCAGCACTGTTCTCCGCGCTCGCTGAGACGGCGGACGACGGCGAGCGCGCGGTGATCGCGTCGTTCGCCGGCACCCTCGCCGGCGAGCCGACCGAGGTGCTCCGCCGCGCGACCGAGTGGCTGCTCGGCGGCGACCCTGCGGTGGGCGAGCTGGTCGGCGCCGTCGTCGCCACCGCGCTCTCCGTCGAGCCGGACCCGGCGGGCGACGACCTCGCTGTCGCCGCAGACACCGTCCGGATGCTCGCGGAGGCGTTCCCCGGCGATCCGGGCATCGTGCTCGCGCTGCTGCTCAACCGCGCGACCCTGCGCCCGGGCGAGGTGCTGTACCTGCCGGCCGGGAACATCCACGCGTACCTGCGGGGGCTCGGGATCGAGCTGATGGCGGCGTCCGACAACGTGCTGCGCGGCGGCCTCACGCCGAAGCGCATCGACGTGCCGGAGCTGGTGAGCATCCTGGACTTCCGTCCAATCGTGGCGACGCCGATGGCCGCGGAGCATCCGGCGCCCGGCGTCGACGTGTTCCGACCGGATGTGCCCGACTTCGCGCTCGACCACATCACGGTCGGGGCAGGGACGCCGTCCACGCGCATCCCGCTGCCCGGCGCGGCCATCGCGATCTGCACGGCAGGCTCGGTGGAGCTCGCCGGGGAGCACGACGGGCTGACGCTGGAACGCGGGCAGTCGGTGTTCGTCACGCCCGACGAGGAGTTCGTCTCCGTCTCCGGCGACGGGACGGTGTTCGTCGCGACACCGAACGCCTGAATTGCCGTCCGCTAGTCTTCCGAGGTGACCTCCGCACCCTCCGCTTCGTCCGTCCGGGCACGCGTGGCCGCCGCCGCGTCCGGATCCGGCGCTGCGGCGTTCGCGACACTGCTGCTGTTCACGCTGTTCGCGGGCGATTTCTGGCGCAACCTGATCAGCTGGCCTGGCTACTTCGTGCTGGCCGGGCTGCTCGCCGCCGCGAGCATCGTCGTCCTGGTGCGCACGCGGCCCGCTTTCCACTGGCGCAGGCTGCCCAGGATGCTCGTGCTGTTCCTCCTGCTGGCGACCGTCTCGATCGCGTGGTCGGCGTACCCCGGCGCGAGCGCGCTCGGCGTGATCGCCCAGTTCGCGACCACCGCCGGCGCGCTCTACCTGGCGCTCGCCCTCGACTGGCCGCAGCTGCTGCGCGCGCTGGCGAACGCGTTCCGCTGGATCCTGGGACTGTCGCTGCTGTTCGAGTTCGTCGTGGCCGCGTTCGTGCGGCATCCTGTGCTGCCGTTCTGGGCGGAGTACCAATCCGGCAAGCTGCCCGCCGCGTTCTATTGGAGCAGGGGGCTGCTGTTCCACGGCGGGCAGATCCAGGGCATCCAGGGCAACAGCAACCTGCTGGCGATGGTGGCGCTGCTGGCCGTGATCGTGTTCGGCATCCAGCTCGCCGACCGCACCGTGCGCCGCGGGGCGGGCATCACCTGGCTGGTGATCGCGGTCGGGACACTGGCGCTCACCCGCTCGTCGACGGTGATCGTGGCCGGGCTGGCCACCGCCGTCGTGTTCGCGTTCGCCCTGTGGATGCGCAGGGTCGCG
Organism: Leifsonia sp. NCR5; assembly: GCF_002105485.1. Lineage (NCBI taxonomy): Bacteria > Bacillati > Actinomycetota > Actinomycetes > Micrococcales > Microbacteriaceae > Leifsonia > Leifsonia sp. NCR5. The sequence continues at coordinate 8,238 of NZ_NCSR01000008.1, forward strand.
CCGGACCGGCGCCGTCCCGTCTACCTCACCGCCGCAGCGCTCGTCGTGGTGGCCGCCGGGCTGCTGATCGCGTTCGCCTCGCGCATCCCCGCCCTGTTCGGCAAGAGCGAGGACCTGACGGGCCGCCTCGACATCTGGCACTCGGTGATCGGGCTGGCGCAGCAACGCCCGGTGTTCGGCTGGGGCTGGGTGAGCTACTGGGCGCCCTGGGTCTCCCCGTTCAAGAACCTCGCCGAACGCAACGGCGTCACCTACCTGCAGGCGCACAACGCCTGGCTCGACGTCTGGCTGCAGCTCGGCATCGTCGGACTCGTGGTGTTCATCCTGCTGGTCGCGACCACGCTCGGCCGCTCCTGGTTCTTCGCCGTCGACCGGCCGAGGACCACGATCGCGGACGACAAGCCGTACACCGCGCTCGGGCTGCTGCCCCTGCTGCTGATCGCCGCGCTCATCGCGCAGAGCGCAGCGGAGAGCCGCATCCTGATCGAAGCGGGGTGGGCGCTGCTCGTGGTGCTGTCCGTGAAGACGAAGCAGAGCACACCGTAGGATTGCGTTCATGGCCGCGACCCGTCGAACCCTGGTCCCCGTCGCGGTGACCGAATTCCTGGGTTCGGCACGGTTCAATTCGGCGCTCTCGCTGGTGGCCGTCGGTGTCGGGTTCTCGACCCACGCGATCCGGGCTCTCATCGGCTGGCCGGGGCTCATCGGCGCGCTCGGCGTGGTGGTCGTGCTCGCCGCACTGTCGTTCGTCGCGCAGAGGAAGCTGATCGAGTGGCACGGCCTACTGCCGATCTCGATCCTCCTGTTTGTGGGCTGGTGCGCCATCTCGATCTTCTGGAGCACCTACCAGTGGGCCACGCTCGCCGGGGTGATCTACCAGCTGAGCTTCGCCTTCCTGGCCGTCTACATCGCCCTGGTGCGGGATGCGATCCAGATCGTGCGCGTCGTCGGCGACGTGCTCCGGGTGCTGCTGACCGCCTCCCTCGCCCTGGAGGTGCTGAGCGGGATCCTGCTGGACCTGCCCATCCGGTTCCTCGGCATCCAGGGCAATATCGCGCTGGGCGGCCCGATCCAGGGCCTGTTCGGGTCGCGGAACGCGCTGAGCATCGTGGCGCTGATCGCGTTCGTGACGTTCCTCGTCGAGCTGAGGACGCGGTCGGTGCGGGCGCCGCTCGCCGCCGTCTCCATCTCGCTGGCCGTGCTCTGTCTGCTGTTCGCGCACTCCCCCGTCATCGCGGCGGTCGCCGTGGTCGTCGGCCTCGCGACGCTCGCGCTCTTCGGCCTGCGCAAGGTGCCTGCGCACCAGCGGCCGTACTACCAGTGGGGTCTCGCGGTGTTCACCATCGCCGCCCTCGTCTCCGCGTACATCTACCGCACCAGGGTGATCGACCTGCTGAACGCCAGGGCCGACTTCCAGGTGCGCTACAAGCTGTGGATCCAGATCTGGGAGCTCATCCCGGTGGAGCAGACCGTCGGCTGGGGCTGGGTGGGCAGCTGGCCGACCGAGCTGTACCCGTTCACGGCCATCCAGGCGGCAACGGGCGTCTACCACTCGGACGGCCTGAACGCCTATCTCGACGTCTACCTGCAGGTTGGCATCATCGGGCTGCTGCTGTTCGTCGCCCTGGTCGCGCTCGCGTTCGGCCGCTCGTGGCTGCTCGCATCCAACAAGCGCAGTGTGGTCTACGCCTGGGCGCCCCTCGTGCTGGTCGCCCTGCTCGTGACCAGCGTTTTCGAGAGCTCGATCCTGGTGGAGGCCGGCTGGCTGCTCCTCGTGATCTGCGGGGTCAAGGCCTCGCAGGGGATGAGCTGGCGACTTCGGCTGGCGCGGCACGACCAGAGCTGACCCGCAGCCACACCAGGTGCACCACGAGCCCGACGGCCGGTCCGGATGCGAGGGCCAGCGCCGCACGGATCGGCAGATCCAGCGGGATGAACAGCACGGCGAGCGAGACGAGCGACGCCACCACCCACCCGGTCGCGTATCCCCCGTGCAGCCCCTTCGCGAGCACGGCGGAGCCGCTCACGCAGAGCGCGCCGATCAGCCCGGAGGACGCGATCAGGGCCACCAGAACGTCGGCGCCAAGGTCGAACTGCGCGCCGAAGACGAACTGCATCACGGGCACGCCCCACAGCCAGGCGGCCAGGCAGAGCACCACGATCACCGCGGCGATCCCGGCGATGATCGTCAGCATGGTGCGGGTGGCGCGCTCCGGATGGTGCGAGAACTGGCTGACCAGGAAGCTCGACAGCGCCATCAGCGGCACCAGGATGGGCGCCCTCGTCAGCGTGACGGCGAGGACGAGCGAGCCGAGGTCCGCATGGTTGTCCGGTCCGGAGAAGAACGACAGCACCAGAGGGAAGCCGTTGATGAGCACGGCGGTCGCGGAGGCGGCCAGCATCGTCCTGCCGGTGTTCGCGATCAGGGTGGAGAGCCCGATGCTCACCCGGGCGTTGGCGACGAGCGCCTTCGGGGCCGAGGCGAACACGATCGCCAGCGAGACGGGGAACGGCAGGATGACGGCGATGGCGAGCGCCACGAGGTCGTCGGTGAACGCCAGCACGGCGACGACGCCGATCACGCGCAGCACGCCGTCGAGCGCGACGATCGCGGCGAGCTGCCGCCACATCCCCGCCCCGGCCATGACGCCGGATGCGGCGGCCACCAGGCAGTTGAGGCCCGCGCCGAACGCGACGAACCAGGCGAGGCCGGCGTTCTGCGCGCCCAGGCTCGGCGTCGCCCAGAGCAGGCTGGTCGCCAGCACGGCGATCACGACGACCACGGCGACCATCGCGGCGAACGACCACATGGAGGTGCGGCGGATCGCGGCGGCCGCTCCTGCGCCCACTCGGCCGGCGCCCGCATCCACGGCCTGCACGGCGGTCTGCGCCACGGCACGCGTCGACTCCTGCTGAAGCCCGAACAGGATGCCGACCACCAGGAACAGCGCGGACCAGAACACCGAGAACACGCCGTAGCCCGCGGCGCCCACCGAGGTGAACACACGCCAGGTGACCACGTATCCCGCGAGCCCGGAGACGACCGTCGCACCGAGGATCAGGACGACGGACGAACGCCCGCCCGACCCCGCCGGCTGCGTCTCCCACTCGTCGGGAATCGGCTCGTTGAGCGGCTCATAGCTGGTGATGGGAGACTCCAGGGGTGGCATGACAGGATGGATGCTCTGCGCCTCGGCGCGGCAGGCCAACCATACGACGAAAAGCTCCGAGCGGACGAAAACCTCCACCGTGACCATCGACATCATGATGCCGTTCTACGGCGACCCCCAGCTGTTCCGCGACGCCGTCCACAGCGTCATCGCCCAGACGGACGACGACTGGCGTCTCGTCGTGATCGACGACGTGTACCCGGACACGGAGCCCGGCGAGTGGGTGAGCGCGCTCGGTGATCCGCGCATCCACCATCTGCGCAACGAGACGAACCTCGGCGTGAGCGGCAACTTCACCAAGTCGGTGCAGCTGGTGACGAGCGAGCACTTCGTCCTGATGGGCTGCGACGACCTGCTCGAACCCGGCTACATCGCCAGGATGCGCGCCGCCATCGCCGCTCATCCCACGGGCACATACTTCCAGCCGGCGGTGACCGTGATCGGCGACGACGGCCGCGAGACGCTCCCCCTCGCCGACCGGGTCAAAGGCTGGTACCGTCCCACCCACAGCGCGCCGGCCGAGCTCAGCGGGGAAGCGCTCGCGGTGAGTCTGCTGCGCGGCAACTGGACATACTTCCCGTCGATCTGCTGGCGAACGGAGGCGGTGCGCCGCCACGGCTTCGACCCCGACTTCGACGTCGTGCTCGACCTCAACCTGCAGATCGACATCGTCCTCGACGGCGGCAGCCTGGTGCTGCTGCCCGACCACGAGTTCCGTTACCGGAGGCACGCGGGCAGCGTCTCCTCCTGGACGGCGCAGGACGGCACCCGCTTCGACGAGGAGCGCGCGTTCTTCCTCACGAAGGCGGCTGTGCTGCGGCGGCACGGCTGGCGCAAGGCGGCGCGCGTCGCGTCGGCGCACTGGTCGTCGCGGCTGAACGCGGCGACCAAGCTGCCGTCGGCGCTCGCGAAGCGCGACGGCGCCGGGCTGCGGGCGTTGCTGCGGCACGTGTTTCTAGGGTGGCGGAGTTGATGTCAGTATTTCGGCTGAAATTGATATCTAACGCGTAACCGAATGGCTACCCTGGCCGCAGTGGGCAACGAGGCCCAACGCCAGGAACGGAAGCCGCATGAAATCTCCTCTCACCGCCGGGGACAATCACGCAGAACGGTCGCCAGCAGACGCCGGGTTCGTCTGCTGGGCCCAATGAGCCGGTCGACGCTGCGGCGCAACCGGCTGGGGTTCATCCCGCTGGCCGCCGCCGCGATTCTGACGATCGTCGGCATCGTCCTCAATCTCAGCGACCACTCCGGCGCGAACCGTGGAGGGCCGTTCCTCAATCTCGGCGGCATGATCGCCGTCGCCACGCTCGCCGTCGTGCTCATCGTGAACGCGCTGCGGGGTCCGTCGGAGTAGCCGACCTCACCCGCTGACCGGGATGCGCCCCACCAGCACCGTCGCATCCAGGCCGGGGCAGGTCGCCGCGAGCTTCGCCCGCAGCGTCTCGTCCCTCGTGCGGATCGTCACGCCGCCGTCCCACGCCTTCACCGCCGAGCAGACGTCTTTCAGCGAGCGGACGTCCAGGTAGTACGAATACGGGCGGATCGGGTCGGTGCCGCTGGTCGCCGATGCTCCGAGGAGCCAGAGGTTGGCGAAGCCGTCGGCTTTCCAGTCGTAATAGCCGACGAGCATGTTCTTGGCGTCGGTCGGGTCGTCGAGGGCGAACATCGCCGGGAGCACGTCGTCTCCGGAGGCGACACCCTCCCCCGCGAGGATGTCGCCGTACGGCACCAGTGCGCCGAGTGTCGGTGGTTTGGGCAGCACGCTGGCCGCGATCGAGACGACCGCGATGAGCACGCCCGCCGTCGCCGCCACCCGCGGCCACACGGTGAGGTCGACCCGCGAGAGCCGGTCGAGCGCGAGGCCGATCACCACCACCAGCAGCAGGATGCCACCGAACCAGACGAGTTTCGCCGGGTAGTAGCCCCACCAGTACGCGTCGGCCTGCTCCTGCGTCCCGAGATAGGCGTACAGCCCGGCCAGCGCCGCGGACACCGTGACGACGCCCGTGAGGTCGGCGCGGTGCGCCGCCGTGCGGGCGGTGACCGCCGTGATCGCCACCGCCAGGCCGATCAGGATGAACAACAGGGCGGGGCTCACCGGCGCCATCGAGCCCCCCTGGGCCAGCTCGCCCTGGTCGCGGCGCAGGTCGCGCAGGGAGACCAGCACGGCATACACCAGCAGCTGGGCGCCCGCGACGGCGAGGATCGTCCAGGACAGCCAGCCGAACGATCGGGGGCGGCGCAGGATGAGCCGGATCGCGGCCACCGCGGCGAGCGCGAGCGGCACGATGGCGAGAAACGCCCAGAGCGCCAGCAGTGCGGTCGTCATCGCCAGCAGCAGCGCGACGGCCACCACAGGAGCCCGTGGTGCCGCCCGCCAGGCGAGCCAGCTGCCGAGCAGGCAGGCGACCGTCGGCATCACGTTGTAGAAGCCGAACTCGAACGAGAAGCCTGCCACGAACCAGGATGCGATCAGCGCAGACCCGAGCACGGCCCCGATCGCGCGGAACACCGGATGCTCCGGCCGCACCAGCTGCGCGACCACCAGGCCGGCGAGCAGGCTCGTGATGACCGTCGCGAGCGCGAACACCCCGGCCATCGCGGCGATGTCGTGGTGGAACAGCTCGGTCGTCTTCGCCCCGGCCCGGCCCGGCGCCATGCCGGCCGCGAGCAGGATGGCGGTCATCGGAGACGAGTTCGGGTGCAGCGACGGGTTGAGGCCGCGGTCGTCGAGCAGGAAGCGGGCGGACACCAGGTTCCAGACGGCGTCGCTGCGCATCGCCCAGGAGAGCGCGTTGCCGTCGCGCAGCGCGGGCAGGATCGCGAAGACCGTCCCGACCATCGCGGGCACGACGGCCGCGGGGAGGACACCCCACCAGACGGCTCTGCCCGGTAGGCGCATCCGGTCGCCGCTCAGCGCGACGAGCACCAGCCCGGCCAGCGCGATCACGACCAGGACGAGCAGGTTGCCGGTGAAGACGCCGAGCCCGATCCTGTGGAAGATCCGGATGCCGTACGCCTCGACCGCGAGCGGGACGGCGATGGCGGAGAGCACGCCGAGGCTCCAGCCGGCGAACGCGGCGACGCCCGTGGCCAGGCAGAGGGCGGCGGCGGCGGCGAGCACCCACACGGTCCAGCCGGCCCCGACGACGACCAGCCCGGCCGCGACGACGACGAGCAGCACACCGGCCACCCACCAGCGGGACGCGGGGCGACGGGTGATATCGTCCACTGTGTTCCTCTCCGATGGAACCCGGTTGTTCGAGAACCGAACCTACCTCACCACCGGGCCATCGGCCATCCGGACGACGACAGGACGGTGCATGACCCAGCACGACGGGGACATCCGCCCCGCTCGCCGCCCGCTGACCGTGTTCGGCATCGCCTTCGGGCTGCTGTTCCTCCTGATGGCGAGCTTCTCGATCGCCACCCCTCCTGGCGCGAGCCCGGACGAGCCCGCGCACGCCATCCGCGCCAACGCCGCAGCGCACGGCGAGCTCTGGGGGCCGGAGTCGAAGACCATCCCCGGCACCATCGACCAGACCGTCTCCACCTACTTCGCGAAGCTCGAGTCGCACATGCCGTGCTTCAAGAGGAACGTGGCCGTCACGGCCTCCTGCGTCACCCCCATCCAGAACCCGGATGCGCCGACCACCGGCCACACGTCGACCACCGTGAACACGCCCGTCTTCTACGTGCTCGTCGGCTGGCCGACCGCGTTCCTCGACGGTGCGAAGGGGCTGTACGCGATGCGGCTCGTGAACGCGCTGCTCTGCTCCGCCCTGCTCGCGCTCGCCTTCACGGCGCTGCGGAGCCTCCCCCGCTCCCGCTGGGCGCTCGGCGGTCTCGCGGTCGGCGTCACCCCGATGGTGCTGTTCCTCTCCGGGACGCTCAACCCGAACGGCATCGAGGTCGCGGCCTCCGCCGCGGCGTTCGCGCTCCTGCTGCTGACCTTCGGAACGCCGGCGGCCGGGCGGTGGCTGGTGCTGCGCATCCTGGGCATCGTGGTGGTCAGCCTGCTGCTGGTGAACACCAGGAGCATCGCGATGCTGTGGCTGGCGCTCGCGTTCGTGATCGCGCTGCTGCTCGGCAGGCGGGACGTGCTTCGCACGGTGTTCCGGTCGTGGCTGACCTGGGTGGGCATCGTCGTGATCGGCGCCGTCGCCGTGGCGGCGACCTTGTTCTACCTGCGGCCGCGGTCGCTGACCCCCGGGTATGCGCCCGTCGGAGCCGGCAGCAGCTGGTGGCAGGGATTCTCCAACACCATCGACAACACGTTCAGCTTCATGGTCGGCTGGATCGCCCAGTTCGGCTGGCTGGAGATCCCGGCGCCAGCGCTCTCCGTGGCCGTGTTGGCGAGCATCGGCGGGATGGTGATCCTGCTCGGCGCGACTCTCGGCCCCCGCCCCGTGAAGATCGGCGCGCTCCTGCTCGGGCTCGCCATCGTGTTCGTGCCGCCGTTCTCGCAGGCAGCGGTCATCCACGACGCCGGATACATCTGGCAGGGCAGGTACACCATCGCACCCGCCGTGCTCCTCGCGATCCTCGCCGGGATCGGGCTCGACCGCGCTCTGCCGGCCGCCGACAGGCGGCTCACCGCCGTGATGCGCGTGTCCGTCGTGCTGCTCGGCATCGGCCAGCTCGCCGCGTTCCTGTGGATGCTCCGCCGGTACGTCACAGGGCTGCAGCCGAACCTCACCTGGATCGACATGATCAGGGCGCCGCAGTGGCAGCCGCCGGGCGGATGGCCGACCGTCGCCGTCGTGTTCGCCGTCGCGACCGGGCTGTCCGTCTGGTTCCTGATCAGGGCGCTCAGCAGGACGTGCGAGAATATCGAACCGACAGCCGAGCTCCCGACCGGCCGGTCGCACCAGCTCTGACGCCCACACCGATCTAGTACGTTGACTTCCATGCCCTTCGATCTCTCCCAGACGCTGATCGTGATGCCCGCCTTCAACGAGGAGGCATCCGTCGCAGCCGTCGTCGCCGAGGTCTACGCCAAACTTCCCGGCGTCACCTGCCTCGTCGTCGACGACGGCTCGACCGACGACACGGCGCACATCGCCAAGGAGGCGGGGGCCCTGGTCGCATCCATGCCGTTCAACATGGGGGTCGGCGGAGCACTGCGCCTCGGCTACCAGTTCGCGAGGGACAACGGCTTCTCCGTCGCCGTGCAGATCGACGCGGACGGTCAGCACGACCCTGGCAACGTGCCGTCCCTGATCGCTGCCCTCGACGGCGCAGACCTGGTGATCGGCGCCCGCTTCTCCGGCGAAGGCGACTACGAGGTCCGTGGCCCGCGCCGCTGGGCCATGAACGTGCTCTCGACCGTCCTCAGCCGCGTCGTCCGGACGCGCCTGAACGACACCACCAGCGGCTTCAAGGCCGCCGGTCCGCGCGCCATCGCCCTGTTCGCGCACTCCTTCCCCGCCGAATACCTCGGAGACACCATCGAGGCGCTGGTGATCGCCGCCCGCGGCGGTCTGCGCGTCGCCCAGGTGCCGACCTCGATGCGTCCCCGCGCCGGCGGCCAGCCGTCGCACAACCCGATCAAGGCGGCCGTCTACCTGGCCCGCGCCTTCATCGCCCTCCTCGTCGCGCTCATGCGCCCCCGCACCGCCATCAAGGAAACGGCAACGGCCTGACCATGTCGATCACCAGTTACATCTTCGGAATCCTCGCAGCCCTCCTCACCCTCGCTGTGGTGATCGAGATGCTGCGCCGCGGCCGGATGCGCGAACGGCACGCGATCTGGTGGCTCATCGCCGGTGTGCTCGCGCTGATCATCGGCGTCTTCCCGACCATCCTGGACTGGGCGGCCGGACTGATCGGCGTCGGGGCTCCGGTGAACCTGGTGTTCTTCGTGAGCATCGCCGTGCTGTTCCTGGTCTGCATCCAGCACAGCTCCGAACTGACCACCCTCGAGAGCAAGACCCGCACCCTCGCAGAGCGCAGCGCTCTGCACGAGCTGCGGATCGCCGAGCTGGAGCAGCGCATCGCCGCACTCAGCGACGAAAAGGAGTAGCGCAGGGTGAGCACCACCGCCAGCACGCCGACCGCCGGCCCATCCACCCTCCCCGGCGACCGGCCCAGGGTCTGGCGCGCCTTCCTGGTGGTCTGGGTGCTGCTCTCCGCCCTCTGCGCGAGCTGGGCGATCGCCACCCCGATCGGTGCATCCCCGGACGAGCCTGCGCACATCGTCAAGGCGGCGAGCGTCGCGCGCGGCCAGTTCATCGGAACGCCGTCGAAGGACGGCCACCGGGTCACCGTCCCCGCGTACGTGGCGCGCACCCAGCTGGACACCTGCTTCGCCTTCCACCAGGAGCGTCCGGCCGAGTGCGGGCTCGCCCCACTCACCGACCCCGGAGCCCTCACCACCTCGTACACCACCGCCGGGCTCTACAACCCGGTGTACTACCTGCTGGTCGGCTGGCCGACGCTGCTCCTGCACGACACCTCCGGCATCTACGCGATGCGCATCGTCAGCGGCATCGTCACCTCGCTGTTCGCCGCGCTCGCGTTCTCGATCCTGTGGGGGATGCGGCGCCGCGCCATCCCGGTGCTCGGCTTCGCCGTCGCGGTGACGCCGATGCTGCTCTTCCTCGGCGGCTCGGTGAACCCGAACGGCATCGAGGCCACGGCCACCCTCGCCGTGTTCGTCGGCATCATCGCCGCCGTGCTCGACCCTGACCGCTCCCGGCTGCTGTCGCGCGCGATGATCGTGCTGGCCGGTGGAGCGGTCGCGGTCAACACGCGCGGGCTTTCGCCGCTGTGGGTGCTGCTGGCCATCCTCATCCCGTTCGTGCTCGTCCCGTGGCGGCAGGTCGTCGCGCTGCTGCGGCGACCACCCGTGATCGCCGCAGCGGCGGGCGTCGTGCTCGCGACCATCGCCGCCCTGGCCTGGACCGTCGGGACCAACTCGCTCTACAACGCCGTCGAGAACCCGGACCAGACGCCGCAGAGCTTCCTCGGCGTCGGCACCAACCCACTGAGCGGCTTCTTCATCACCCTCGTGCGCACCACCGAGTACAGCCACGGCCTGATCGGCATCTTCGGCTGGCTCGACACGCCGGCCCCTCCCGAGGTGTTCTTCATCTGGTCGGCCCTCGTCGGCATCCTGCTCGCCGCCGCCCTCGTGCTCCTCCGCTCCCGGATGCTCGTCTTCGCCTGGGTGCTGTTCGGCGCCTTCATCCTGCTCCCGCCCATCGTGCAGGCCGCGTACATCACCGGAGGCGGCATCATCTGGCAGGGCAGGTACAACATGCCGCTGTTCCTCTGCCTGCTGGTGGGACTCTCGGTCATGCTCGGCCGGCGCATCCGGGTGGAACGGGCCCCCGCGATCTGGCGGCGGTTCGGTTGGCTCGTGGTGATCGTGCTGGCGTTCGGGCAGGTCTACGCCTTCGAGAACACGCTGCGGCGATACTCGGTGACCCCGATCGGCTCGCTCAAGCAGTTCCTGTTCGGCACGCCGGCCTGGGCGCCGCCCGGCGGCAACCTGCTGTGGCTCCTGGTGTTCACGGCGGTGGTCGTGGTGGCCGGCTGGCTGGTACTGCGGTCCATCGACCGGGTGACCCGTGTGGATGCGCGCCTCGCCCCGACGGAGGAGCCTGCCGCGGTCTGACCGTCCGGTCCGATACCTTTGCCTCATGGGAAACCCACAGGCGGGAAGCGGCACGGTCGCGCCCGCCGCCACTCAGGCACCGAGACGCCGCTCCATCCCGCTGAAGCCGTTCTTCGTCGCGTGGGCCGTGCTCTTCGCGCTCACGACCGCCTGGGTGTTCGCCACCCCGCCGTCCGCCTCCCCGGATGAGCCGGCCCACATCGTGCGCGCCGCAAGCGTCGTGCGGGGCGAGCTCGTCGGGACGCCGTCCCCTGCCGGCCACATCGTCACGGTGCCGCGCTACATCGCCGAATCGCACGCCGTCACCTGTTTCGCGTTCAACCCGACCGTCACGGCGAACTGCGCGTACACGCCCAGTGCCGACCCGTGGGAGAGCGTCGAGGCCCCCACCACCGCCGGGCTGTACAACCCGCTCTACTACGCCGTCGTCGGGCTCCCGTCTCTGGTCTTCCACGATGCGTCGGGGATCTACGCCATGCGCATCCTGAGCGGCCTGCTGACCACGCTGTTCGCCGCGCTCGCGTTCGCCATCGTGGCCACGATGCGCAACCGCAGGGTGCCGCTGCTGGCGTTCGCCGTGGCGGTGACGCCGATGCTGCTGTTCCTCGGCGGCTCGGTGAACCCGAGCGCCCTGGAGGCGACGGCGACCCTCGCCGTCTTCTGCGGGATGCTCGCGATCACCCTCTCCCCCGACGCCTCCCGGCTCACCGGCCGGGCCGTCGTGGTGATGGCCGGGGCCGTCGTCGCGGTCAACGCGCGCGGGCTCTCACCACTGTGGGTGGCGCTCGCGCTCGTGGTGCCTCTGCTGCTGCTGGCCGACCGGGATGCGCTGGTCGCGCTCCTCAAACGACGCGCCGTCATCGTGCTCATCGCCGTGGTCGCCGCCGGCACCATCGCTGCCGGGCTGTGGACCGTCGGCACCAACTCGCTCGCCAACGCCATCGAGCATCCGGATCAGGCGCTCTCCTTCCCTGGCATCGGGGCGTCGCCGCTCGTCGGCTTCCAGAAGGTCTTCATCGGGACCGTCGGATACAGCCAGGGCCTCGTCGGCCTGTTCGGCTGGCTCGACACCCCTGCGCCGGATGTGGTGCTCTACCTCTGGGGGCTCGCCATCGGGGCCATCGTGGTCGGCGCCGTCGTCGTGCTGCGACGTCGCCGCCTGTTGGTCGCGTGGCTGCTCGTCGCCGCCTTCCTGCTCTGCCCCGCGCTGGTGCAGGCCGCGTACATCCACGGCGGAGGGATGATCTGGCAGGGCAGGTACAACCTGCCGCTGTTCCTCTGCCTCATCGTCGGACTCGCCGCGCTGCTCGGCGAGACCGCGTTCGTGCGCGCGCCATACGCCTGGCGGCGCATCGCGGTGATCGTGGCCGTCGGCGCCGCCGGGGCGCAGTTCTGGGCCTTCGAGTCGACGCTCCGCCGCTACGCGGTCGGCTCCAACGGCTCGATGCGCACCTACCTGTTCGGGCAGTCCGCGTGGACGCCTCCGGGCGGCACTTGGCTGTGGCTGGCCCTGTTCGCCGTGCTGCTCGTGCTGGCGGCGGCGCTGCTGCTGCACGTCTCCGCGTGGTCGCGCTCCGAGGAGGACGACGTCGAGCCGGTGGATGCTGTACCTGTGAATGCCGTGCAACCTACGGAAGAGACCGCACCCGCCGGCCTCACGCCGGCTGGAACAGGTCTCTGACCACATCCATCCAGCCCTGGCTCGCCAGGCGAGGGTATGCTCCGCCCGCCGCGAGCCGGAGCACGGGCACGAACCGTTTCACCCTGTTCGCCGGAAGCTCGGCGCGCGTCGCCTCGAACGCCGCCTTCTCCTCGGCGAGCGCCACCTTCGACGAGTCGACGCCGTCCGCACCGCGCAGGCTGTCCGCCAGGATGCGCGAGCGCGCGGCGAGCATCCGGTTGCGGTCGCCGCGGGCGCCGAGAACGCGGCGGATCTTGTGGCCGATGGTCGGGTCGCCCGCCCCGATCTGGTTGGCGGCGTGCCGCCGGTAGCGCGTCAGCGGCTCCTCGCTCAGGTCGAGCCTGTCGCGTGCTGCGGCCTGGATGGCCAGCCACTCGTCGTGCACCCACTCGGCGGGGAACGGCGCGCACGCCGCCACCAGGTCGCGGTGCACCATCGCCGTGGCGCCCGTGGCGATGTTGCGGCGCACGAACACCGAGAACGCGCGTCCGGAGTGCACGGCCTGCCTGTCCTCCTCCGACACTTCGAGCACCCCGAAGATCGTGCCGCCCGTCGGGGCTCCGTCGTCGTCGATCAGCTGCGCGTCGGTGTGCAGGAAGCCGAGTCCGGGCCGCGCGTCGAACATCGCGACCAGCTTCTCCAGCTTCCGCGGCTCCCACTCGTCGTCCTGGTCGCACAGCGCGATCAGCTCGCCGGTGGATGCGCGCAGCGCCTGCTCGAAGTTCGCGGTCACCCCGAGCGGCGTCTCGTTGCGCAGCAGCACCACCTCGGGGTTCCAGCCCGTCGCCGCCTCGTGCGCCCGCAGCTCCTCCTCGACCATCGCGATGGTCGCGTCCGTCGAGCCGTCGTCGGAGACGACCAGCTGCGTCGGAGGCACCGTCTGGGCGAGCACGCTCGCCAGCTGCCTGCGGATGTATGTCGCGCCGTTGAACGTGCAGAGCGCGACGGAGACCGGACGGGTCACGGTCAGCGTCTCCCCAGCCTGCTCCGCACCTTCTTGACGACGACGGCCGGACCGCCGTTCTTCATGTAGTGGAAGAACAGGCCGACATCGTGGCGGACCCCGTGCTTCTTGCGCCTGGTCGTCGCCTTGCGCGGCGCGCCGCCCGTCCCGACGACACCCTTCGCGACCAGGTCGGCCGCGTGCCGGGGGTCGGACACGAAGTCGACGAGCGGCGCCAGCACCACGCTCCAGAAGTAGCGCTTGCGCACCCGCTGGATGTTGCGCTTGGCCGCCGCGATGAACTTCTCGTCGTAGAGCACGGTCTCGAGGGCGGCGGTCAGCGCATCCACGTCGCCGGACGGGACGACGACGCCGAGCTTCTCCTCCTCGACCAGCTGCGCGAAGTGGTCACCCGCGGTGACGACCATCGGCAACCCTGCCCACAGGTAGTCCAGGATGCGCGTGCGGAACGAGAACGTCGTCTCGACGTGCGAGAAGTGGGTGCTGACGCCCGCGTCGGCCTCGGTGAGGTAGTTCTGCCTGTCGGCGTAGTCCACCCACGAGCTGTTGAAGAACACCGAGGTGTCGAGCGCGCCGAGCTCGCTGGCGAGGGCACGGGACTCCGCGACGATCGCCATCTCCGGCACACCGGGATGCGGGTGCTTGGTGCCCTGGAAGAACAGGCGGACGTCGTCGTGCGTCTCCGACAGCTTCGCGACGGCGGTGATGAGCGACTTCGGGTCGAACCAGTTGTAGAGGCCGCCGCTCCACAGCAGGAGCTTGTCGTCGGCGCCGATCCCGGGGAGGACGCCCTTGAGCACATCCCGTTCGTGCGCGGGCGCCGTCTCGGACAGGCCGAAGGGAACGACGTCGATGAGGTGGTCGAGGTCGGGATCGTCGGCGTAGTTGGCCGGGTTGATCCGGCCGAGCGCAGCGAGCTGGCCCAGGTAGAAGTGCCGCTGGCGCTCGGAGGCGCAGAGGAAGAAGTCCCCGCGTTCGAGCTGCTCGTTGAGCACGTCCGTCGCGTCGCCAACCTGCTTGTCCCACTGCTCGCGGCCGAGTTCCTTGCCCTGTTCGAGCTGCTCGAGGTGCATCGGGTCGTAGACGTCGGCGACGATGATCTTGTCCGTCTTGCGCAGACTGTCGAACAGCGCCATCGCGAGGCCCTGGAAGACGATCACGTCGCTCTCGCGCTCCAGCTTGCGCATGGAACGGTCGTCGCCCGGCCGGATGTGCACGATGTCGAACGGCGCGGACACCGGCTCGACGCCGGACAGCGACACGAGGGTCACCAGGTTGTCCTTCGCGAGCGCCTCCGCCATGCTCCACGCCCGGATCGCCGGGCCCGCCATCTTGACGCCGATCGGGTCGCCGGTGATGACCAGCACGCGGGTCACATCCGGTGTCTCGGTGACCGGGAACGCCGTGACCAGCTTGTCGTAGCCCTCGAGGTAGTGCTCCGCCGTGTACGACGGGGCGTCGGTCTCGCCGAACAGCGACCAGATGCGGCTGTCCGAGACGACCCTGCTGCGCTGGATCTGCTCGCGCGACTCCACCAGCGACGGCAGGTGCTCGACGAACTGGTCGATCGCATAGACGGCGGCGACGGTCTCCTTCGAGATCTCCATCGTCGGGTCGTTGGATGCGCCCTTCCGCAGGTCGAACGAGGTCGAGTCGAGCCCGCCCTTCGCCACACCGCGGCGGACGGTCAGCGCGAGCGTCGCGGGAAGCGCGTTGGCGAGCGCCTCGTCCCCGAGGTTCTTGTACTGCGTGAACAGCGCGTTCCGTTCGAGGAGATACGTCTCCTTGAACGCGCCGAACGACGACATGGATGCGTGGTGCTTGTGATACGCCAGCGATGCGGGCTCGTAGACGTAGCGGTGGCCGAGCAGGTTGAGCCGCCAGCCCAGGTCCACGTCTTCGAAGAACATGAAGTACCGCTCGTCGAACCCGCCGAGCTGGTCGTACACCGACCGGCGGACGAACATCGCGGATCCCGTGCCGAACAGCACGTCGTGCGGCACATCCGGGGTGTTCGGCACCGGCTGGGCGGTGAGCGGCTTGTACCCCTGGCCGAACCAGGTCATCGCCGACCCGATGAAGTCGACGTTCTGGCCCTCCCAGTCGAGCACGCGACTGGCGACAGCGCCGACCGACGGGCTCGACTCGAACCGCTCGACGGCGGCACGAACCCAGGCCGCATCCGGCTTGGCGTCGTTGTTGAGGAAGGCGACGTACTCGCCGCTCGCCTCCTTCACGCCCAGGTTGCAGCCACCGGCGAACCCGAGGTTCGTCTTCGACTCGATGAGCAGCACGTGCGGCGCCGCCGACCGGATGCGCGCGGCGCTGTCGTCGCCTGAGGCGTTCTCGACCACCACGATCTCGAGACGGTCGGCCGGCCAGTCCAGGCGGCCGAGGTGTTCGATGGCGGTGAGCGTGTCGTCGGTTCCCCGGAAGTTGACCAGGACGACCGAGACGACTCCGTGACGCGTTGCAGGCATACGGTCCTTTCGCATGGGCGTGTGCGCCCGCCAGCTTACCAAGGCGTGCTGTGGCGGCCGCGTCGTCCGCCCCTCCCAGCGACCGATTGCTAAGCTGGCGCAGTTCGCCGCCCACGAGCGTAAGGCCTCACATCAGCATGGAAACCGAGTCGACAGCCCCCGAGGGGCGACGCGGCTTCTTCGCGCGCGTGTTCTCGCGGAGCGCCATCGCGCCCGCCGTGCTCATCATCGCGTCGCTGCTCGTCGGCATCGTGCAGGTGCCGGGCCACCGCGGCGTCTCCCCGGTCGACGAGTACGTCTACATCGACTACTTCGCCAAGATGGGGCACCAGCTCACCGTCAACCGCGGAGAGCCGACCGGCACGTACGCCCGCCAGCAGCTGGGCTGCCGCGGGCTGCGCCTGCTCGCCCCGAGTCCGGATGCGCGCTGCGACCTCTCCAACGCGAAGAACGCCGAGCTGTTCCCGTTCCACGGCGCCACCTCTGCGTACATCTACACCCCGCTGTACTTCGGCATCACGCGCATCCTGGCCGAGCCGCTGGTGTTCCTCGGCGTCGACCTGGTGGATGCCGGGCGGTTCGTCGGCGCGCTCTGGCTGGCCGCCGCCGCCCTGTTCCTCTATCTGGCGCTGCGGCGGCTGAAGGTGCATCCGGTGGCCGCGACCGGTGTCGGGCTGCTGATGATCGGCTCGCTGCCCGCGTACTGGTCGAACACGTATATCAGCACGGATGCAACCGCGCTGTTCGCCGGCGGCCTGATGCTGTACCTCGCCACCCTCGCGGACAGTCGACGTGGATACGTGTGGTTCGCCGCCGGCGCCGCGTTCGTCACCCTGCTGAAGGTGCAGAACCTCGCCGCCGTCGCCGCTGCCGTGTTCTTCCTGATCATCCGCGCCGGCATCGACGCGTACCGCACCCGCACATCCCGGGCAGGCTGGATCGGCCGCACGTTCGCCGACGGCCGGACCATCACGGGCATCGTCTCAGTGGTCGTCTCGATGGTCCTGCAGCTGGCCTGGACCGTCTACAGCTCGGTCTCCGCCGTCGGCCCTGCGCCCGACATGGGCAAGGTGCGACCGCTCGGGATCACGTCGCTGATCCTGCAATCCGGCCTCTTCATCGACGGATCGGCCCGCGGCGTCGGCGACACGACCACCTTCCTCAAGGGGCCCGGCCTCATCTCGAACTACGCGGTCGCCTGGGTCACCATCGCCGGCGTGATAGGCCTGCTGATGGTCGCGCGCTGGGGCGGCCGCCGTGCCGCCGTCGCGTGGGCCACGTTCGCCGCCGCCGTCATCTCGGCCCCGCTGCTGTCGATCGTGACGTATGCCGCCCTCGGCACATACCCCGATCCGCCGCCCGCGCGCTACGGCATCTCGCTCATCCCGTTCTTCCTCGCCTGCGCCGCCCTGCTGCTGGCGAAGCGTCCCGTTCCGCGCTGGATCATGGCGGGCGTCGGCGGCGTCGTCTTCATCGCCTCCCTCTTCATCCCGCAGGGCTGACCGGGGATGCGGTTTCCACTGAGACTGTTCGCCGCCGTCTTCTGCACCCTGTTCGTGCTGCTCACCGCGTGGTCGCTCGCGACGCCGATCTACGCCGTGCCGGACGAGGCGTCGCACACCGTCCGCGCCACGACGGCCGTGCGCGGCCAGATCGTGGGCGACGGGAAGTACTTCGACGCGCCCGCCTACCTCTACATCCCCGGCGCGGGCGGCTGCTTCGCCGGACAGCCGAGCGTCACGCCCGCGTGCGTCGGCAGCTCGGACGCCGCGCCGGGAGAGACGCGCCGCTCGATCAGCACGGCGTACACCAACAGCCCCGTCTACTACCTCGTGGTCGGCCTGCCGTCGCTGGTGTTCTCCGGCGAGGCGGCCATCCACGCCATGCGCATCTTCTCCGGGGCGGTCGTCGCAGCCCTGCTCGCGGTGCTCGCCGCGCTCGTCCGCACCTGGCCGGGCGCGCGCTGGTCGCTGCTGCTCCCGGTGGGCGCGCTCACCCCGATGGTGTTCTTCCTCGGCGGCGCGATCAACCCGAACGCCGTCGAAGCCGCTTCCGCCGCCGCCCTGCTCGTATCGCTGCTGACCATTGCCAGGCATCGGCCGACCGGGTGGCGGCTCTGGCTCTCCGGCGTGACCGCCGTGGTCTCCGCGGCACTCGTCACCGGCGGCCGCAGCCTCGGGATGCTGTGGCTCCTCCTCGTCGCCGTCTCCGTCGTGCTCGCCATGCGGAAGGTGGACTGGGAGTATCTGCTGCGCCGCGCATCCACCTGGGTCGTGCTCGCGCTGCTGGCGGTCGTGGGAGCCGGGCAGTTGTTCTGGTTCACGCGGCCGGAGAACCAGGTGAAGGCGCAGCTGGAGCCGACGCCCGGCAGCCTGTTCACCGTGGCGCAGACGATGATGGAGAACACGTTCTCGTACTGGAAGCAGATGATCGGGCTGTTCGGCACCGTGGATGTGTGGGCCCCGGATGCGGTGATCGTGATCTGGTTCGGCGTGCTCTCGCTGATCGTGCTGGTGCCCGTGGTGCTCGGGCGCGGACGTGAACGGTGGATCGCACTCGGCTTCGTCGGCGCGCTGCTCGTCATCCCGGTCGTCATCCAGGTGGCGCTCTGGCGTCAGGTCGGCGACGTCTGGCAGGGACGGTACATGCTCGCGATCGTACTGGTCCTGGCGATCTGGGGCGGCATGGCGCTCGACAGGGCAGAGGTCGGCGTCGGCTCGCGCAACACGGTCGCCGCGCTCCGCGCCGCCGCCGTCGTGCTCGCCGTCGGCCAGCTCGCCGCGTTCGCGTTCACGCTCCGCCGCTACGCCGCGGGCTCCACCTCGTGGACTGCCGCCTTCTTCAGCCCCACCTGGCAGCCCCCGGGCGGCGTCGTCCCGCTTACGCTCGCCGTCGTCCTCGCGCTCGCCTTCTTCACGGTCGGCACCTTCCGCGCCCTCCCCCACCTCCTGAAAATCGAGCCGGGAGTTGTGCACGCGACACGCCGGTAGCGGCCGTACATAAGTCCCGGCTCGATGGCTTGGGGACGCGAGGGTCGCGTCGGGGCCGGGGTCAGGGCCGTGTCAAGGGGCGATGGTGCGAGGCGCCGTGGAGGGGATGGCCTCGGCCTCCGGGTCGCAGAGGTAGTCGTAGAGGTGGTCGAGGGCGGCGTCCCAGTCGGAGTGGGCGGCGTCGATGGTGGCGACGCCCGCCGCCTGGATGGCGCGACGCTTCTGCGCATCCAGCACCAGCTCGTCGATCCCGGCGACCACGTCGTCGTAGGTCATCATCGTGGTGCGCGCGTTCTCGTCGGGGTGGAACAGCCAGCGGAACCAGTCGGAGTCCGGGGCGACCATCGCCACCCCGCTCGCCATCAGTTCGAGCGGCAGGTAGGACGGGTGCCGCGAGATCTGCATGGTGACGCCGATGTCCGTCTCGCGGTACAGACGGCCGGTGGCGCGGTAGTCGAGCAGGCCGAGGTCGATGAAGTCGGCGCTCGGCGGAAGGTACTTGGCGCCGGCCGCGATGATCCGCACGTGGTCGCCGTGCCTGCGCTTGATCTCACTGAGCGCCGCGAACACCAGCTCCCAGCAGTTGCGGAAGTGGTCGCGGGCGTAGGCGAAGATCGTCACCGGCTCCTCGTCGCCGCGCTCCCTGCGGCCGATGGGATGGTAGATTCCCCTGTCGACCGCCGGGGTGAAGTACGTGGCGGTACCGCCGTATCCCCCGGCGTAGATGTCGTGCATGCTCTCGGTGTTGCAGATGCCGTAGAGTCCGAGCTTGTACGTCTGCTCGGTCATCGCGAACATCGTGCTCGCCGGGTAGAACGACGGCTCGTAGTCCTGGATGAGGTAGAACTTGCGGGGTGTGCCCGGCGTCTTGGCCACATCCACCGCCGTCAGCCAGAACGTGGCGATGGCGACGTCGGCCGGAGGGACCTCGGCGATGCCGGCGTCGTCCCCGTAGTAGTGGCCGACCTCCGACCCGGCCAGACCGGGGAAGGCGGCGACGATGGCCGACTCGTAGAACTCGTTGTTCGGGTGGCCGTTGATCAGGAACCGGTTGACGACGCCGTGCTCTCGCGCGAGCTTGTCCGCGATGCGGAACGTGGTGTTGACCCCGCCGAAGAACGGCATGTCGAAACCGGGCAGCAGCCAGTTGATCGTGCGCACCTCGCGGCGGCCGGTGGTGGATGCGTGCGACTCGACGACGGCGGCGACCTCCTCCGCGGAGATGGTCGCGAGCGACATCAGCGCCGTCGCGTCCTCCGAGATGGTCGACTTCTGCGCGTCGGAGCGGTACTCGCGGCCGAGGCCGGCCATCGCCAGCTGCAGAGGCGACGGGTCGTCCGCCGCGGCGAACCGCGGCACCTCGGTGAGGCGGCACACGTTCGGCGAGACGTACGGGTCGCCCGCCGCGAGCCACGGGTGGTAGCGCCAGTAGCTCGCGAACGAGTCAGCGCGCGGGGCGTGAGCGCCCCGGGTCAGCGACTCGAAGTGCCGAACGGCGTCGAAGGGGATGACGACGTTGCGCCTTCCCCGGATGATCTGGTCCAGCCCGAGCACCACGTCGCTGCCGGTCAGCTGGAAGCGCTCGTCGAACCCGCCGACCTCGTCGAACAGCTCGCGGCGGATCGCGACGCAGGCCGCCGTGACGGCGAGCGTGTTCCTGTACCAGCGCACAGGGCCGAGCAGGCTGTCGTCGTCCGGGCTCATCCCGGCGAACAGGTTCGCAGCGAACCCGCCAGGGCCGATCATCACGCCGCCGTGCTGCACGAGGCCGTCGTCGTTCCTGTGCTGGTAGCCGACCGTGCCGACGCCCTCGCGGTGCAGCATCCCGACCAGCTCGCGCAGCCAGTCCGGGTCGACGATCTCGGTGTCGTCGTTGAGGAACACCAGCACGTCGCCGTCGGTGGCTGCCGCGGTGACGGTGTTCACGCGGGAGTAGTTGAACGGCTCCTCGTCCCACCAGACGTGGCGGACGGGGAGACCTGCGTCGAGCGCCGCGTACCAGGCCTCGTGCTCCTCGGTCTCTCCCCCGTTGTCGACGACCGTGACGTCGAAGGAGGGGTAGTCGGTGCCGGCCAGGCTGGGCAGCAGCCGGTCCAGGTTGGCGGTGGAGTGCTTCGTCGGGATGACGATGGACACGCTCGGCCAGGTCTCCAGCTCGAACGCGACGCGCACGATCCCGTTGCTCACCTGGGCGGTGGCCGCTTCGCCGCGCTCGCGCAGGGAGCGCTGCACCATCGCGGCGTCCTGCTCCGTCGCATCCCGGATCGGGGCGGCGGGCGTCGACAACAGGATGTGCGGGATGAGGCCGACGACAGCATCCGACAGCTCGGTGCCGAGCAGAAGCTTCCAGATGCCGTGGGAGTCGAGGGTGGCGCGTTCGTCGGCGGCGGCCGCTGCGGTGCGGATGGCGAAGGCCCTGCCGAGGTAGTTGACGCCGAGCATGATCTCCGGCGACCAGGCGGGGCGGAACCGCGGTGCGATGCGCTCGCCCGTGCTCGTGACCTGGTCGGTGTCGAAGGCGATCACCCGGCGCACAGGGTCGACCCTGTGCTCCTTCGCCACCTGCTCCAGCGCCGCCGGATCGAGCACGGAGCCGGCGGTGAGGAACATCGCGAACTGCTCCTCCGCCCCGGAGAGCACCTCGGCCAGCGGGGTGCCGGTGACGGCGACGACCGTTCTGGCCGTGACGGAGCGCTGCGCCGCGACGCTCGCGACGGTGGCGGCGACGGCGTCGCGCTCCCGATCGTCCGGATGCGCGGACGACTCGACCACCACGACGAACGTCGTCTCCTGGTGGTCGCTCGGCAGCGGTTCGAGGGCGGGCTGCTCTGCCCGCCACTCGGCGTAGTCGGCGAGCCCCGGCCCCTCGTGGACCTGCTCGGGCTCCTGCGTGTGCAAGGTGTCCCGGAAGCTGCGGGCCGCGCCACGGGTTGCGCGGAGAACTCGACGGGGGGCTGACTCGGGCGGAAGCATCGATCGGAACGCGCGTCCGGCACTGTCCTTCCAGGGGTTCATCCGGGCAAGTCTAGCGGCGGAGTGGTTGTCGCCGGTCATCTAGACTGTGCGGCGAGGAGGCAGCGAGTGAAGTTGGCGATGACCATGATGGTGCGCGACGAAGTCGACATCGTCGGTGCGATGCTCGATCACCACCTCCGGCAGGGCGTCGACGTGATCATCGTGACCGACAACGGCTCCGTCGACGGCACGTACGAGCTGCTGCAGGGCTATGCGGAGCGCGGCGTCGTCGACCTGCGCAGCGATCCCGTGCACCAGAAGCAGCAGGGCGTCACCGTCACCCGGATGGCGCGCGAGGCGAAGACCGTGCACGGCGCAGACTGGGTCATCAACGCGGACGCCGACGAGTTCTGGCTGCCTGCCCGCCCCGGCATCACGCTGAAAGAGGCGTTCGAGAACATCCCGGTGAGCATCCAGGCGTTCGACGTGCCCGTGCACGACATGATCGGGCCGGCGGCCATCGCCGGTTCCGGCCTGCAGCGGCTCGCCTACCGCGACCTGCGGTCGGTGGATGCGCTGCACCGCGTCGGCCTCAAGGCGCACGCCACCCACGACGCCGCCCACATCGGAGACGCGGAGGTCGAGGTGGTGCAGGGCAACCACTTCGTCAGCCTGGAGAACCGCGGCCCGGTGCCGGAGGGCTTCGAGGTCGAGGTGCTGCACTTCCCCTGGCGCTCCTGGGAGCAGTACAGCAGGAAGGTGCGCAACGCCGGCAGCGCGTACGAGAACTCACCGGACCTCACCCCCAGCCCCAACCACCACGGGATGCGCGACTACCGCCGCCTGCTCGACGGCGTCCTCTTCCCCCTCTATCTTTGCCGCCACCCGGACGATGCAGAACTGTCCGAGGGGATCGCCTCCGGAGAGTACGTGCCCGACCGCAGGATCGCGGACACCGTCCCCTCCCCCGTCGCCGACGTCCCGGTCGACGAGGAGTCCGTCTCCGAGGCGCGCGCGATCGGTCTCGCCATCGCGGACCTCGACAGGCGCGTCGCCGCCGCGGACGCCCAGGCGACGGGCCTGGAGCGTGAGGTCGACGAGCTGAAGGCGGAGAACCAGGGTCTGCGAGAGTTCATAGACCGCCTCACCTCCCGCCGCATCGTGCGGATGGCGGACGGCGCCGCCAGACTGCTGGGCCGCGGCCGCCGCTGAGCGACGAGGGAGCCGAGACCGGGCACCTCCTGGTCACACCGATCTCCCCGATTGCAGTGGTAGCCTGCCGACGGCTTTTCGTGCTGGGCGTGCCCGACGCGGGCGAGAAGCACGTCAGCAGACGCCAGAATGCCCTGGCGCACCCACACGTGCAAGCAGGAGACTCTTATTCCATGACGTCCACACCGTCGCAAATCGACACCGCAGCAGGGGGCGCGGAGACCAAGCGCCGCATCCTGGTCGTCACTCCGGACACCCTCGGTGAGCTGATGGCCGGGCCGGCGATCCGCGCCTGGGAGATCGCGAAGGCGCTCTCCGAGTTCGCCGACGTGCGCCTCGTCTCCACGAACAGGGCCGAGATCAGCTCCGACGCCTTCCCCGTGCACTTCGCAGACGACGCGGGGCTGCACGAGCACGTGGACTGGGCAGAGGTGCTGGTGTTCCAGGGGCACATCCTGCGCACCCACCAGTGGATCAAAGACACCGAGACGATCATCGTGGCCGACATCTACGACCCGATGCACCTGGAGCAGCTCGAGCAGGGCAAAGACCTGGGGCCCGCCGACAGGCTCGCCGTCGCCATCGACACCGTCGAGGTGCTGAACGACCAGCTGGAACGCGCGGACTTCATGGTCTGCGCCTCCGAGAAGCAGCGCGACTTCTGGCTCGGCCAGCTCGCCGGGCTCGCCAGGATCAACCCGGCCACGTACGACAGGGACCCGAGCCTGCGCTCGCTGCTCGATGTCGCACCGTTCGGCGTCGAGAACGACGCCCCCGTGCAGCGCGCCCACGGCATCAAGGGCACCGTCCCCGGCATCGGGCCCGACGACAAGGTCATCATCTGGGGCGGCGGCATCTACAACTGGTTCGACCCGCTGACCCTCATCGAGGCCGTCGCCATCGCGGCGAAGGCCCACCCCGACCTGCGCCTCTACTTCCTCGGCGCGAGCCACCCCAACCCGAACATCCCGACCATGCGGATGGCCGTCGAGGCCCGCAAGCGCGCGGAAGACCTGGGACTCACCGGCAGCGTCGTGTTCTTCAACGACTCCTGGGTGCCGTACACCGAGCGTGCCGACTTCCTGCTCGACGCCGACCTCGGCGTGAGCACCCACTACGACCACCTCGAGACGGCGTTCAGCTTCCGCACGCGCATCCTGGACTACCTGTGGGCGTCGCTGCCGATCGTCAGCACGGACGGAGACACCTTCGCCGAGCTCATCCGCGACAACGAGCTGGGCCGCGTCGTGCCGCCGGAAGACGTGGATGCGCTGGCCACCGCCATCGAGGAGCTCCTCTTCGACGCCGACGAGCGCACCCGCATCGCCGGGAACGTCGAGCGCTTCGCCGCCGGGATGACCTGGGCCACCTCGCTCACGCCGCTCATCGAGTTCTGCAAGAACCCGACGCCGGCTCCCGACCGCGTCCGGGGCATCGTCTCCGAGCGCACCAGGATCAACAACGACCTGCACAAGCGCATCGCCGGACTCGAGAACAGCTCGTCCTGGCGGCTCACCCGGCCGCTGCGCGCGGTGATGGAACGACTGCCCGGCCGACGCTCCGAGCTATAATCCATCGAGCGCGCGACACCGATACCCCGACACAGATTGACGACTGAATGACTGCACAGGATCGATACCTTGCGCTCTCCCAAGAGCGGATGGTGACGGTCGGAGGCGACAGCAAAGCCGGATCGTGGCACTCGCTGCGCGAGATCTTCCGCCACCGCGAGCTCCTCTCCCTCCTCGTCCGCCGCGACCTGAAGTCGCGTTACAAAGACAGCGTGCTCGGCTTCGTCTGGACGCTCGTGCGCCCGCTGACGCAGCTGCTCATCTACGCGATCGTCATCGGACAGGTGCTCGGCGCCGCCAGGAACATCCCGGACTTCGCCATCTACGTCTTCACGGGCCTGACGGCTTACTCGCTGTTCTCCGACATCATCAGCGGCACGACAGCATCCATCGTCGGCAACTCCGGGCTGATCAAGAAGATCTACCTGCCGCGCGAGATCTTCCCGCTGGCGAGCGTCGGCTCCGCCATCTTCAACTTCCTGATCCAGTTCGTGATCCTGCTGGTTGCGACCATCGTGATCGGCAAGCCGCCGCTGCACGCCGAGACGTGGTACCTCATCCCGTCGGTGCTCCTGCTGCTGGTGTTCGGCACGGCGTTCGGCCTGCTGCTCTCCGCGATCAACGTGTACCTGCGCGACGTGCAGTACCTCGTCGAGGTCGTGCTGCTGCTCCTGCTCTGGGCGTCGCCGATCGTCTACTCCTGGACGATGGTGCGGGATGCGCTCGGGCACTCGCTCGCGCTCGACATCTACACGGACAACCCGGTGACCCTCGCCGTGCTCGGCTTCCAGAAGGCCATGTGGGTCGGCGGCCAGGGCGTCGCCGAGTACCCCGACTTCCTGCTGCTGCGCATGGGCATCGCCTTCGTGATCGGCATCGTCCTTCTCCTCGGCTTCCAGCGGGTCTTCTCGCGGCTGCAGGGCAACTTCGCGCAGGTGGTGTGACGATGACGACCAACATCACGCAGAGCAACACGGCGACCGGTGCGGAGGGCGAGGCCCCCGAGGTCGTTCGCGTCGCCGACGTCTCCAAGCGCTTCGTCATCCGCAAGGACAACTCCCTCAAGGAGCGGCTGGTGGCGTTCGGCCGCGGCCGCCAGCACCGCGAGGAGTTCTGGGCGCTCAAAGACGTCAACCTCACCATGCGCGCGGGAACGACCGTGGCGCTGATCGGCCACAACGGCTCCGGCAAGTCCACCCTGCTCAAGGTCATCGGCGGCATCATCGACCCGACCTCCGGCAGCGTCTCCCGCCGCGGGCGCATCGCCGCCCTGCTCGAACTCGGCGCCGGGTTCCACCCCGACCTCACCGGGCGCGAGAACGTCTACCTCAACGCCTCCATCCTCGGCCTCAGCCGGGAGCAGACCGAGGAGCGCTTCGACGAGATCCTGAGCTTCTCCGGCATCGGCGACTTCATCGACACGCAGGTCAAGTTCTACTCGTCCGGCATGTACGTGCGCCTGGCGTTCGCCGTCGCCGTGCACACCGACCCCGACCTGCTGCTGGTGGACGAGGTCCTGGCGGTCGGCGACGAGGCGTTCCAGCGCAAGTGCCTGGACAAGATCCGCTCGTTCCAGGAGGAGGGGCGCACGATCATCCTCGTGACGCACAACCTCAACCAGGTGACGGAGCTGGCTGACAGGGCCGTGCTGCTCAACCGCGGCCAGGTCGTCTTCGACGGCGACCCGGGCGATGCCGTCACAGAGTTCAGGAACATCCTGGAGGACCGCCGCGTCGTCGAGGCCGAGGCAGAGGCCGCCGTGCAGGCGAACAAGCACCCCGGCGTCACCGTCGAGCACGGCCGCGTCGTGGACGCCCGCGTGTTCGCCGTCGGCCGCGAACCCGGCGAGCCCGTCCAGCCGGGCGACGACGTGCGCATCGAGGTCACCCTGGAGCACGACACCGGCATCGACGACTGGATGTGCGCCATCCAGATCGACAACACGATGGGCCAGGCGGTCTACGGCACCACCACCGCCCGCATCGGCGCGGACCTGTCCAGGCTCAAGGAGCGCCGCACCGTCGGCATCGTGCTCAAGGACGCCCAGTTCGGCGCAGGCAAGTACTTCGTCAACGCCTCCCTCATGGACAGCGCGGGCCGTCACCTCTCCGACATGCCGCAGGCGTGCTCGTTCGACGTGCCGTACTACCCGCTCGCGGTGGGTGTCATCCACGCGGTCCCGGAGGTCATCGACCTCTCCTCCTGACCACCCGCCAGTAGGCCGCACAAGAAAGCACGCATGACTCCTTCCGTTCTCGTCGTCACGGTGACGTACAACTCGACCGAGGCCATGCGCCCGTTCCTGTCGTCGCTGCCGTCGGCAGGCTCGAGCGTCGTCGAGGTCATCGTGGTCGACAACGCGTCCGACGGCGCTGCGGAGACGGGCGAGCTGGTGCGCGCGGCCGGGTACACGTTCGTGGAGCTGCCGAAGAACGAGGGATACGGCGGTGGCGTGCGTGCCGCCGTCGACGCCGCGACCTCGGACCCCGACCTGATCCTGGTCGCGAACCCGGATGTGATCTTCCAGCCCGGCGCGATCGACGTGCTCGCCTCCGCGGCGGAGGAGCTGCCGGGCGCCGGCTCGTTCGGCCCCAAGATCCTGGATGCGGACGGCACCGTCTACCCGTCGGCCCGCCGCCTCCCCTCCCTGCGCACCGGCGTCGCCCACGCGCTCTTCGGGCGCATCTGGCCCACCAACCCATGGACGGTGCGCTACCGCGCAGAGCGCGAGACGGAGTCCCGCAGGGCGGCCGGCTGGCTCTCCGGCGCGTGCGTGCTGGTGCGCGCAGAGGCGTACCGAGAGCTGGGCGGCTTCGACCCCGGATACTTCATGTACTTCGAAGACGTGGACCTGGGCGCCAGGCTCGGGCAAGCGGGCTGGCGCAACATGTACATCCCGGAGGCCGTCGTCACGCACACCGGCGCCCACTCCACGTCGCGCGACGCGCACACGATGGAGAAGGCCCACCACGACAGCGCATACCGGTATCTGTCGCGCAAGTACGCTGGCTGGTACTTCGCCCCGCTGCGTCTCGCCGTCCGCTTCGGCCTGTGGGGCCGCCTGTGGTGGGTCTCGCGGTGAGTGCGTCGTCGTTCGCGCGCCGCGCCGTGTCCGCCGCGCGCTGGCGCTGGGCGATGGCCCGCTACCGCTCCGGCCTGTTCCGCCCGCAGCGCCTGCACGGCGCAGCGGAGGGCGGCGAGGTCGCGATCATCATCTGCCTCTGGAACCGCCGTGAGCGCATCGACGCGATCCTCACCCAGCTGGATGCGCAGCAGGGCACGCGCATCCGGTTGCTGTTCTGGAACAACCGCCCTGCCGACGCCGCGTACTACCGCGAGCGCATCGCCGCGTACCGCCCGCACGGCGCTCTCGCCGAGGTGAGCATGTTCACCAGCAGGGTGAACGTGGGCGGCCTCGGCCGCTTCTTCGTGGCGCGCAAGCTCTACGTCGACGGCTACCGCGGCGCCTTCCTGATGCTCGACGACGACCAGGACGTGAGCGACCACCTGGTCACCGACCTGCTTGCCGCGTCCGGTCCGCACACCATCGCCGGGTTCTGGGCCTGGACGATGGACGGGGACTACTGGGCCCGCAGGCCGGCAGCGCCGGGCGACCGGGTCAGCTACGTGGGCACCGGCGGCTGCGCGTGCGACATCGACATCGTCAGTGACCTGTCGTTCTTCACCGAACTCCCGCGCTACTTCGCGTTCCTCGAAGACGTGTGGATGTGCGGCTACGCCCGCAAGCGCGGCTGGCGCCTGCGCAAGGTCGACACCCCGATCGAGTTCGTCCTCGACGAGACCAACCAGCACCACTCGCTGGCCGAGCTCAAGGCGGAGTTCTACCGCTACCTGCAGCTGGACGACGTCAGCACGGCTTGAACGCCACGGCGTCCGCCGACAGCACGGCCGGCCCTCCGATGAAGACCACCTTCGTCGCCTTCATCTTCGCGATGTCGTTGCCGATCGAGCGGGGGACGCACCAGCCGGGCGTGACGAACAATGGGCCTCTGGTCGCGCCGGCGAGGGTGGAGCCGGAGAGTGCATCCGGGAAGGTCGTGCCCGCCGCGATGTAGACCGTGGACGCGGTCGGGAACTTCGACGCGTTGATCAGGTGACTCGTCTCGAACCTGTCGCTTCCGCCGATCCGCGTCGCGGTCACTCCGACGTTCTTCAGCGCCGTCTCGTAGCCGTTCCCGACGGCGCTCGGGCCGCCGATGATCGTGGCCGTCTTGACGGCCGAGGCGGCGAGGTACGACGCCGTCGGCGCATCCAGGGCAGCAGAGCCGGTGACCAGCAGCATGGGCTGCGCGGCGACGCCGGCTGCTGCCGCGGCGGAGAGCGCGTCCGGGAAGTTGACGCCCGAGGCGAAGTACGCGCCGGTCGCTGCCGGGAAGGCGTACTTCGCGAGCTGTCTGGAGGTCTCGAAGCGGTCGTAGCCCGCGACCCGCACGGTGTTGGGCTGGACGGTGCGCAGCGTCGCCAGTACGCCGTCTCCGATGGCTGCGGCCCCGCCGACCACCACGATCTTCTTCGGCGCGAGCCGCTTCAGCTCGGCGAGCACGGAGGAGGGGACGAAGCCGACGTTCGCGAGCAGCAGCGGTCCCTTCTGGGCGGCGGCCGCCGGTCCTGCGCTGATCGCGTCGGCGAAGTTCGCGCCGGACGCGATGTACGCCACAGGAACGCCCGCTGCCGGGTACGCGGCCTTGGACACGGCCACCGAGGTGTCGAACCGGTCTGCGCCCTGCACCCTGCCCGCCGTCGGGCTGCCGTTGATGCCGGAGGAGAACAGCACGGTCCTGCAGCCGAACGCCGCGTTCCCCGCCGTGTTTCCCGGTGCCGCGATGGCGGTGATGCACGCGGAGTACTGGCCGTCGCCCGAGCGCGGGATGCTCGCGCTGAACCCGTGGTTGGCGCCGGCCGCCGGGAAGGCGTTGCCCACGTCCGGCCTGGACGCTGACGCAGCCACCGTCTGCGTGCTGACGCCGGACGGGGTGTTCCAGGTGATCTGCACGCTCACCACCGAGGTCGCGAGCGTGAGGTCGATCGCCCATCCCGCGACCGAGAACGACGACGCGGTGAGCGTGGCCGACTCGTAGTTGCCGGTCGGCGGGACGCCACCGGAGGTGGGCCCGAACCAGTCCGTGTACTGCACCCAGAAGTTGCGGTTGCCGTATGCGGAGCAGCCGTCGCCCGTGCCGTACAGGTTGGCGAGTGCCGCGGCGTTCGGCTGGTACGGCGTGTAGTAGTAGAGCGCGGCGGTGGCCTTGTTCTGGATCAGCACGTTGCCGGCGCCGCACGCGGCACTGGGGCTCCAGCGGATGGCGCTGACCTGTCCGACCGGGAACCAGGTGAACGAGTTGTTGGTCCCCGGCGGGTTGCCGTAGCGCTTGTACTGCCACGCCGCCATGTACACCTGGTTGTAGAAGCCGAAATACTGCGAGTCGCACGCCGCGGTGTCCGGGCAGGCGTACCCGGTGGCCTTGTTGTACTGTCCCGTGGTCGGCCAGGTGTCCTTGACCAGCCCCTGCTCCTTCTGCAGGAGCACGAGCAGCACCTTCTGGCTGATCCCGCACGCGGCTCCGACCTTGGCGATGATCGTCGCCGAGGTCTCGTTGGCGCCTCCGGTGTATGCCGCGCACATGGCGTCTCCGGCCCGGGAGAACGTGCTCTGGCGGTAGTCCTTGAGGCAGGTGTATCCGGCGCGGCAGGTGGAGACCTGGGTGTTCAGGAACGCCTGGATGGCGCCGGCGTCGAGCGCCGAGCCGTTGTAGAAGTTGTAGTCGCTGATGATGTTGCCCGGATCGAACCCGGAGGCGACCGCCGTCTTCACCGGGCCGAGGACCCCGGCGGCCGGTCGGGATGCGGACACCGTTGCGGATGCGGACACCGGCTCCTGGGCCTGCGCAGGCGCGCCGAGAATCGCGCCTCCGAGCGTCACGGCGATGGTCGTCATGAGCGCTGCGAGAAGGCGCGCGCGAGCGTGGCGGGTCAACACATCGTCGAGCCTAGCCAGGATACGCAGCGTTTGGGCCCTCTGACGCAAAGGAATTGCATGCAAATTGCGTCGAACGCTCGTTTATTGAATTTGCCTCAGTTTTGCCGCACCCCGTTCGGGGGTGGACCGGCTACGGGCAGACGCTGAGCGACGAGATGCCGGACGAGAGCGCCGCCGTCCCGCCGAGGACGGTCATGGCGGTCGCGCCGAGCCTGCCGACCTCCGCCACGGTGCTCTGGGCGACGCATCCGGTCGGCACGACGTAGAGCGGGGCGCCCTTCGCTCCGGCGAGTGCCGATCCGGCCAGAGCGTCGGGGAAGGTCACCCCGGAGGCGACGAACAGGGCCGTGTCCGAGGAGAACACGTTCTTGTTGACCACCTGCGCGGTCTCGAAGCGGTCGCTGCCCCCGAGCCGGGTGACAGGGGCGATGCGGCCGAGCGACGTGGCGAGCGCGTTGGACACGCTCACCGGGCCGCCGACCACCGCGATCGAGGTGGCGCCGAGCTTCGAGATGAGCGACGAGGTCGCCGCGTCCGCTCCCGCGGCATAGCCGGGGACGAGCACGACGGGGTTCGCGAACGCTCCGGCCGCCGCTCCGGCCGACAGCGCATCCGGGAACGAGGTGCCCGTGGCGATGTAGACCCGCTTCGCGCTCCCGAACGCGAACGCCGTGACCTTCCTCGACGTCTCGTACCTGTCGCCCCCGGCCAGCCGCGTGACCGTGCCGTACGACGAGAGTGTCTTCGCGACACCGGCGGATACGGCGTTGACCCCGCCGACCACGATGATCCTGGTGGGCTTCAACCGGGCGATCTCGGCGGCGATGGATGCGGGGAGCGCCCCGGGCATCGTCAGCAGCAGCGGGGCGCCGAGCGCGACCGCGGCGGGTGCTGCCGAGAGCGCATCCGGGAAGTCGACTCCGGAGGCGACGACCACCGTCTTCGCCGTGCCGGGGAATCCGGCGCGCGAGATCTGCACGGCGGTGTCGAAGCGGTCGCTGCCGGACAGCCGCGCGACGGCGGGCTTGGCGACGGTCGTGATCGTCCCCGTCGAGGTCGCGGCCGCGGTGGTGCCCCACCGCGAGACCAGGCGGTAGGTATGCTTCCCCGGCGTCGTGGGCAGGGGTACGCTCCACGCCCCCGCCGACGACACCGTGGCGGTCGTGTTCGCACCGGAGGCGTCCGTGCGGCCGTCGTAGTAGACGGACACGGTCGTCTGGGCGTTCCCGCCCGCGACGGTTCCGGTCAGCGATCCGGGCGCGAACACGGTCGAACCGTCGTGCACGGAGGGCACGGGCGCCGAGACGGCCACCGACAGCTTCCAGCCGGGCTGCTGCGATGCGACGCTGGGCGACGCGGAGGAGCGCAACGGGAAGAAGGCACCGAGCTGTCCTGAGCCGCAGGTGTCCGACTGCGAGCTGGCGCTCGTCACACCGAGGGCGTACGCCCCGACGACGGCCGAGCCGCCGCTGTCGCCCTTCAGCACGCACGCATCGCTGATGATCTCGTTGACGTCCTGACCGTCCACGTCGACCATCGCGTCGACGGCCAGCACCTTTCCGCAGGTCCAGCCGCTGCTCGACCCCGACTTGCACATCGAGGCCCCGACCACGGCCGTCGTGTCGCCCTTGATGCCGAGCGAACTCGCGGTCGGCGCGCCCTGCGCACCGCCCCAGGTGGAGATGGCCGCCTGGGGCGCGAAAGCGGTGCTGGTCACAGCGATCCGGCCGGAGTCGAAGCCGCCGCCGAACCGGAACGTCCCGGCGACGGGAGAGCCGATGGTCGCTCCGAACTGCGCGGCCGGGTCGCTCGGCCTGCTCTGGACGATCTGCATGATCGAGGAATACGGCGTTCCCTGCACACAGTGCCCTGCCGTCACGAACTGCTGCTGGTTGCTCGCGTCCGTGCCGTTGAAGCCGATCGAGCAGCGCTCCCCGCTGTTCGCGTCGACGAGGTAGCCCCACGCCGTCCCGCCGAGCAGGGGCGCTGCCGCCGCGTTCAGCCGGAGACCGCTCAGGGCGGGAGGGGCGGACCCGACCGTCACGGTCGCTCCCGTGGCCTCCGCGGGAGCGACGTCCGCCGACGACGCGACGGTGACGTGGAGGTCCGTGCCGTCGATGCGCGACGCCACCACGTCGACGCCGTCCTTCTTCAGCGACGACACGACCGCTGCTGCGTCTGTCGCCGCCGCCGCGTCGCTCAGGTACTCCTCGGGAGTGACCCCGAGGTCACGCTGGACGGCGTCGGTGAGGTCGGCGGGAAGCTGGGCCGCCGCTGCGGCGAAGGTCTCGGGGGCGTACTCCCCCATCGTCGGCGTTCCTGCGGGCGGCGTCGGGGCCGGGTCGGCTGCCTGCCGCGCGAGGGAGGCCGCCGGCGCGGCCGGCGCTGCGGCTGCGGGGCCTGCGATGCCCAGGGCGACGGTGGCGCAGACGGCGGCGACGATCGCCGTACCCAGACGGAGGTCGGTCATGGGAGCTCCTCGGAGACGGTGTGCCGGGGCGAGCCGGTAGACAGCGCGGTCGGGCGCCACCAGCCACCCTATTCGACAGCACACGCGTGCGCGATGGCTCGCCACGCCGCGGAAACGACGAAGGCTCCCGCTGTTCGCGACAGCGGGAGCCTTCCGACGTTGGATGCGCTTGGCGCTCAGGCGTCGACGGCGAGCAGCCCGTTGAGGTAGCGACCGTACCCGCTCTTCACGAGCGGCGCGGCGAGGACGGCGAGCTGCGCGTCGTCGATCCACCCGGCGCGCCAGGCGATCTCCTCGATGCAGCCGACCTTGAAGCCCTGCCGGTCCTCGATCACGCGCACGTACTCGGAGGCCTGCATCATCGACTCGAATGTGCCGGTGTCGAGCCACGCCGTGCCGCGGTCGAGCACCTGCACCTGCAGCGTGCCCGCATCCAGGTAGCGCTCGTTGACGGTGGAGATCTCGAGCTCGCCGCGCGCGCTCGGCTCGATCGTCTTGGCGATCTCGACGACGGAGTTGTCGTAGAAGTAGAGGCCGGGAACCGCGTAGTTGCTCTTCGGCTTGACCGGCTTCTCCTCGATGGAGACGGCGGTGAAGCTGTCGTCGAACTCGACCACGCCGTACGCCGTCGGGTTGCTCACGTGGTAGGCGAAGATCAGCGCGCCGTCGATCTCACTGTGGTTGCGCAGCGACGAGCCGAGCCCTGCGCCGTGGAAGATGTTGTCGCCGAGCACGAGAGCCACCGACTGGTCGCCGATGAACTCCTCGCCGATGATGAACGCCTGCGCGAGACCATCCGGGGACGGCTGCACGGCGTACTCGAGCCGGATTCCGAGCTCCGACCCGTCGCCGAGCAGCGCCTTGAACTGCTGGTTGTACTCCGGCGTCGTGATGATGAGGATCTCGTTGATCCCCGCCATCATCAGCGTCGAGAGGGGGTAGTAGATCATCGGCTTGTCGTAGATCGGCATCAGCTGCTTCGAGATGCCCTTGGTGATCGGCCACAGACGCGTGCCGGAGCCGCCGGCCAGGATGATTCCGCGCATGTCGGTCAGTTACCTCCGTTGTCGAGCGAGGCGTAGAACGCGCGGGCGGCCTCCCAGGTGGGAAGCAGCCCGGCCGCTGCGGCCTCTGCGAGGCCGGGGGCCTCGGTGTCTTTCGGGGAGAGCAGCAGTTCGCCGGCCTCTTCGGGGAAGCGCAGGCCGACCTCCGCGTCGAGCGGGTTGATCCCGTGCTCCCTGGTGGGGTTGTACACGTCGCTGACGAGGTAGCTCACGGTCGCGTCGTCCGTGAGGGCGACGAAGCAGTGGCCGAGCGCCTCGGAGACGTAGATCGCCCTGCGGTCCTTGTCGTCGAGCAGCACGGTGTCCCACTGCCCGTATGTCGGCGAGCCGACCCGGATGTCGATGGCGAAGTCGAGCACGGCGCCGTGCGTTGCGGTGACGTACTTGGCCTGCCCGACGGGGATGTCGGCGAAGTGGATGCCGCGCACCGAACCGCGCTTGGAGACGGACGTGTTGCCCTGGCGGAGGTTCAGCGAGTGGCCGACGGCCTCCTCCAGACGGTCGTACCGGTACCACTCCAGGAACAGTCCGCGGTCGTCCGCGTGCTGCTTCGGAGTGATCTCGTAAGCGTCAGGAATACTCAATTCGCGAATCTGCACCCCAGGAGTCTACTGGCAGACGCTGAGCTTCCCCACGAGATCGCTGAGCGCCGTGGTTCCGCCGAGGAGCTTGTACGTCGGAGCGCGGAGCGTCTGCTCCGCCGCCTGCGGGTACACGCAGCCCTGCGGGGTGACCTGCAGCGGGCTCTTCGCCGCCGCGGCGTACGCCGCTCCGGACAGTGCGTCGGGGAATGCGGCCCCGGAGGCGAGCAGCGCGGTGGACGTCGCCCCGGGGAACGCGGCGGCGTTGACGGCCACGCTGGTGGCGAAACGGTCGCTGCCCGCGAGCCTCGTGACCGTGAAGCCGAGCTTCTGCAGGCCGTTGGCGAACCCGGCGGACACGCTGGCGGGGCCGCCGACGACGTTCACCTTGGTGGCCTTGAGCTTCCGCAGCTCGGCGACGGTCAGGCTGTCGGGTGAGCCGAGCGCGCCGTTGACCAGCAGCACGGGCTTGCCCTGCGCTCCGGCGGCTCCGCCGGCGGAGAGTGCGTCGGGGAAGTTCATCCCCGAGGTGATGTATGCCGTGTCCGCTCCGGCGGGGAAGGCCTGGTTCGCGATGGCGATGGACGTGGTGAACCTGTCGTAGTCCGAGACCCGCGTCACCGACGACGTGACGGAGCGCAGCTGCTGGATCACCCCATCCGTCACGGAGGCCGCCCCGCCCGCGATGAAAATCTTCGCCGGCTTGAGCCTGCGCAGCTCCGTCATGATCGGAGCGGGAACAGCAGTGGTCTGCACGAGCAGCAGCGGCCCGCCCAGCTTCGCTGCCGCTGGAGCGGCGGCGAGCGCGTCCGGGAAGTTCAAGCCGCTCGCGATGTACGCAGAGGCGACCCCTGCGCCGGGGCTCGGGTATGCGGCGCGGGAGATGGCGGCGGACGTCTCGTACCTGTCCCCACCGGAGAGGCGCGACAGCGCGGGCACCGAGCCTGCGGTGGACGATCCGTACCAGGCGTTGAACAGCATCCAGAAGTTGCGGGTGCCGTATGCCGAGCAGGCGTCACCCGTGCCGGGATAGCTGGCAACGGATGCATCATTCGGGGTGTACGGCGTGTAGTAATACAGAGCAGCGGTGGCCTTGTTGAAGACCGCCACCTGCTTCTTTCCGCAGGTTGTATCGGTGTTGTACTGGATGCCGTTCACCTTGCCGACCTTGAACCAAGTGAAGTAGTTGCTGGTGCCCGGAGGGTTGGCGTAGCGCTTGAACTGCCACGCCGCGCCGTAGACCTGGTTGAAGAACCCGGTGGAGGCGGGGTTGGTCGAGCATCCCTTTTGAGTGTCAGGACAGTTCAGACCCGTCGCGAAGTCGTACATGGATTTCTTGGGAGCGGCGGTCGCGACGAGCCCCTGCTCCTTCTGAACCAGTGTGAGCAGAACAACCGGGTTGATGCCGCACGCCAGCCCGACCTTCGAGATGATCGTCGCTGCCGTCTCGCTCGCCGCGCCCTGATAGACGCCGCACATCGGGTCGGCAGTCGTCGTCGGCGTGATCTGCTTGTAGTTCTTCAGGCATCCGGGTGCCGCGGTGGTCGTGCATCCTGCACCCTTGGTGTTCAGGAACGACTGGATGGTCCCCACACTCCACGCGTTGCCCTTGTAGAAGACCGCGTCGCTCACCAGGTTGCCCGCGACGAACTTCGACGCCACAGCGTCGGACGCCCCGGTTGCGTGGAACTCGCCCATCCCGTCGATCACGTTCTGCTGCTCGGCCTCCGGCGAGACCGCGGTTCCCGCCGCAGCCGCTGCCGCCTGCACCTGGGCGTAGTACGCGGCCGCGCGCTGGTCGTCCGACGTGTCCGCCACCGCCGCCGTCGGCGCTGAGAGCAGTGCGATCGCCGTGGCCCCCGCCGCGACGATCCCGAACAATTTCGTGCGCGTGCGGACGCGCTCCCCCGTGTTAGTCACGAGCGCGAGCCTAGAACGAACCGTGCACCCCTGCAATATCCGCATTGGCTATCGGTGAAGGCTCTCAGGGAGCGACCGGGTAGAATCTCTGCGGCAGTCCAGAATCCGTGAGGCAGGTCCTACTTTCCATGAAAATTCTCGTCACCGGCGGCGCCGGTTTCATCGGCTCCAACTTCGTCCGGCGAACGCTGCAGGATGCGTACCCCGGCCTCGAAGGCGCAGAGGTCGTCGTGCTGGACGCTCTGACGTACTCGGGCAACCTGGAGAACCTGGCCCCCGTGGCCGACTCTCCCCGCTACACCTTCATCAAGGGCGACATCCGCAACGGCGGCCTGCTCGATGAACTGTTCCCCGAGATCGACGCCGTGGTGCACTTCGCGGCGGAGTCGCACGTCGACCGCTCGGTGCGCGACGCATCCATCTTCGTCGAGACCAACGTGCTCGGCACCCAGCAGCTGCTCGACGCGGCGCTCCGCAACGACGTGAAGCGCTTCGTCCACGTCTCCACCGATGAGGTCTACGGCTCCATCGCCGAGGGCTCCTGGGACGAGGAGCGGCCGCTCGAGCCGAACTCGCCGTACTCCGCCTCGAAGGCGGGCAGCGACCTGCTCGCGCGCAGCTACTACCGCACGCACGGCCTCAACGTCTCGATCACGCGCTGCTCGAACAACTACGGCCCGTACCACTTCCCCGAGAAGGTCATCCCGCTGTTCGTCACGAACCTGATCGACGACAAGCACGTCCCGCTCTACGGCGAGGGCAACAACATCCGGGACTGGCTGCACGTCGACGACCACACCCGCGGCATCGCGATGGTGCTGGTGGGCGGCCGCGCCGGCGAGATCTACAACATCGGCGGCGGCACCGAGCTCACCAACAAGGAGCTCACCCAGCTGCTGCTCGACGCGACCGGCAAGGACTGGTCGTACGTCGACCGCGTCGCCGACCGCCTCGGCCACGATCTGCGTTACTCGGTCGACATCTCCAAGATCCGCGCAGAGCTCGGCTACGAGCCGCTCGTGCCGTTCCAGCAGGGCCTCGCGGACGTCGTGCAGTGGTACCGCGACAACCGCAGCTGGTGGGAGCCGCTGAAGGCACGCGCCGCGCTGGACAACTGATGACGCGCTACCTGATCACCGGCGCCGCCGGGCAGCTCGGCCTCGACCTGCAGCGGGCGCTCGCCGGCCGTGAGGTCACGGCTCTGCGCCGTGCAGACCTCGATGTCGCCGACCGGGATGCCGTGCTCGCCGCCGTCGCCGGCCACGACGTGGTCATCAACGCGGCCGCGTACACCAAGGTCGACGACGCGGAGACGCACGAAGACGAGGCGTACGCGATCAACGCGACCGGCCCGGAGAACCTCGCCATCGCGGCGAAGCAGCACGGCGCGAAGCTCGTGACCGTCTCCACGGACTACGTGTTCGACGGCCACGGCAGCGCCCCGTACGCCGAGGACGCCCCGCGTGATCCGATCAACGCGTACGGCCGCACGAAGGCCGCCGGCGAGGAACTGGCGCTCGCAGCGCATCCGGACGGCACGTACGTGGTGCGCACTGCGTGGCTCTACGGAGCGGGCGGCGCGAACTTCGCCAAGACGATGGTGAAGCTCGCGGGAAGCCACGAGACCGTCAGCGTCGTGGAGGACCAGCTCGGCCAGCCCACCTGGACGGCCGACCTGGCGGCACAGATCGTCGCCATGCTCGACGCGGACGCCCCAGCAGGGGTCTACCACGGCACCAACGCGGGCGAGACGAGCTGGTACGGCTTCGCCAAGGCGGTCTTCAGCGAGGCCGGTTTGAACCCTGATAGGGTCACACCGACCGACAGCTCCGCGTTCGCCCGCCCTGCACCTCGGCCCTCGTACTCGGTGCTCGGTCACGAGGCATGGCGCGCCGCCGGCCTCGAGCCCATGCGCGCGTGGGACGAAGCACTGGCAGACGCAGCGCGTCACGGAGTTCTGGAGCAGCATGACAACCCTGAGAGTGGTCGTTGATGAGCTCATCGGCGACGCCCCCGGCGGGGCGCGCAGGTACACCGAGGAACTGACCAGGCAGCTCATCGCCACGGCGCCGGCGGGGTGCCAGGTCGAGGGCATCGTCCCCAACGTCTCCGACGACATCGTCGACGACCTCCGGATGCGCCTCCCCGGCATCGCGGCGATCACCACCCTGCCGATGGGCAGGCGCGAACTCGTCATGGCCTGGCAGTCCGGCCTCAAGCTCGGCGGGGTGAGCGGGATGGTGCACGCACCCAGCCTGCTGGCTCCGCTGCGCAAGCACGACAGGGTGAACGACGGCGACCAAATCGCGGTGACCATCCACGACGTGCTCCCCTGGCTGCACCCGGAGTCGCTCGGCTCCGCCAACGCCCTCTGGCACAAGGCGATGGCCAAGCGCGCCCGCAAGCACGCGGACGCCATCGTGGTGCCCACGCACGCCATCGCCGACCAGCTCGGCGAGTTCATCGACTTCGGCGACAGAGTGCGCGTCATCGGCGGCGCGCCCGCCACGACGCTGCGCCTCCCCGCGGACGCCGACGAGCGCTCGGCCAGGCTCGGCCTCCCCGAGCGATACGCGCTCACGCTCGGCTCGATCATGCCGCGCAAGGGCATCGCACCGCTCATCCGCGCCGTCGCCCTGCCAGACGCCCAGGACATCCCGCTCATCATCGCCGGACCGGACAGGTACGGCGACGGCTCTGCCACCGGAGTCGCCGCCGCGGCCGGGCTCCCGGAGGACAGGGTGCGCGCGCTCGGCCACCTGGACGACGCCGACCTCGCCGTCGCCCTCGACCGCGCGACGGTGTTCGTCTTCGCCAGCCTGGCGGAGGGATTCGGGCTGCCGATCGTCGAGGCGTTCAAGTTCGGCCTGCCCGTGATCCACTCCGACGACCCCGCCCTGGTCGAGGTCGCAGCGGGTGCAGGGCTCGCCGTTGAGCGACCGGACACCCCGGACGACCCCGCATACTCCGAGCGGCTCGCGGCGGCCATCGGCCGGGTGCTGACCGACGACGAGCTGCGCAGCAGGCTCGGCATCCTGGCCGCCGACCGCGCCCGCGCGTTCAGCTGGCGCGACTCGGCAGAGCGCGTCTGGCAGCTGCACGCCGACCTGTAGGCACCCCGGCACGGCGCGCTCGGAGACTGTCCAGGCCGTCGTTGCTATTCTGACCCGGTCATGTCTTCCTCTTCTCGCCGCCTCACCTCCCTCGACGGGCTCCGCGGCGTCGCCGCTCTGATCGTGGTCGCGCACCACGTGAGCCTGCTGTACCAGCCGTTCGCGGCGACGTACATGGGCGGGGACCTTCCGGCAGAGGGGTCGCTGGCGTGGTGGTTCAGCCACTCCCCGCTGAAGCTCCTGACGGCCGGCCCGGAAGCCGTGATCATCTTCTTCGTGCTCAGCGGCTTCGTGCTGAGCCTTCCCGTGCTCAGACCGCGCGAGTTCGACTGGATGGCGTATTTCCCCCGCCGCCTCGTGCGCATCGGCCTGCCCGTGCTCTGTTCACTCGTGCTCGCCGCAGGGCTGGCCTTGCTCGTGCCGCAGATCCCGCGATTCGGGACGAGCTCCTGGGCGGCGTCGACGAGCGTGCATCCGCTCAGCATCGAGCGGTTCCTCGTCAACATCGACCCGCTGATGCCGGATGTGACGCTCAACAACCCGCTCTGGTCCATCTTCTGGGAGATGGCGTTCTCGATGGCGCTCGCGCTCTTCGTCGGCCTCGCCGTCGTGCTCAAGCGGTTCTGGCCACTCGTGCTCGCGCTGACGGTCGCATCCACGTTCCTCGGCATCGACTCGCAGGCACAGAGCTTCCGCTACCTCCCCGCCTTCTTCGTCGGCGCGCTGGCCGCCGCACTGTTCCCGCGCATCCAGGCCATCGGCGCCGCCATCTCGTCGTGGCGCATCGGGCACCTGGTCTGGGCCGTCGTCTTCGTGGCGTCGCTTCTGCTGCTGATCGGCACCTGGCTGTTCCCGGCGCTCACGCCCATCCCGGCGATGTGGCTGGCAGGATTCCAGCCGGTGGCGGCGCTGATCATCGTGATCTGCTGCCTGGAGTGGTCGCCGCTGGCGTGGCTGCTGTCCGTGGGCCCGCTGCGCTGGGCAGGCATGGTGTCGTTCAGCCTCTACCTCGTGCACGTCCCGATCATCCTGACGTTCTACTACCTCTTCCCGTCGCTGTCGCTTCCGGTGGTCGGCATGCTCGCCGTGGTGACCGCCATCGCGGTCGCCGCCGCCTTCTACTGGCTCATCGAGAAGCGCTCGCACACACTGTCGAAGATCACCGGAGCGGCTGTGGCACGCGGCTTCGCGCACCGCGGCTCCGGAGAGACGGCAGCAGCGGCTGCACCGGATGCGCAGCAGACCCCGGCGCGCGAGCTAGCGTCCGACTCGCGCGCCTGACCCCACGGCGGCCTGCTCGGTCGTTCCCGCGGCTTCGCTCGCCTGCTCGGGGCCGAACCAGGCGCGGTAGCGCTCGGACGCCCAGGCACCGACGGCGCGCGACCAGCCGTGGCTGCGCTGCTCGATCAGCCAGGTGAAGCCGATGGCGACGAGCACGGCGAGCGGGATGCCGAACAGCAGCGGCACATACCAGGCCTGTCCGGCGAACAGGTACGTGCTGAAGATCAGGATCGGCACGTGCACCAGGTACAGGCTAAACGAGATGGTTCCCGCGTACTGCAGCGGGCGCGACTCGAAGAGGGCGTGCAGCGGCTTCCAGCCGATCGCGGCGACCACCAGTCCCGCGGCGGCGAGCGGCATCAGTCCCTTGAGCACGGCGACGAGCTCCGGCAGGTCGGCGACACCGGGCCCGAACAGCCACGGAGCGATCATCAGCGCGCCGCTGCCGAGCGTCATCGCCGCCCACACCAGGTGCCGAATGCGGCGCGCGTTCAGGCGCTCGGCGAAGATCCGCACCGAGTCCAGGCGAACGGCCAGCACGGCCCCGACGAAGAACGCGGGGAGGTAGGACAGTGCGCCGGCGTCCGTCCGGACGCCCAGCCAGGTGAGCAGCACGGCGGCGGCCAGGCCGCCCAGCCACCAGCGGCGCACCGCGATGGCCGCGATCGCGAACACCGGAAGCGCGAGCGAGAAGATCAGCTCCCAGCGCAGCGACCAGAGCGGGTTGTTGATCTGGCCGTCTCCGCCCAGCAGGTCCCAGGCTTTGACGATGTACTCCCAGCTGAACGCCGGCGTCGACGAGTCGCTGAGCCAGGTGCCTTTCGGCTGGGTGCTCACCTGCGGGATGGCCGCGACGAACCCGGCCGCGAGCAGCACGGACGCTATGACCGGCACCATCAGCCGAACAGCACGGCGGGGGAAGTACGCGATCCAGTCGAACCCGCGCTTGCGGACGACCGGCAGGGTCACGACGAGGCCGGAGAGGACGAAGAAGACGATGACCGACTCCCAGCCGGCCGTGAACAGCTTCAGCGGCGTGTAGCTGATCCACCACATCGGAGAACCGCTCGGAGCCGTGCCCCCGCCCGGTGTGCCGGGGAAGTTGGGGTTCGTGTACATCGCGTGGTGAAGCACCACGATCAGCGCCGCCGCCCCTCGAAGTCCATCGAGGGAGGCCAGCCGTCCACCCGTTTTTTTCGTCACATTCACACCAGTACTCGACATAGGCCGACCACGGTACCCCGTGCGCCTCACGGGTTCCTGTGACCTGTTCAGGGGTCAGCTGTGAGCTGCGCGCCGACCTATTTGCCGGAGGGCTTCGGCGTGGTAGGGGCGACCGCCTGCTGCACGAGCCCGTGGATCTGCCCGTAGTCGGGGTTCTCGGGGTCGATGGTGGGCGGCACGAGTTCGAGCTGCTTCACGGGCAGCGCCTTCGTCTTCATCCCCAGGTCGACGAAGTATCCGAGCATCGACTGCGGGATGTCGGTCTTCATCACCTGGGCGCCCGCGTGCGCGATGTCCTGGAACTTGCTCACCACGTTGACCGGGTTGACCTGCTTGAGGATCGCATCCTGGAGCTGGCGCTGCCGGGCCATGCGGTCGTAGTCGCTCGACCCGTGACGCGCCCTGGCGTACCACTGGGCGTGGTAGCCGTCCATGTGGTGCACCCCGGGCTCGATCCACTCCGCGACACCGTTGAGGTTCTCGTCGCCGCCGATCGGGACGCGGTCGGTGACGGTGATGTCGACGCCGCCGAGCGCGTCGATCAGGTCGGAGAAACCCTGCATGTCGATCAGCACGTAGTACTGGATGGTGAGCCCTGTCGCGCCCTCCAGCGCATCCCGCATCGCCTCGATGCCCGGCTCGCTGTTGTTCTTCTTCGCGTTCGGGTAGAGGTCGGGCTTGTACAGCTCCACCTCGGTGTAGATCGAGTTGAGCTGGCAGACGTCGACGTCGCAGCGGTCCTCGTAGCCGTAGCCGTCCGGGTACAGCGTGTGCAGCGGCGACTTCGCCGGGAAGGGAACGGGGTCGAGGTCGCGCGGGAGGCCGATCGTGACCGCCTGGCCGGTGCTCGCGTCGATGCTGACGACCGACATGCTGTCCGGGCGGAGGCCGTCGCGGTCCGGGCCGGCGTCGCCGCCGAGCAACATGATGTTGTAGCGGCCGTTCACGGGCGGCTGCGACGGGCCGGCGGAGAAGATGTCGCCGAGGGCGCCCCTCGCCGATCCGGCGACGATGGATGCGTACCCGGCCGTTCCGGTGAGCCCCACCAGCACGATCACGGCGAACGCCGCGATCCAGCCGCGCGCGTTCGGGCGGGCCTTGACCAGCCGCACGAGCCGCAGCGTGTCGAGGGTGAGCACGATCCACAGCACGGCGTACGCCACGAGCATGACCTGCAGCACGAGCAGCCCGGCCGTCTGGGTGAACAGCGTGTACACGCTCGACGGCGAGATCAGGTAGACGACCAGGGTGACGATCGCCAGCAGCCAGAGCAGCAGCGTGGCGACGATGCCGACGCGGCCGAGCGTCCTGTTGCCGGCGACCACCTGGGCGGATCCGGGCAGGAGCACGTTCAGGCCCACGAGCCACCAGGCCCGCTTCGTCATGATCGGAGCGGACGACACATCCGGGTGCCGCAGTGGGGTCGCGATGCTCATAGCTTTGCTTGGAGGGCCCGGTTCTTCTCTTCGACGCTGGCCTCGAGATCGGCCGCGAACGTCTCGAGCGCAGACGCGAGCGCGTTGTCGGAGGTGGCGAGGATCTTGACCGCGAGCAGTCCGGCGTTCCGTGCGCCGCCGATGGACACGGTGGCGACGGGGACCCCCGCCGGCATCTGCACGATCGACAGCAGGGAGTCCAGGCCGTCGAGCCTGGCGAGCGGTACGGGGACGCCGACGACGGGCAGCGTTGTGACGGCCGCGAGCATCCCGGGCAGGTGGGCCGCCCCTCCCGCTCCGGCGATGATCACCTTCACACCGCGCGATGCTGCGCGCTTTCCGAAGTCGATCATCTTCTCCGGAGTGCGGTGGGCGGAGACGACCTCGACCTCGTGGTCGACGCCGAACTCGGTGAGGAGCCGTGATGCGTCCTGCATCACCGACCAATCGGAGTCCGACCCCATCACCACGGAGACGAGCGGGTTGGTGGAGGCTGCGGGCATGACCACCATGCTAGATGCGCTCCGGCCCGGTGCCCGGACGGCACGCCCCGCGCTGCGTCAGTCCGTGAAGGCTGCGTCAGTCGGTGAAGAAGGCCGCGGCCGCTCTCGCCTGGTACGCCACGTCGTCCAGGTCGTCCCCGCCGACCGTGACGTGACCGACCTTGCGGCCGGGCCGCGGGTCTTTGCCGTAGCCGTGGAACTTGGCCCTCGGATGTGCGGCGAGCGCAGCGGGGTACCTGTCCTGCAGCGATCCGGCGGCTGGGCCGCCGAGGATGTTGATCATCACCGACCAGTCGTCGCGCGTCTCCGTCGACCCGAGCGGAAGGTCGAGCACGGCGCGCAGGTGCTGCTCGAACTGGCTGGTGACGGCGCCCTCGATCGACCAGTGGCCGCTGTTGTGCGGGCGCATCGCCAGCTCGTTGACCAGGATGCGGCCGTCCGTCGTCTCGAAC
This sequence comes from Leifsonia sp. NCR5, assembly GCF_002105485.1. NCBI lineage: Bacteria > Bacillati > Actinomycetota > Actinomycetes > Micrococcales > Microbacteriaceae > Leifsonia > Leifsonia sp. NCR5. Next base: position 52,927 of record NZ_NCSR01000008.1, read on the forward strand.
AGCTCGACGGCGAGCACACCGGTGACGCCGAGACCGTCTGCGATGGTGCGCGCGATCTCCGCGGCGAGGTCGGCGGCACGGCCGCTCGAGCCGGGGGCCGGAGCGATGACCTCTGCGCAGACGCCGTCGCGCTGAACGGTCTCGACCACCGGCCAGGTCTTCATCTCGCCGGACGGGCGGCGGGCCACCAGCTGGGCGAGTTCTCTGCTGAACGAGACGAGCTCCTCGACGAGGAGCGCCCCTCCCCTGCCGTCCTCGGCGAGCGCGAGGAACCAGTCGTCGGCCTCTGCCGCCTCCGAGACGACGCGGACGCCCTTGCCGTCGTAGCCGCCGCGGGCGGTCTTCACGACGGCGCGGCCACCGTGGTCGGCGAGGAACGCGCCCAGCTCGTGGGCGGACTCGACGGCCGCCCAGTCCGGGACGGGAAGGCCGAGCTCGGTGAGCTTGGCGCGCATCTGCAGCTTGTCCTGGGCGTAGAGCAGCGCATCCGGACCCGGGTGCACCTCGATGCCGCGCGAGACCAGCTCGCGGAGGATCGCCGGTGGGACATGCTCGTGGTCGAAGGTGATCACATCCACGGTCTCGGCGAACGCCAGGACGGTGTCGAGGTCGCGGTAGTCTCCGACGCCGGTCGCGGCGATCTCGGCGCTCATCCCCTCCGCCTCTTCGAGCACGCGGATGTCGATCCCGAGTTCGATCGCGGGAGGGACCATCATGCGGGCCAGCTGCCCTCCGCCGATAACGCCGACCGTGTTCTTCGCCATCTGATCGTCTCCTCGATACTCTTCAGGGTGGGTGGGGGCAACTCCCAGACTGGGGATACCGTTCGCGCGTATGCTCGCCACGCACTCATCTATCTTCGCGCAGATCAGGTTGGACGCATGACGATCGACACTCCCCCGGCAACCCGCCGGTCGCGGCTGCTGCCGCAGCTGGCGAAGTTCGGCGCGGTCGGGGCCGTCGGCGTGCTGGTGAACCTCGCCGTGTTCAACCTGCTGCTGCTCACGGCGATGTCCGCATCCCACTGGGGAGCACTGGTCGCAACGGTCATCGCCAACGCGGTCGCCATCGCCACCAACTACGTCGGGAACCGCTACTGGGCGTTCGCCAAGGAGCGCAGGTCGAACGTCGCCCGCGAGGGCGTCGAGTTCCTGATCGTGAGCATCTGCGGGCTGGTCATCCCCGTGCTCTGCGTCTACGTGTCGCGCGTCGTCCTCGGTTTCGACAGCCGCCTCGCCGACAACATCGCGAACAACGTCGTCGGGCTCGCGCTCGGCACGGTGTTCCGGTTCGCGTTCTACCGCTGGTGGGTGTTCGCCCCGCACCGCGGCGGCCGCGACGCGGCGACCACCACGACGGAGCCGGTGCTCACGGGCGCGACCGCGCTACCGGGAACCCCAGACGGTGGTCTCGTCCGAGACTGACTCGGACTGCTGCCTGCGCACGGCCACCACGGTCTGCGCGTGGTCCATCAGGTCGTTCAGCGCGCGCTGGACGGCGTCCGCCTTCGGGACGTCCTTGAGCACGACCGGGCGTTCGAGGCCGGAGTTGATGCGCACATCCCCCGACCGGAACGCGCTCTGCAGCCAGTTGCGCTTGACCGTCACGTCGTAGCCGCGACTGTGCAGCAGCTCCTGGCGCACCCGCACGAAGAAGCCGTGGCGCAGGATGATCCGTCTGGTGGTGATCGTGTACCTCCTGCTCAGCCACGAGGCCAGCGGGAGCAGGAACAGCAGCAGGATCACGGCGGCGGCGGCCGACCATAGCAGCACGATCTCCCACACCTCGTCGAACCGGCCGGCGAAGTAGCCGAGCGCTCCGCAGGCGGCGATCAGGACGATGCTCGGCCAGAACATCGCCCGGGCATTCGAGCGCAGCCGCGCCACGATGCGCTCGGGAGGCGCAGCGGGCGCTCCTTGATCGGGGGGCGTGGTGCTCATGACCAATTAATACCGCAGGTGGGTCACGTCGCCCGCCGCGACAGCCGTGATCCCGGCATCGGTCTCGACCAGGAGCCGACCGTCCTCGTCGATCCCGACCGCCGTTCCGAGCAGATCGTCTCCGGACGGCAGCAGCACGCGCACGCTGCGGCCGATGGTGTGGCACGCCTCGGCCACCTCGTCCCTGATGGCGCTCGTGACCGGGTCGCCTCCCGCGGTCTCGAACTCGCGGTAGAGGGTGGTCAGGTGCCGGAGGTACGCCGCGAGCACCGCATCCACGTCGATGTCGGTCGCTCCGGCGACCAGCAGGGAGGTGGAGGTCTCGGTGGGGAGTTCGTCGGCGCTGAGCGTGAGGTTGACGCCGGAGCCGATGACGAGACCGGACAGGTCGGGCAGGAGCTCGGTGAGGATGCCGCAGACCTTGCTGCCGTCGATGAGCACGTCGTTCGGCCACTTCACCTCGACGGCGCCGGGCACGAGCGGCGAGAGCGCCCTGCTCATGGCGAGCCCGGCGATCAGCGGGAACCAGCCGAACGACTCGACGGGGAGCCCGCTGGGCTTGATCAGCACGGAGACGGCGATGGCCTTGCCGGGAGGAGACACCCACACCCGGCCGAGCCGCCCGCGTCCGCCGGTCTGGTTGTCGGTGAGCACGACGGCGAGGTCTGGCAGCCCGGCAGCGCGGGAGACGAGCACGTCGTTCGTCGACCCCGCCTCCTCGAGCACATCGAGGACGGGGACGATTGCGCGACTGCGACGGAACTCCATTGCCCCAGTCTGCCAGCGGGACGGCGTGCGATACCAGCGCTTGCAGAACATGATGGTATCTGGCACTCTTATGGCTACATATTGCATGAAAGGTGTGACAATGATGTTCGTCTTCCGTAGGAACTCGGGCGCTCGTGCGGCCTTGATTGTGGGCTGCACGGCGGCCCTTCTGTTCTCCTCTGCGCTACCCGCGACGGCAAGCGATGACTCCGTCGCGTTCGCGCCAGAAACTGCCCAACAGGAGAACGGCGCGATCGACCCCACAACGTTTGAGGGTCCCCTTGTCGTTGCGACGCCGTCAGGTGCAGAGCTCGTCGTGGACGTCAGGGCCGGCAAAGCGCTGGAAGTGGCGGAGGCCATCCAGGAGGCCGATAGGCAGGGGTCCCTCGACACCCTCGCGATCAGGACGAGCAGGACCGGGTGCGGCCAGAAGGTCAGAAGTGTCGGTGGGATCGCCAACACCTGGGCGACGAGCGTGCAGGGGTGCGCCGTGATCGGCTACCCCGGCTATCGGCGGGAGTACGTCTGGGAGAACACCTCGGACGTCCATCTGTGCACGAGAGCGCGCGGGTTCAACGCCGGCAACGGAGCCTCCTGGTATTCCACGGGATGCGGTGGCGGAGCGACCTTCCTCGTACCGTGGGGCAACACCCTCGCGTACACCCAGATGCAAGGATCGTCCATGTCCTGGGCCACCGGCGTGGCATACCTCTGGCGGGCCTGAGCGTGAACGCGCGCCCTCGCCCCAAGACCATTCTGGTTCTCGGCATCGTTCTCGCCTGCGCCGGAGCCGTCCTGCAACTCGTACTGCCCGCGCTCGGGTTTTCCATCGCAGCCGCGAGCACCACGGCCCTCGGCATGGATCAGGACATCCTGCTCGGCTTCGACTTCGCCGTCCGCGCCGTCGGCCTGATCATTGCGCCGCTGGGCAGCGTCCTGATCGGGGCGGGAATCGTCATGGGCCACGTCACCCGCATCGTCGATGGCGTGCGCAGAGACGAAGCGCCGCATCCCGGTGAGACCCACGACACCGCACACGCAGCCGACAGACTTTTGTAGGGAATCCTCAACGCCACCGCCCTTCTGCTGGCAGGTAGAGTGAACGGCGTGACCGACACAGAACATGGACAGACTGCCGATCTCCACACCACAGCAGGCAAGCTCGCCGACCTCAAGGAGCGCTTCCACGAGGCCGTGACCGCGAGCGGTCAGTCCGCCATCGAGAAGCAGCACGCCAAGGGCAAGCTCACCGCCCGCGAGCGCATCGACCTGCTGCTCGACCACGGATCGTTCGTGGAGTTCGACGAGTTCGTCCGTCACCGCACCCACGCTTTCGGCATGGAGAACAAGCGTCCGTACGGCGACGCGGTCGTCACCGGCGTCGGCACCATCCACGGTCGCAACGTGGCCGTGTTCAGCCAGGACTTCACCATCTTCGGCGGCTCGCTCGGCGAGGTGGCCGGCGAGAAGATCATCAAGGTCATGGACCACGCGCTCAAGACCGGCGTTCCGATGATCGGCATCCTCGACTCCGGCGGAGCGCGCATCCAAGAGGGCGTCGTCGCGCTCGGCAAGTACGGCGAGATCTTCCGCCGCAACACCCAGGCGTCTGGTGTCATCCCGCAGATCTCCATCGTGATGGGGCCTGCCGCCGGCGGCGCCGTCTACTCCCCTGCCCTCACCGACTTCGTCATCATGGTCGACAAGTCGAGCCACATGTTCGTCACCGGCCCAGACGTCATCAAGACGGTCACCGGCGAGGACGTCGGTTTCGAGGAGCTCGGCGGCGCACTGACGCACAACAAGATCTCCGGCGTCTCGCACTACCTCGCGAGCGACGAGGAGGACGCGCTCGACTACGCGCGCACCCTGCTCAGCTATCTGCCGCAGAACAACCTCGGCGAGCTGCCGGTGTTCGCCGCGGAGCCGGAGCTGGAGCTGACGGACGCCGACCGCAAGCTCAACACGATCATCCCGGATTCGCCCAACCAGCCGTACGACGTGAAGTCCATCATCGAGGGCGTCGTCGACGACGGCGAGTTCCTCGAGATCCAGCCGCTGTTCGCACCGAACATCGTCATCGGCTTCGCCCGTGTCGAAGGCCACTCCGTCGGCATCGTCGCCAACCAGCCGAGCGCGATGGCCGGAACGCTCAACATCGACGCCGGGGAGAAGGCCTCCCGGTTCGTGCGCTTCTGCGACGCGTTCAGCATCCCGATCCTCACCCTGGTGGATGTGCCCGGTTACCTTCCCGGCACCGACCAGGAGTGGACGGGCGTGATCCGCCGAGGAGCGAAGCTGCTCTACGCGTACGCGGAGGCCACCGTGCCCCTCGTCACGATCATCACCCGCAAGGCGTACGGCGGCGCGTACATCGTCATGGGCTCGAAGCAGCTCGGTGCGGACATCAACCTGGCCTGGCCGACGGCGGAGATCGCCGTGATGGGCGGCCAGGGCGCCGTCAACATCCTGTACCGCGGCGAGATCAAGCGTGCGGAGGAGGCCGGCGAGGATGTCGCGGCGGTCCGCACGAAGCTCGCCAACGAGTACACGTACAACGTGGCCAGCCCGTTCCTCGCCGCCGAGCGCGGCGAGCTGGACGGCGTGATCGAACCTGCCGCGACCCGCGTGTCCGTCATCAAGGCGCTGCGGGCGCTGCGCACCAAGCGCGCATCCATGCCGCCCAAGAAGCACGGGAACATCCCGCTGTGACGATCGAGCCAGACAGCATCCGGTTCGTCACGCGCGGCGTGACGCCGGAGGAGGTCGCCGCCGTGACCGCCGTGCTCACGGCCGCCATCGCCGAGGCGGAGGCCGCTGCACGGGATGCACGCCCGCCGGCGGGACCGGACGCCTGGGCACGCAGCCAGCGTGCGCTGCGCACGCCGCTGACGCCCGGCCCGGGAGCGTGGCGCTCGTTCGCCGGCTGACGAATGCAGGTGATGTACCCCGGGGGCGCCGTCCCCCGAGTGCGGGACAAGCACCAATTCGCGGCGTCCGGAGGCGCAGGGGACACGATTGTCCCCCATGTCCTCCAAAATGACGACTATTTATCTGTCATCGGCATCGCCAATATAGATAGTGCTAGGTGTCTCTCCTCGTGAGTCACACCGCCAATCACTCGCCGACTAGGGTAAGCGGGCGAGTGTTTTGGGGGCGAGTCAGGGCGATATTCGGGTTGTCGCCCTGACTCGGGGTTTGAAAAGGGGCCGACAATTCGGGTGTCGGCCCCTTTCTCCTTGTCTGGGCGCGTTCGCCTTCTCCGCCCGCATCCTCCGTCGGTCCGCGCGCGTCCGCTCACTCGGAGAACGCGCGCCATCTCTCCGAAATCTCCGCCGTTGCGGAGACGCGCGCGGCGTGGCGCGCCAAATCTCCGCCCGAACGAACCGCCGAGCGCCGCGCTACGACTCGTGCACCGGCCGCGGGATCTCCAGCCAGAGGTCGACTTCGTCGTCCTCGGTGTCCGCGCCGAGCGCGTTGGCGTTGCCGTCGTCCGACATGCGCAGCCCCACCACCGTCACCGCCGTCTTCGACGACCGCGGAACCGTGCGCACGATCAGCTTGTCCGTCGTGGTGCCCCGGATGGCGTCCGCCAGGCGACGCAGCACGCCGTCGAGAGCGTGCTGGTCGAGGTCGTCGATGCCGCCCTCGTCGAGGAGGCTGACGACGACTCCGCGGCGGCGCGCATCCATCACCTGGCGGCGCACGTCGTCGTTGAGCAGCCTGCGGCCACGGATCTCGTCGCGGATCGCACCTTCGAGGTAGCGGCACTCACGCCGTTCGGCCTCCGTCAGGTCTCCCCCGCGGCGCACGATCTCGGCGAGCATCGGCGCTGCCACCCGGTAGGTCTGCCGCAGGCGCAGCTGGCGCTCCATGACGTGCGCTTCCTGGGCGGCCTGCCATTCGGTGGCCTCCCGCTCGGCGCGGGCGAACTGCAGGGCGTCCCTGCCGGCCTTCGCGAGCGAGCCGGAGATCACGACCGCGACGCCGACCCACACCACCGAGCCGATCACGCCGAGGCCCGCCAGCGCGGGGATCCCGGCCCAGACGATGGTCTGCACCGCCAGGTAGCCGACGCCCACCCAGGCCGCGAACTGCTGTCTGCGCACCGCGGTGATCGTCATCAGCGTGCCGACGGCCGCCACGTACCAAGTGGCGTAGCCGTTGTCCTTCGCCGGGTCGAGCTGGCTGGTCACCAGGATCGGGATGGCGACGCACACCGCGAGGTCGAACGCCGCGAGCCAGAGCGGCATCTTGGTGGGGCTGGTCGGCCAGAGGCTGATCACCGTCGCCACCCCGTACAGGATCATCGCGGCGATCGGCGGCCCCGGGTTGACGGGCGTCGACAGCGACGACAGCGCGAGGAACAGGTGGTACGCCGAGAACAGCGCACCGAGTCCGAGGAAGAGGAACCGGGGCAGCGTGATCATCCGCGCACCTCCGCATCGCTCTCCGACGACGGCCACAGGATCGTGACCGTCGTGCCCTCACCCGGCGCCGATTCGATGCGCGCGTGACCGCCCACCTTCGACAGGCGCTCCCGGATGCTCACCCGCAGCCCCAGCCGCTCGGCGGGGACGTCGGCGGCCGAGAAGCCGCGCCCGGTGTCCGCCACCACGATGTGGACGGTCGCCTGCGGGCTGCCGCCGCGGATCGAGAGGGTGCGACGCACATCCTTGGTGCCGGCGTGCTGCATGCTGTTCACCATCGCCTGCACGGTGGCGGAGTAGACGGCCTCCGCGACGTTCACGGGCAGCACGTGCACCTCCACGTCGCGCACATCCAGTTCGAACGGCGACGAGAAGGCGTTGGCCGCCGTGAAGATGCGCTCGCTCAGCCGGTCGAGGCCGACCAGGGACTGGTCCTCCGGGCTCGACGCCTCCGCTGCGTGCAGGTGGCCGATGGCGTCGGAGGCCATCCGCGCTGCGAGCTCCTTCGCCTCCGGCGTGCGGGCGCTGGCTGCGGAGAGCAGGGTGGTCAGGACGCTGTCGTGCACGATCGCATCCACCTGGACACGCTCGACCTCGGTGGCGTGCTGGCGCACGGCGTTGGCGTACTTGGCGAGCGCCTGGCTCTGCGCGGTGTCGACCGTGGATGCGGCCTGCCGCAGCATCGCGATGATGACCAGGATCACGCCGCCCAGGATGATCGCGTACAGCGCGTCGAGACCGGCCAGCTCTGCACCGACCCCTCCGCCGGCGGGCAGCGCGCGCACGATGCCGTATGCGATCGGCGTGATGAACGTGTACGCGGTCGCCAGCCAGAGCGGGAACGCCACGGCGGCGAACGCGGTGAACACCGAGCAGAGGAACCACACCCACGGCTTGTCCGCCGCGAACGAGTGCGAGTCGAGGGCGAGCAGCGGCCAGGTGACGATCGCCGCGAAGTAGACGACGGACAGCGTCGCCATCGCCGCCTTCACGAACCGCTGCACGATGGCGAGCAGCACGATCGCCGCGAGGCCGCCGAAGACGACGACGATCTCGATCAGGCCCCACGGGGACCTGAGCCCGGGCAACTGCCCGAGCGCCGTCGGGATGGTCTGCAGGCCGAACACCAGGCCGAAGGCCGACACGCTGCGGCCGGCGATGCGCTCGAACCGCTCGCGGCTGATCGGATTGCGCGGTTGGGACGCCTCGGGAGGGGCGGTCCGCGGTGGCGCGCTACTTGCGCTCATTGCCCGTGTCGGGGTCGAGCCCGGGCAGGATTCCGTCTTCGACGGCACGGCGGAGCAGATCGACCTTCGTGGGTGCCGGACGACCGACCTCCACGTACTTCACCCGGATGCGGTCGAGGTATTCGCGGGCGGTCGAGTTGGCGATGCCGAGCTGCGCCGCGACCGCTTTGAGCGGAAGGCCGGAGGCATACAGGTGCAGCACATCCCGTTCGCGGCGGCCGAGCTGGGCCTTGGCGAAGTCGCTGTCCGCGTCGATCGCGGTCGCCCACTCGAGGTTGTTGAGCACGTCGCCGCTCGCGACCGTCTTGATCGCGTTCATCACGGTGGTCGTCGGCGACGACTTCGGGATGACGCCGGCAGCACCGGCGGCGAGCGCCTCGCGCACGCTGGCGACCCGGTCGGCGATGCTGTGGACCAGCACGGCCGCCCCTGTCGCCTGGGCGCGCTTCACGTTGTCGGTGACCTTCGACCCGTCGCCGAGGGAGAGGTCGAGCACGACGACGTCGCACTCCTGCGCGCCGAGCAGCGTTACGAACTCGTCGACGGTGGGCGCGGTGACGAGCACCTCGTAGCCCGCGTCCTGACAGGCCGCTTTGAGGCCCAGACGCACGGACTCGTGATCATCGACGATTGCCACCCGCACCATGCTGACCATCGTAGTGGGGCGATGATGCACTGACGCGTTCACGGCGCCAGCGTGGCGACGGCCTCGACGTGGTGCGTGTTCGGGAACAGGTCGAACGCACGCAGCGTGCGCAGCGGGTATCCCCGCTCGGCGAACAGTGCCACGTCGCGGGCGAGGGCCACGGGATCGCAGGCGACGTAGACGATCTGCGCGGGGGCGAGCGATGCGATCGCGTCGACCACCTGGCGGCCGGCACCCGAGCGTGGAGGGTCGAGGACGACCGTCGCCGCGCGCAGGCGTGCCCGCTCGACGGCGGACGCCTCCCCGGCGAGTCGCTGCACGAAGCGCTCCACCCCGTCGGTGACGACGGATGCGCCGAGCCAGTCGGCCAGGTTCTCCGCGGCGTTGTCCGTCGCGGCCTCGTCGCTCTCGACCGAGGTGATCCGCAGCGTCGACCCGAAGCGGTCGCCGATGGCCGCCGCGAGCAGCCCGACGCCGCCGTAGAGGTCGAGGTTGGCGGCGCGCGGGTCGAACAGCGCCTCGTCGACGGCCGACTGCACGGCCTCGGTAAGGGTGGCGGCGGCCGCGCGGTGCACCTGCCAGAAGCCACGCGCATCCAGCTGGAACTCGCGGTCGCCGACGATCTCCCGGATGGGCACGGGGCGCTGGCGGGGACGGACGAGTTTCCTGCCGCGCTTCACGGGAGCCTCGTTGACGAGGAGGTGGGCGGCGCCGGTCCCCGTGGCGACCACATCCACGGACTCCGCGCCGGGGAAGGTCTGGCCGAACGGAGCCGTCTCGTCGACGAGCGCCGTGGCGAGGGGAAGGCCGGTCACCGGGACGACGGTGTGCGAGCGGGCGGCGTACGGCCCGACGGCGCCGGAACGGTCGACCTGCAGGCGGACGCGGGTGCGCCATCCCGTGCCGTCGGCGGTCTCGCCGACGACAGGCTCGACCACCACGTCGGTGTCGAGCTTCGCCATGCGCTGCATCGCGTCCGCGATCACCTGGCGCTTGAGCTCGCGCTGGTGATCGAGCCTGATGTGGCCGAACTCCGCGCCTCCGGCCCTGTTGCCCGGCTCGCGGTGGATGGACGCCGCCTCCCAGACGTGCTCCTGCCGTTCGGGGGCGGCCTCGATCACCTCGAGCGTCTCCGCACGCCAGAAGCTGTCGTGCTTCTGATCGGTGATCCTGGCCCGGATGCGCTCACCGGGAAGGGTGTCCGGCACGAAGACGACGCGGCCTTCGTGGCGGGCGACGAAGACGCCGCCGTGGGCGACGTTGGTAATGTCGAGGTCGACCTCATCGAACTGGGGCATCCGTCGAGCATCCCACAGGAACCCATGCGCCTCTACTTGGCATCAACCTCACCAGCCAGGCTCGCACTGCTCCGCGCAGCGGGGATCGAGCCGATCGTCGTCCCCTCGCACGTGGACGAGCCCGCCGCCGTCCTCGCCGCCGAGGCCGAGCACGGCCCGCTGACCCCGGATGCGATGGTGCATCTCCTCGCCCGCCTCAAGGCGGAGGCGGTGCGGGGCGACCTGAACGGCGAGCCCATCGACGGCTTCATCCTCGGCGGGGACTCCGCGTTCGAGCTCGACGGGGCGATCCACGGCAAGCCGCACCTGCCGGAGACGGCGCGCACCCGCTGGCTGGCGCAGCGCGGCCGCACGGGCAGGCTGCACTCCGGCCACTGGCTGATCGACCACAGGAACGGCATCGAGAACCAGGCCGTCGGCCGCACGGCCGTCGCCTCCGTGACCTTCGCCGACGTCACCGACGCCGAGATCGACGCGTACATCGCCTCAGGCGAGCCGCTAGAGGTGGCCGGAGCGTTCACGATCGACAGCCTCGGCGGCCCGTTCATCACCAGGGTCGACGGCGACCCGAGTACGGTGGTGGGGCTCTCCCTCTCCACCCTGCGGGAACTGTTCGTCGAGCTGGGCGTGAACTGGCCCGACCTGTGGAACCGGCGACTGTAGTCAACCTCACGTCCGACCCGACCATTTTTGTGGGGATCGCCCAAAAGGCTCCCCCGACTGAGCAATAGGCTAGGAAACTGTGCCACGTATCACCAAGGTCCTCATCGCCAACCGGGGCGAGATCGCCGTCCGGGTCGTTCGCGCAGCGAAGGACAGCGGTATCGCGTCTGTCGCGGTCTACGCCGACCAGGACAGAGACGCCATGCACGTCCGGCTCGCCGACGAGGCGTACGCGCTCGACGGCACGACCAGCGCGGAGACGTACCTGGTCATCGACAAGCTGCTCTCCATCGCCCGCAGGTCCGGCGCAGACGCTGTGCACCCCGGCTACGGCTTCCTCGCGGAGAACGCCGAGTTCGCCCGCGCCGTCATCGCGGCCGGCCTGACCTGGATCGGCCCGTCCCCGGATGCGATCGAGCGCCTCGGCGACAAGGTCTCCGCCCGCCACGTGGCCGAGAAGGTCGGCGCCCCGCTCGCTCCCGGCACCCTGAACCCGGTCGCCGACGCCTCCGAGGTGCTCGACTTCGTCGACATCCACGGTCTGCCTGTCGCCATCAAGGCGGCCTTCGGCGGCGGTGGACGCGGCCTCAAGGTCGCCCGCACCCGCGACGAGGTCGCCGAGCTCTTCGAGTCCGCGACCCGCGAGGCCATCGCGGCGTTCGGCCGCGGCGAGTGCTTCGTCGAGAAGTACCTCGACCAGCCGCGCCACGTCGAGACCCAGTGCCTCGCGGACGCGTACGGCAACGTGGTCGTCGTCTCCACGCGCGACTGCTCCCTGCAGCGCAGGCACCAGAAGCTCGTCGAGGAGGCACCGGCTCCGTTCCTCACGCAGGAGCAGACCGACCAGCTCTACAGCGCATCCAAGGCCATCCTGAAGGAGGTCGGCTACCAGGGCGCCGGCACCTGCGAGTTCCTGATCGGCAAGGACGGCACGGTCTCCTTCCTCGAGGTGAACACCCGCCTGCAGGTCGAGCACCCGGTCTCCGAAGAGGTCACCGGGATCGACCTGGTGCGCGAGCAGTTCCGCATCGCCGAAGGCGGAGAGCTCGACTACGACGACCCGATCGCCCGCGGCCACTCGTTCGAGTTCCGCATCAACGGCGAGGACGCGGGCCGTGGCTTCATCCCGTCGCCCGGCCCCGTGCACGTCTTCAAGGCGCCGGGCGGCCCCGGTGTCCGCGTCGACAGCGGCATCCAGGCCGGCGACGTGATCAGCGGCTCGTTCGACTCGATGCTCGCCAAGCTGATCGTCACCGGCGCGAGCCGCGAGGAAGCACTCGAACGCTCCCGCCGCGCCCTCGACGAGTTCGAGGTCGCCGGTCTGCCGACCGTGCTCCCGTTCCACCGCGCCATCGTCCGCGACCCCGCGTTCGCACCGCAGGACGGCGAGCCGTTCTCCATCTACACCCGCTGGATCGAGACGGACTGGCAGGGCGACATCGCCCCCTGGTCCGGTGAGCTCGCCGACGCGGCCCCCGCGGAGCGCCGCAGCAACGTCGTGGTCGAGGTCGAGGGCAAGCGCATCGAGGTCTCCCTCCCCGCGAAGCTCCTCACCGGAGGAGCGGACACGGCCGCATCCAGCCCGGCCCCACGCCGCCGCGGCGGAGCGCATGCCGTCGACACCGCGACCGGTGACTCGGTGACCGCCCCGATGCAGGCGACCGTGGTCAAGCTCGCGGTCTCCGACGGCGACGAGGTCGTCAAGGGCGATCTCGTGCTCGTGCTCGAGGCCATGAAGATGGAGCAGCCGCTCACCGCTCACAAGGACGGCACCGTGGCCGGCATCAACGCCGCCGTCGGCGAGACCGTCTCCTCCGGCCACCTCCTGCTCAACATCGTCTGAGGCTCGTGGCGCTGATTCTCCTTCCGCTCGAACGGAGGACCAGCGCCCCTGCCCTCCGCGCTCCGCTCGAACGGAACACCAGCGTCCTGGCGCTGCGTTATCCGCCCGAACGGAACACCAGCGGCTCTGTCCCCGGTTCTCCGCTCGAACGGAAAACCAGCGGCCTTACGCTGCGTTCTCCGCCTGAACGGACGAGCCACCGGCGTGTCTCGCGACATCTCCTGCCGAACGACAGCCCGGATGCCGTCCAGCACCGAATCCCACTCGGAGAGCACCTGCTTGGCCGAGAACCGCAACCTGCCCGCGCCGAGCACGGCGAGTCCCAGGTCCCGTGCGCGGTCCCGCTCGAACGCATCCCGATCACGGTGGTACTCGAAACCGTCGAGCTCGATGAACAGCCAGCCGTTCACCCGCAGATCCACTCTGCCGACACCAGGCACGGCGATCTGCTGCTCGACGGTGTATCCGGCAGCCGTCAGCCGCTGCCGGGCGATCGACTCCACCCCCGAATCCGAGCCCGGCCGAGCGAGGAGCGCCGTCGCCCGCGAGCGCGCAGGCTCGCCCGCGAAGATCTCGACCAGATCGTGCATCCGCACGGCTCCGTCCGATAGGGCCGTGTCGAGCACAGCGATCGCCGTCTCCTGGTCTGCACAGCGGACGACGCTCCGAAGGCAGTCTGCTTTCGACACCCTCCAGACGTCGCGGCAGGGTTGCGACTCCGCCCAGTGCACCACGCAGGACGGCGACCGTGGCTCGGTGAGATGCGCGGTGGGTGGAACCCGGAGGTGCGTGCGCGCATCCATTCCTCCCCACCACCCGTAGGTCCTGGCCGCGGAGACGCAACTGAGGCGACCGCCCCGGCGAGCGGCATCGAGTGCGGGCCCGCGTGTGTTCGGGAGGGCGTATAGGCCCCGCCGAACCCGCACGAGCGTTCCGTCGCGCACGGCCCGCGTCAGTTCAGGCGGGCGCGCGCCCGCCGCTGCGAGCTGCGATCGCGAAGCGATCCCGCCGAGTTCCGTGAGATTCCAGGTGTGCATGCATCGAGTGTGGCTGCGCGGTGAGCGCGACGCGGGCGCATCCGGAAATCTGTGGAAAAGGGCCGAATGTGTTGAACCGGAGGGGACGAGCGACACGCCGCTGGAAAGTCCGCAACAGCGGAGATTCCGGCCGATTGGGCCGTGATCTCCGCTCGAACGGAGTGCCAGGGGCGGGATGAGACCGGCGCGGCGCTCAGGCGACCGGGTCGCCTTTCAGCTCGATGCTGATCTGGTCGGCGTCGAGGTTGTTGAGGGCGTTCAGGAGCAGGTCGGCGCTGAAGGCGCCGTCGTCTCGGGCGTCGAGGAGGGCGCTGCGCTGGGCCTGGATGCGGTCGAGCCTCGCCTTCTTCTGGGCCAGGAACGCCTCCGGGGTGCGTTCGAGCGGCGCGGTCAGGGGCACCGTCTCCGCCGCATCCCTGAGCAGCGTCATCAGGCGGATCTCCTCCTCGCGCTCCAGCTCCTCGTCGACCGGCGCCGGTTTCACCAGGCGCACCACCCAGCCGAGTGACCCGCCCTGGATGAGCAGGGAGGCGGCAGCGACGATGAACGCGATGAGCACCAGCAGGGAACGGCTCGGGGTGCCGTCGTGCGGCAGGGTCTGCGCCGCCGCGACCGTAACCGCCCCGCGCATCCCGGCCCAGACGACGATCGAGCCCTCCCGCCAGCCGAGCGGGGCCGCCTTGAAATAGTCGATGTCCGCGATCGTGCGGCGCAGTCTGGTGGCGAACCGTCCCACGTCCGCCGCGGTCAGCTGGCGGTTGGCGCCTGGTCCTCCGCGCTTGGCGAGAGCCGTCGTCGCGGACTCGGGATCGGTGAGGCTGCCCTGCATGCTCTCGATCCTCGGGCGCATCTTCTCGCCGCGTCTGGCCCGGCGGGACAAGCTCGCCAGCAGCGGGGCGACGTATGCCGCGCGCACCAGGACGGTGAGCAGGAGCGCGCCCAGCCCGACGAGCACAGCGGGCAGGAAGCCGGCGTGATCGTTCTGCACGTCGGTGACGATGCCGAAGAGCTCCAGGCCCATCGTGAGGAACACGAGCCCCTCCAGCACCAGCTCGACCGTGCGCCAGTTCTGGGCGTCGGAGAGCCTGTGCTGCGGGGAGAGCACCCGGGGAGCGCGTCTGCCGGTGATCAGCCCGGCCACGACCGCCGCCACGAGACCGGATGCGCCGAGCGCCTCAGCCGGGATGGATGCGAGGAACGGCACGGTGAACGACAGCACCGTGTTCACCGTCGCGTCCGTGACCTTCGCCCGCACGATCAGGTTCAGCCGCCCGACCGCCCAGCCGAGCACCACCGCCACCGCCACCGAGTACGCGAACGATCCGATGAACCCGCCGAGCGAGAACGACGCAGCCGCCGCGGCGATGGCAGTGCGCAGCAGCACCAGAGCACTCGCGTCGTTGAGCAGACTCTCCCCCTCCAGGATCGCCACGACCCTCGGCGAGACCCCCGAGCGTTTCACGATGGAGGTCGCCACCGCATCCGTCGGGCTCACGATCGCACCGAGGGCGATGCCCCACGCGATGCCGATGCCGGGGATCACCCAGGCGAAGAACAGGCCGAGGATGACCGAGCTGACGATCACCAGCAGGACCGACAGCCCGCCGATCGCGGTGAACTCGCGCCGGAACTCCATCGCGGGCATCGACACCGACGCCGAGTAGAGCAGAGGGGGCAGGACGCCCGCGATGATCCACTCCGGCTCGATCGTCAGCGGCGGCACGAACGGCAGGAAGCTGACCCCGATGCCGAGCACCACGAGCACGAGCGGAGCAGCCACGCCGAGCTTCGGCCCGAGCGTGGTCGCGCCGGCGATGGCCAGCAGCACCAGGACGATCACGAGGAGGATTTCCACCCCGCGACCCTACCGCGAAGGTGGGGCTCAGAGCACGATGTGCATCGCCCGGGCGGCGTCCGAGATGGAGCCGGACAGCGACGGGTAGACCGTGAACGCCCTCGCCACCTGGTCGACGGTGAGGCGGTGCTCCACGGCGAGCGCGAGCGGGAAGATCAGCTCGGAGGCGCGCGGGGCGACGATCACGCCGCCGATCACCGTTCCGGATCCGGTGCGGGCGAACAGCTTCACGAAGCCGTCCTTGATGCCGAGCATCTTGGCGCGCGGGTTCGACTTGAGCGGCAGCTTGTAGATGTCGCCCTGCGCGATGCCCTCCTCGATCTGCTTCTGGTTCCAGCCGACCGTCGCGATCTCCGGCTGGGTGAAGATGTTGGAGGTGACGTTGCGCAGCTCGAACGGGTTGACCGCATCCCCCATCGCATGGAAGACCGCGGTCCTCCCCTGCATCGACGCGACCGACGCGAGCGGCATCAGGTCGGAACAGTCCCCGGCGGCGTAGATGTTCGGGATGGACGTGCGCGCCACCCTGTTGACCCGGATGTGCCCGGATTCGGTGAGCTGCACGCCGGCCTCTTCGAGCCCGATCCCTCTGGTGTTCGGCACGGAGCCGACCGCCATCAGGCAGTGGCTTCCCTCGACCGTCCTGCCGTCGGAGAGCGTCGCGACGACGCCGTCCTCCGAGCGCACGATGGACTCGGCACGGGACTTGGAGAGCACCTGCATCCCGTTGCGCTTGAAGACGTTCTCGATGACCCTCGCGGCGTCGGCGTCCTCGCCGGGCAGCACCTGGTCACGGCTGGAGATGAGGGTGACCTTCGAGCCGAGGGCCGTGTACGCGGAGGCGAACTCGGCGCCGGTCACACCGGAACCGACCACGATCAGGTGCTCCGGGATGCGGTCGAGGTCGTACAGCTGCGTCCAGGTCAGGATGCGCTCCCCGTCCGGCACAGCGGACGGCAGGATGCGTGGGCTCGCGCCGACGGAGACGACGAACGTGTCCGCCTCGATCCTGTCGAAGTCCGTGCCCGCCGCGCCGCTCGCGGTCGAGACGATGATCGCGCTCGACCCGTCGAGCCTGCCCTGGCCGGAGACGATGCGCACACCGGCGCGCACGAGCTCCGCACGCATGTCCTCCGACTGCTGTCTGGCGAGGCCCACCAGCCGCTTGTTGACGGCGGCGAGGTTCACCGCGACCTCCGGACGCACCGGCTTGCCGGTCTCTCCGCGGGTGAAGAACTGGACGCCGAGGTCGGCGGCCTCTCCGATGGCGTTGGCCGCCTCCGCCGTCGCGATGAGGCTCTTCGACGGGACGACGTCGGTGATGACGGCGGATCCGCCGACGCCTGTGCGCTCCACCAGGGTCACGTCTGCACCGAGCTGGGCACCGGCGAGGGCTGCTTCGTACCCGCCAGGCCCACCCCCGAGTACAGCGATCCTCTGCTTGCGCTCGAATTCATAGGCCATGACCTCTATTCTCTCGTATCCTGGCGCACGGATGCGCACCCAGGCTCTTCCTGTGCGCTCGCGGCCCGCTCAGTAGAGTTGGCTCATGCCTGAATCCATCACGAACCCGCTCGACGACCCGGCCACCGACCCGTTCGAGGTCGCCAGGCTCGCGGCAGAGCAGCTTGCAGAGAAGACCGGCGTCGCACAGCACGACATCGCACTGACACTGGGCAGCGGCTGGGGCAAAGCGGCCGACCTCATCGGTGAGACGACCGCCACCATCCCCGCCACCGAGATCGTCGGCTTCGGCAAGCCGGCGCTGGAAGGCCACGTCGGCACGCTGCGCTCCGTCCTGCTGCCGAACGGCAAACGCGCCCTGGTCATCGGTGCGCGCACGCACTATTACGAGGGCCACGGCGTCCGCAGGGTCGTGCACAGCGTGCGCACCGCAGCTGCTGCCGGCGTGAAGACGATGATCCTGACGAACGGCGCCGGCGGCATCAAGGAGCACTGGAAGCCGGGAACGCCCGTGCTGATCAGCGACCACATCAACCTCACCGCGGACTCGCCGCTCGAGGGCGCGACGTTCATCGACCTCACCGACCTCTACTCCAAGCGGCTGCGCGAGCTCGCGAAGACCATCGACCCGAGCCTCGACGAGGGCGTGTACACCCAGTTCCGCGGCCCGCACTACGAGACCCCGGCCGAGGTGCAGATGGCCAAGACCATCGGCGGCCACATCGTCGGCATGTCCACGGCGCTCGAAGCCATCGCCGCACGACAGTCCGGGATGGAGATCCTGGGCATGTCGCTCATCACCAACCTGGCTGCGGGCATCCAGAAGACGCCGCTCAGTCACGAGGAGGTCATCGAGGCCGGACGCGAGGCCGAACCGGTCATCAGCGCCCTCCTCGCCCAGATCGTGGAGGCCCTGTGAGCGAGGTGCAGACGGACGACCTGATCGAGCGGGCGCAGGCCTGGGTCGCGCAAGACCCGGATGCGGAGACCCGCGACGAGCTGAACGACCTCATCGTGGCCGCGCAGGCCGGGTCGGCCGACGCCGTCGCCGACCTGCACTCGCGCTTCGACGCGAGGCTCGCCTTCGGCACGGCCGGGCTGCGCGGTGAGATCGCAGCGGGCCCCAACCGGATGAACAGGGTGCTGGTGGCACAGGCCGCCGCCGGGTTCGCCCGCTACCTGCTCGACCACGCGGACGGGCAGACCCCGTCCGTCGTGATCGGCTACGACGGGCGCAAGAACTCCGATGTCTTCGCCCGCGACACCGCGGAGCTGATGGCGGGAGCAGGGGTGCGCGCCGTTCTGCTCCCCCGGCTGCTGCCGACGCCCGTGCTCGCGTTCGCGGTGCGCCACCTCGACGTGAGCGCCGGTGTGATGGTCACGGCCAGCCACAACCCGCCGAACGACAACGGCTACAAGGTCTACCTGGGCGGCGAGAACCACGGCTCGCAGATCGTCTCCCCCGTGGATGCGGAGATCGAGTCGCGCATCCTGGAGGTCGCCGCGGGCAGCGTGCTCGACCTGCCGCGTTCCGACGCGTACGAGGTGGGGGCCGACGACATCGAGCGCGCGTATATCGACGCCACCGCCTCCGTCGCATCCACTACTGCTGCCCGGGATGCGGTCTCCTTCGCATACACCGCGATGCACGGCGTCGGCTGGCGCACGGCCCGCGACGTGTTCGCCGCCGCAGGATTCGCGGAGCCGACCGTGGTGACCGCGCAGATCGACCCGGACCCGGCGTTCCCGACCGTCGCCTTCCCGAACCCGGAGGAGCCGGGCGCGATGGACCTCTCATTCGAGGCCGCCCGCGCATCCGGCGCCGATCTCGTGATCGCGAACGACCCGGACGCCGACCGCCTGGCCGTGGCGATCCCCGACGCGTCGAGCGACGCGGGCTACCGCCGCCTCAGCGGCAACGAGGTCGGCGCGATCCTCGGCTGGCGCGCCGCCCGGCTGGCGGAGGCCGCAGCAGGACCGGACCAGGCCGCCTTCGGCACGCTGGCCTGCTCCATCGTGTCGTCGCCGGCACTCGCCGCCGTCGCGGAGAAGTATCACCTCGACTTCGCCAACACTCTCACGGGCTTCAAGTGGGTCTCCCGCGCCACCGGCCTGATCTACGGCTACGAGGAGGCGCTCGGCTACCTGGTGAACCCGGAGACCGTGCGCGACAAAGACGGCATCTCCGCCGCGACCGCGTTCCTCGACCTGGCCAACAGCCTCGCCGCGGACGGGAAGACCATCGCGGACCACCTGGACGAGTTCGCCGAGACGTTCGGCTACTTCGCCTCCGACCAGATCTCGATCAGGGTCACCGACCTGTCGCAGATCGGCCGCATCATGGCCGCGCTGCGCGCCACCCCGCCGTCCGCCATCGGCGACGTGACGGTGCAGCAGATCGACGACCTGATCGACGGTTTCGGCGACATCCCGCCGAGCGACGTGCTGCGCATCCTGCTGGCGGACGGCTCGCGCGTGATGGTGCGGCCGTCCGGCACGGAGCCGAAGCTCAAGATCTACATCGACGCGTCATCGTCCGGCGGCACCGTCGCCGAGCGCCGCGCGACCGCGACCGCCCGCGTCGCCGCCCTCGCCGACGGGATGCGGGAGCTCACGGCCCTCTGACGCCGTCTCCGGACGAGCGGCGCCTGCACCGGCACCGGCGCCGCTCGTCCGCCCGGCGTAGCCGACCAGGAAGAGTCCGAGGGCGAGCACGGTGACCACGGCGCCCGCGATGGGCACGGCGACCGGCCCACCGGCGCTCAGCGCCGCCGTTCCGATCAAGGGTGCGATGGCGATCCCGACGTACATCGCGGTCGAGTACCAGGACAGGGTGAGCGCCGCGGACGCCGGGTCGACGTGCACGAGCCTGTGCTGCACCGGGATCGCGATGGCGAACGCGGCGATCCCCCAGAACGCGAAAACGACGATGGATGCGGCGAACGAGGCCTCGACGAAGGTCAGCACGATCAGCGCGACCGACTGACCGCCCAGCGCCACGGCGGCGACCACCCGGCTTCCGAAGCGGTCGGTGAGCGGCCCGGCCACCACGTTGCCGAGCACGCCCGCGGCGCCGTACGCGAGCAGGAGCACGGCCAGAAGGGCGCCGGAGCCTCCCGTGGATGCGTGGGTGACGGCCGCCGAGAAGATGTAGACGATGTTGAACCCGGCCACCATCAGCAGCGTCGTGCCGAGCGGAGCCAGGATGCGGCGGTCGCCGAGCGGCGCCATCCGACGTCGCAGAGACACCGGAGGAGGCAGCGGCACCCCGCGGACGACGAACGGGATCGCGACGGAGAGCAGCACGCCCAGCCCGACCAGGCACCAGAGCGGCAGCCGCCAGCCGGCCAGCCCGCCGAGGGCGGTACCGAGCGGCGAGCCGACCGCGGTCGCGAGCGTGAACCCCGCCCCGACGATCGCGAGCGCCCGTCCACGATGCTGCGGGCTGACCAGGGTGGTGGCGGCCGCCGTGGCGGTGGGCACGAGGGCGGCCCCTCCCAGCCCGGAGAGCGTCCGTCCTGTGATGAAGACGGCGAGGTCGGGTGCTGCCGCCGCGATGGCGGCTCCGACCGCGAAGAACGCGAGCCCGCCGGCCATGAGGATGGTGCGAGGGACCCGCGGAAGCAGGATCGACACCGCGGGAGAGGCGATGGCGACCACGAGCGAGTAGGAGGTGATCGAGTAGCTCACCTGGGTGGGGGTCGCCCCGAGGGTGCCGGCGATCTGGGGCAGGAGGCCCGCGATCACGAAGGCGTTGGTCGCGACCACGAACAGCGCGAGCGCGAGGATCAGCAGCGCGGGAGTGGATCTGCGATATGATTGTTCGACGAACGTCATACGGTCAAGATACGACTATTGTTCGATGATTGTCAAACTATTTTTCGAGGGGCGGTCTCATGTCGGCGGATTACCCGGCTCCCGCGATCGAGGATGTCGAACTCGTGGACGTGCTGCGCGCCGTCGCCGACCCCATCCGGTTGCAGATCGTGCGCGTGCTCGCCGACGGGCAACCGCACGCCAAGGCCGCGACCGAATGGGGCTTCGACGTGCAGAAGTCCACGCTGTCCCACCACTTCAAGGCGCTGCGCGAGGCGGGCGTCACCCTGACGATCGTCGACGGGCGCACTCACGCCATCCAGCTGCGCAGGGCCGAGCTCGACGCGCGGTTCCCCGGGCTGGTGGACGCGCTGGTCGCCGCGGACGCCTGACCGCCTCGACGGAGACGCAGCTCAGCCGAGCGCTTCGTCGAGCTTCTGTTCGAGCTCGTCCAGGTCGAAGTAGTTGTCGACCACCACGATGTCCGCGTTGGTCTGGCCGATCTTGTCGACCAGCTCCGGCGAGGTCAGGATGACCTGTGCATTCGACGCGGCGCTCGCGAGCCCGGCGATGTCGGACGCGGTCACGTCCGCGTCGATGTCGAGCCGCTTGAGCACGCGCTCCGCGTTGACCTTGAGGATGCCGGACGTGCCGATGCCCGCCCCGCAGATGGCGACGATCTTCATCAGGCGGCGCCCTGCTCGCTCGCGGCCATGATGCGCTGCACGTCCGCGGCATCCTGAGCCGCCGCGAGGGCGGGGATCGACTCCGGATCGTTGAACACGTTGGCCAGCTGGGCCACACTCGTCACGTGCGCCTCCGGCGACGAGACGGCGAGGCCGATCACCACGGACACCGGGTCGTTGTGCGGGTGCCCGAAGACGACGGGGTCGGCCAGGGTGACGACCGAGAGGCCGTCCGCCAGCACATCCGGCCCAGGACGGGCGTGCGCGAGAGCGAGCCCCGGCGCGATCACGATGTATGCGCCGAACTCGTCGATGACCTGGATCATCCGCTCCGCGTAGCTCTCCTGCGTCGCACCGGAAGCGGCGAGAGCCGCCCCTGCCAGCTCGACCGCCTCACGCCAGTCGGAGGCGTGAGCTCCGATGGTGATGGCGGAATCGGGCAACGGTGGCAGTGGCATGGCTCAAGCGTAGCTTCCCGCGGGTTACGAACCCTCGAAACCCGCTGTGATGATGTCGGCGAGCTCTTCGCGTTCCTCCAGGGGCAGGAAGGCGGAGCCTGCGGCGTTCAGCTGGAACACTTCGAGGTCGGTGCGGTCGTAGGCGAACGCGTCGGCCAGGATGCTCAGCTCGCGGGTCAGCGACGTGCCGCTCATCAGGCGGTTGTCGGTGTTCACCGTCACCCGGAAGCCGAGCTGGTAGAGCAGGTCGAACGGGTGGTCGAGGATGTCGTCGCCCCACGCGGCGATGGCGCCGGTCTGCAGGTTGGAGGTCGGGCTGGTCTCCAGCGCGATCTCGCGGTCCTTCACCCACTGGGCGAGCGATCCGAGGGTGACGTAGGTGTTCTCGTCGTCCTGGCGCTCGATGGTGATGTCCTCCGCGATGCGCACGCCGTGTCCGAGGCGCAGAGCGCGGCCGTCGATCAGGGCGCTCTTGATGCTCTCCAACCCGTCCGCCTCTCCGGCGTGCACGGTGGTCGGGAAGAACTGGGCGGCGAGGTAGTCGAACGCGTCGCGGTGACGCGCGGGAAGGAACCCGGCCTCCGCACCGGCGATGTCGAAGCCGACGACGCCGTTGTCGCGGTGGCGGACGGCCAGCTCGGCGATCTCCAGCCCGCGGTCGGCGTGACGCATCGCGGTGACCAGCTGGCCGACCCGGATGCGCTTGCCGGTCGAGCGGACGTCGTCGATGCCCTGCTCGATGCCGTCCTGCACGGCCTCGACGGTCTCGTCGAGGCTGAGGCCGCGGCCGAGGTGCTGCTCGGGCGCCCAGCGGACCTCCCCGTAGACGACGCCGTCCTCTCCGAGGTCCTGGACGAACTCGCGCGCGACGCGGCTGAGCCCCTCCTTCGTCTGCATGACGGCGGTGGTGAGGTCGAAGGTCTTGAGGTACTCGACGAGGGAACCGGAGTTCGACTTCTCGCCGAACCAGCTGGCCAGGTCGCTCGCGTCGGAGGTCGGCAGCTCGAGGCCGATCTCGGCGCCCAGCTCGATCACGGTCGACGGGCGCAGCCCGCCGTCGAGGTGGTCGTGCAACGACACCTTCGGCAACTCCCGGATGCTCGTGCCGTCGCTGAGCCTGTACCCGCCGTCTGCTTCTTTACTCATGTCCTTCAATCTATCTCAGCGATGGTGGCCGGTTCAGGAGATGCGGTCCGCGATGAGCGGGCCGCCGGTGAGCACGGGCTCGCCCGCGTCGCCGATGCGGTACGCACCGTCGAGGGCTTCGAGCGCGCGCTCGAAGCGGGCCGGCTCGTCGGCGGAGAGCGTGAACAGCGGGTCGCCGGCGCGGACGGTGTCCCCCGGCTTCGCGTGCAGGTCGACGCCCGCAGCGTGCTGCACGGGGTCCTGCTTGCGGGCGCGTCCTGCGCCGAGGCGCCAGGCCGCGATGCCGAACGGCAGCGCCTGCTGTTCGACCAGCACACCGTCGCGGTCGGCGACGACCGTGTGCGTCTCCTTGGCGACCGGAAGAGGAGCGTCCGGGTCTCCACCCTGCGCACGGATGGTCTCGCGCCACTTGTCCATCGCGCGGCCGTCCTTCAGGGCCGCCTCGACATCCACGTCGGTCTTGCCTGCGAGAGCGAGCATCTCGCGCGCCAGCTCGATGGTCAGCTCGACGACGTCCGCCGGTCCTCCGCCCGCCAGGACCTCGACGGATTCGCGCACCTCGTTGGCGTTGCCGATGGCGAAGCCGAGGGGCACGTTCATGTTGGTGAGCAGCGCAGAGGTCGCGACGCCGGCGTCCCGCCCGAGGTCGACCATCGTGCGCGCCAGCTCGCGCGACTTCTCGATGTCCTTGAGGAACGCACCGGAGCCGAACTTCACGTCCAGCACGAGCGCGCCGGTGCCCTCTGCGATCTTCTTGCTCATGATCGACGACGCGATCAGCGGGATGGCCTCGACCGTGCCGGTGATGTCGCGCAGCGCGTACAGCTTGCCGTCAGCGGGCGCCAGGCCGGAGCCTGCTGCGCAGATCACGCCGCCCACATCCCGCAGCTGGTCGAACATCTCCTGATTGGTCAGGTTGGCCCGCCAGCCCGGGATGCTCTCCAGCTTGTCGAGCGTGCCTCCCGTGTGCCCGAGCCCGCGCCCGGACAGCTGCGGCACCGCTGCGCCGAACGTCGCGACGAGCGGCATCAGCGGCAGGGTGATCTTGTCCCCGACGCCGCCGGTGGAGTGCTTGTCCGTGGTCGGCTTGCCGAGGCCGTCGAAGCTCATCCGCTCGCCGGAGGCGATCATGGCCATGGTGAGGTCTTTGATCTCGCGGCGGGTCATCCCGTTCAGGAAGATCGCCATCGTCATGGCCGCCATCTGCTCGTCGCCGACGTAGCCGCGGGTGTACGCGTCGATCAGCCAGTCGATCTGCGGCGTCGACAGCTCACCACTGTCGCGCTTGGTGTGGATGAGGTCGACGGCGTCGAACGCCTCGACCGTGCCTGCGGTCTCGCTCATGTGTGCTCTCTCAGTGGTTGTGCGCTGCGGCGTACTCGGTCAGCTGGCGGGGGCCGAACGCATCCGGCAGCACCTCGTCGATGGTGCGGAAACCGGAGACGGTCTCGAGCACCATGCCCTCCGCCGAGTGCTCGTAGAGCAGCTGGCGGCAGCGCCCGCACGGCATCAGCACGTTCCCGTCGCCGTCCACGCAGGTGAACGCCACCAGGTGGCCTCCGCCGGACATGTGCAGCGCGGAGACGAGTCCGCACTCTGCGCACAGGGTCACGCCGTAGCTGGCGTTCTCGACGTTGCAGCCCGACACGATCCGGCCGTCGTCGACCAGTGCAGCGGCGCCGACCGCGAACTTCGAGTACGGGATGTACGCGTGCGTCATCGCCTCTCTGGCCGCGGCACGGAGCGCATACCAGTCGACGGCGTCTTCCGCACTCATGATTTGATGTACGGCTTGCCGTCGGCCGCTGGGGCGCGGGAGATGCCGACGAGGCCGGCGACCGCGAAGATCGTCACCACGTACGGCAGCATCAGCATGAACTCGCTGGGCACCGGCGCTCCGATGATCCCGAGCGTGGTCTGCAGGTACGACGCGAAGCCGAACAGCAGGGCGGCCAGGGTGGCCCGGATGGGGTCCCAGCGCCCGAAGATGACGGCCGCCAGGGCGATGAAGCCCGCGCCGTTCGTCATCTCCTTGCCGAACGCGCCGACGGACGCGAGCGTGAAGTACGCCCCGCCGAGGCCGGCCACGGCTCCGGCGAGCGACACGTTCCAGAACCGGGTGCCGTTGACGTTGATGCCGACGGTGTCCGCCGCTTTCGGGTGCTCGCCGACGGCGCGGACGCGCAGACCCCAGCGGGTCTTGAACAGCCCGAACCAGACCAGGAACACCGCGATGTACATCAGGTAGACGATGATCGTCTGCTTGAACAGCACGGGACCGATCACCGGGATCTCGCTGAGCAGCGGGATCGGAAGGCGCTCGAACCGCGGAGGGTTGTTCAGCACGGGGATGTCGTTGGACAGCACGGTGGAGAAGAGGAAGCTCGTGAGTCCGGTGACGAGCACGTTCAGCACGACACCCACGATCACCTGCTCCACCAGGTACTTGATCGCGAAGGCCGCGAGCACGAACGACACCAGCACACCGGCGAGCATCGCCGACAGCATCCCGATGATGAGGGCTGCGACAACCGGCAGGTGCCAGACGTGCTGCGCGACGGAGGCGATGAACGCGGAGACGAACGCCCCGGCGAGCAGCTGGCCCTCGATCGCCACGTTCACGACACCGGCACGCTCGGAGATGACGCCGCCCAGGGCGCCGAACACCAGAGGGACGGAGAGGCTCACGCTGCCGAGCAGCAGGCCGGTGAACGGCACGGTGTGGCCGGCGGCGGCCCAGGTGAGGAACCCGAACATGAACACCAGCGCGAACACGATGGCGTACCAGATCGGCACCTTGCGGCCGGAGGCGATGTAGAAGTACGCGCCGACGGCCAGGATCGCGCACAGGATGGCGCAGACGATGCTCGTCGCCTGCGTCGGCACGGTCAGCAGCGGGATGGCGAAGAAGTCGCCAGGGTCGGCGAACCGGAAGCTGCTCTCCCCCTGCCTGGGCAGGAACACGAAGAGCACGATGGCGAGCAGGGCGAAGACGCCCAGCGCGATCGGCGCCTTCCAGCTCTTGATCTGGGTGCGCTCGAGGACGATCTGGTCACTCGACGGGATGCCTGGCTGGGTCTCGGTGACGGTGCTCACTTCGCTGCCACCTCCTTGCTGACGACGGGAAGGGGGGACTTCTTGGACGCGACGCCCGGGGTGGGCAGGCGGAAGATCGCCCGCACGAGCGGCGGGGCCGCGATGAACAGCACGATGAGCGACTGCACGACGAGCACGATGTCGATCGGGATGTCGTTGGCCGCCTGCATCGCGAAGCTTCCCGCCTTCAGAGCGCCGAACAGCAGTCCCGCGATGAACGTGCCCCACGGCCGGGAGCGGCCGAGCAGCGCGACGGTGATCGCGTCGAAGCCGATGCCGGCATCCAGGTCGGAGGTGATGCCCTGCGGGAAGGTGCCGAGCGCCTGGTTCACACCGGCGAAGCCGACGAGGCCACCTGCGATCAGCATGGCGACGAAGTAGACGTTCTTGACGTCGATGCCGGCGACGCGGGCGGCGTTCGGGTTCTCACCGACCGCCTTGAACCGGAAGCCCATCGCCGAACGGTTGAGCAGCCACCACACGAAGACGGTCAGCGCGATGACGATGACGAAAGCCCAGGTGAGGTTGTACTGGTTGCCGAACAGCGGGGGCAGGATGGCGTTCGGCTTCACCGGAGGCGACTTCGGGTTGCTCGATCCGGCCATCTGGAAGAGGCCGGGTGTGCGGAGGAAGTACGCCAGCAGGTAGAAGGCGATGTAGTTGAGCATGATCGTGACGATCACCTCGTGCGCACCGGTCCGCGCCTTGAGCAGACCGGCGATGCCGCCCCAGATCGCTCCACCGGCGATACCGGCTGCGATGGCCAGCACCAGGTGCAGCACGGGAGGGAGGTTGAACGACCAGCCGACCCAGCCTGCTGCGCCCGCGGCGATCAGCATCTGGCCGCGGCCACCGATGTTGAACATGCCAACGCGGAAGGCGAGGGCGACACCGAGGCCACCGGCGATCAGCGGCGTGGCGAAGGTGAGCGTCTCGGTCAGGGGCCGGATGCCCGCCGCGAACGACGGACGGCGGAAGTTGTAGATCGAGCCCTGGAACAGGGAGACGTAGGCGCTCGACACCGAGTGCCAGATGGCCCCGAAGGTGTCGCCCGGGCGGGCGAAGAAGTAGCCGGACGCCTTCTGCACGTTCGGGTCGGTGACCGCGATCAGGATGGCGCCGATCACCAGGGCGATGACGACGGCGAGGATCGAGATGACCACGCTTCCACCCGCGATGTCGCGCAGAGCGACCTGCCAGCGGGACGGCGGCTCGACGGCCGGGGCCTTCGTCGGCTCCGGACCCTTGGTGGGTTCGGGGGCCTGGGCGGTCTGGCTCATGCTGCGAGCTCCACATCCGCCGGCAGCTCGCCGGCCATCATGAGGCCGAGCACGGCACGCGAGGTGTTGCCCGGCACGATTCCTACGATTCCCCCGCGGTACATCACGGCGATCCGGTCGGCGAGGGCCGCGACCTCGTCGAGCTCGGTCGAGACGACGATGACGGGGATGCCGGCATCCCGTGTCGCGACGATGCGCTTGTGCACGAACTCGATGGATCCGACGTCCAGGCCGCGCGTCGGCTGAGCGGCGACGAACAGGCTGAGGTCGCGGCTCAGCTCGCGGGCGAGGACGACCTTCTGCGCGTTGCCGCCGGAGAGCTTGCCAACCTTGGTGTCGACGCCCTGAGCGCGCACGTCGAACTCCTTGATCTTGTCCTCGGCGAACTCGGTGCGGTAGCCGAGCTGCAGGTTGCCTCCCTTGACGAACGGCTCGCCGTTCGAGCGGTCGAGCATCAGGTTCTCCGCGATGGTGAACTCGCCGACCAGGCCGTCCTCGTTGCGGTCCTCCGGAACGAAGCCGACACCGGCGTCGAGCACCCGGCGGACGCTGTGGCCCTGGATGTGCTTGCCGTCCAGCTCGATCGTGCCCTCGACGCGCGGCTGCAGGCCGAGGATCGCCTCGGTGAGCTCGGTCTGGCCGTTGCCCTGCACTCCGGCGATGGCGAGGATCTCGCCCGCCTTGACGTCGAAGCTGACGTTGTTCACGACGAGCTGCCCGATCGGGTCGATCACCGACAGGTCGCGGACGATGAGGGCGGGAGCGCCGGGCGTCGCCGGCTCCTTGTGGACGGTCAGCTCGACGGCGCGGCCGACCATCATCGACGCCATCTCGGTGTTCGTGGCGGTCGGCTCGGTCTCGCCGACGACCTTGCCGAGGCGGATGACCGTGATCCGGTCCGCGACCTCGCGCACCTCGCGCAGCTTGTGGGTGATGAAGACGATGGCCGTTCCCTGCTCCTTGAGCTGGCGCATGATCGCCATCAGCTCGTCGGTCTCCTGCGGGGTGAGCACGGCGGTCGGCTCGTCGAACACGAGCACCTTCGCGTTCTGGGACAGCGCCTTGATGATCTCGACGCGCTGCTGGACGCCGACGGGCAGGTCCTCGATCAGTGCATCCGGGTCGACGTCGAAGCCGAAGCGGTCCGAGATCTCGCGCACCCGCTTGCGGGCGGCGTTGAGGTCGAGGCGCCCGGCGAACCCGGTCTCCTCGTGGCCGAGCATGACGTTCTCGGCGACCGTGAACACGGGGATCAGCATGAAGTGCTGGTGCACCATGCCGATGCCGGCCTTCATCGCGTCGCCCGGTCCGGCGAAGTGCTGGACGACGTCGTCCAGCAGGATCTCGCCTTCGTCGGCCTGGTAGAGGCCGTACAGGACGTTCATCAGGGTGGACTTGCCTGCGCCGTTCTCGCCGAGCAGACAGTGGATCTCGCCTGGTTCGACCGTGAGGTCGATGTGGTCGTTGGCGACCAGGGCACCGAACCGTTTGGTGATGCCGCGAAGTTCGAGCTTCATTCGGGTGGGGTTCCTTCTCTACTCGCCCGGGTGGAGCGATGACGCGCGAAACGGCGGATGGGCCTCGTTGCGCGTCTTCACCCTACCTTTTGCACATATGTCAGTGTGTGCTCAGTTGAGCAGCAGTGACAAGGGCCAAAAGACGGGGAGGCCAGCGCGAGCTGACCTCCCCGATAGTGCGATGTCGCTGTTACGCCTTGGGCGACGACGGCGACTCGACCGTGATCGAGCCGTCGATGATGCCGGCCTTGATCTTGTCCAGCTCGCCCTGCAGGCCCTTGTCCACCTTGGACTCGAAGTTGTGGAAGGGGGCCAGGCCGACGCCGTCGTTCTTCAGCGTTCCGACGTACGGCGTGTTGGTGAAGTTTCCCTTCGCCGCGTCCTTGACGACAGACGCGGTCGCGGTGTCGAGGCCCTTCATCACCGAGGTGAGCAGGATGTCCTTGACCGACGGGTCCGAGATGAAGACGTCGGTGTCGACGCCGACCATCGCGATGTCCTTGCCGGAGTCCTTGATCGCCTGCGCTGCCGACTGGTAGATCGGACCGCCGACGGGCATGATCACGTCAGCACCCTGGTCGATGATGCCCTGAGCCGTGGTCTTGGCAACATCGTTAGCGTCGAACCCGCCCGTGAAGGCGCCATTCTGTGACTTGACATCCCAGCCGACGACCTTGACGTCCTTGCCCTTCTGCTCGTTGTAGTAAGCGACGCCGTCCGCGAAGCCGTCCATGAAGATCGTGACCGTCGGGAACTGCATGCCGCCGAAGGTGCCTACGATGCCGGACTTCGAGAAGCTAGCCGCTGCGTAGCCCCCCAGGAAGGCTGCCTGAGCAGTGTCGAAGATGATCGGGCGAACGTTCTTCGCCGTAATCTCGTTGTCGTCGACGGTGGCGAAGTTGATGTCAGGGTTGGCCTTCGCGGCCTTCTCCGTGGCGTCCTTCAGGTTGAACCCGACCGAGATGATCAGGTTGCAGTTCTGATCGACCATGTTCTGGATGTTGGGGCCGTAGTCGTTCGCGTTCTTCGACTCGGCCTTCTTGTACTTGATGTCGAGGCTCTTCGTCGCGGTGACCATGCCATTGAAGCTGGTCTCGTTGAACGACTTGTCGTCGAAACCGCCGGCGTCGGAGACCATGCAGGGCAGGAAGTCGCTCTTCGCTGCTCCGGTGGTCGAGGTGTCCGACGGGGCAGCCGAACACGCGGCCAGCATCGACATGACGCCGACCGCTACCAGGCCGAGCACTCCGGCCTTACGGGCTGTGATTGTCAAGGTGGTGTCCTCCAAGATGCAGGCCTCCGCGGGTGAAAGGAGGCCGTTTGCTGTTCACGTTACCGAATGTGACGAACCGCTCCGTTCGAATATCCGGCTTCTTCATGCAAGCGTTACAAACGCACGCCTGTTTGGCACCTGCTCATTTGAGCGCTGCACAGTGGCGACCCACGCCATCCCAATCCGTAAAGGCCTCCACGCGAAAGGCCGCAACCCTCACAGGTTACGGCCTTCGCGTCAGCGATTGATTGCAGCGGAACTCTAGCCGCCGCTAACAACGACCCCCGTCCAGGTGACTTTTTCGTTCGCCTTACATGAGGCCGTCGACAAGCCTCCTGGAGCCCGATTTGCACCGTATGTCATGTAGTAGTTCGTGCCCTGCGTCAAGCTCGACCACCGACACTGAACCGAAACCTGAAACAGGTACGACGACCCATTCTTCGCGCAGGTGGCCGAGCCCGTAAGCCCCGATACCGCGGTTGTACAAGACGGAAAGTTGCCGGCGGACGCGGGCGCGGCAAAGAGGACCGCGCCCATGAGCGCAGCCGCTACGACACCAACTGTGCGCGAAATGATTCTCTTCATTATGGAAATACTCCAAACGATGTCAGGTGCCAGGAAATACCTGACGCGATCGCCCTCCATTGACCAAGGACGCTAGACACAATTTAGGAACAAGCACCGATATTTACAATGTTTGTAATTGGATTGCTCTCCAATTCGATCACTCGAGGTTCCGCTCACCGTGTCCCCCGTTTACAGCCACCCGCGCTTCTTGAACACGAAGTAGAGGAGTCCGCTCAGCCCGAGCATGGCCAGGATCGCCAGCGGGTAGCCGAACGTCCAGTCGAGTTCGGGCATATGCGTGAAGTTCATCCCGTACACGCCGGCGACCAGCGACGGCGCGAAGAGGATCGCCGCCCAGGACGAGATGCGCTTGACCTCCTCACCCTGCCGGTGCGTGGAGTGCGCGAGTCTCGTCATTTCCTCGTTCTGCCGTTCGGAGACGAGGGTCGAGTTCACGGTGAGGATGTCGCGCAGCAGTTGCCGGAAGCCGTCGACCCGCTCGTTGACCACCGTGAGGTGGTCTGCAACGTCGCGCAGCCCGCGCTGCAGCTCCTGGGTGACGCCGTACTTCGACGACCCGTGCTCCAGCGCATCCATCACCGCCGTCAGTGGATGCGTGGCCCTCTGGAAGTCGATGACCTCGCGCGACAGCTCGTAGATGCGCCGGGACACCAGTGCGTCCCGCCCGAACACCTGCGTCTCGATCTCGTCGATGTCGTTGGCGAGGCCGGCGACGACCGGGCTGTACGCATCCACCACCGCGTCGATGATCGCGTAGAGGATGGCCTGCGTGCCGAGGGCGAGCAGTTCCGGCTCCCTCTCCATGCGCTGGCGCACGTGCGAGAGGTCGGGCGACTCGCTGTGGCGCACCGTGATGACGAAGTTCGGGCCGACGAAGAGGTGCAGCTCGCCGAAGTCGACCTCCTCCGGCACGTCCAGGTAGTTGGCCGCCTTGAGCACGACGAACAGCACGGTGTCGTAGCGCTCCAGCTTGGGACGCTGGTGGGCGACGATCGCGTCCTCGATGGCCAGCTGGTGCAGGCCGAACTCGTCGGCGAGCGACATCAGCTCCTCGGCGGTCGGCCGGTAGAGACCGATCCAGGCCACGCCGTCCTCCGTCGCGTCGAGCGCGCGGTACGTCTCGGCCAGGCTCTGCGGAGAGGCCACCCGGTGGCCGTTCGAGTAGATCGCGCTGTCGACCATGCTCGGGCGCGGCTGCCGGGGCGGATTCTGCTCCACCGACTCGTCGGAGGGAGGGTCGACCCGGCGGGAGCGAGAGACGAAGGGCATCGGGATGCCGCGTCGATTGGTGTTCGAGGCCATGAGTCACCTCCGGAGTGGAGCGTACGGGTGAACCGGTCCTGCTCGCAGGGCCACCTAACTGTACGCGCGCTGTCTGCCGCCACGCTGGACGCGCGTGCGCGCCCCTGAGATGACGCTTCCGTAGTGCGCGACGAGCTCGCTGCAGACGGCGTCCCAGCTCCGTCCGAGCACGGCCCGCCTGCCTGCCTCGCCCATCCGGAACCGCAACGGTGCGTCGGCGGCGAGCATGCCGACCGCCGCGCGCAGCGCCCTGTCGTCCGATGGCTGCACGAGCAGGCCGTCGACGCCGTGCTCGACCAGATCGATCGGCCCTCCCGCCCGCGGCGCCACCACCGGGACGCCGGAGGCGTGCGCCTCCTGGATCGTCTGCCCGAACGTCTCCTCCGTCCCGGTGTGCGCGAAGATGTCGAAACTCGCATACGCCGCGGAGAGGTCGGCGCCGCCGAGCCTGCCCAGCCAGGTCACGGGCATCCCGCGCAGTTCGCGGGACACCGCCGCTCGGGCGGGGCCGTCGCCGACGATCGCGAGGTGCAGGCCCGGGATGCCGCGAAGCGCCCTCAGCCGCTCCACCTGCTTCTCCGGTGCGATGCGGCCGACGTAGCCGACGACGAGCTCGCCGTCCGGGGACAGCTGGTCGCGCAGTGCGATGGCGGCCGGCGTCCTCCTGTTGTTGGGGTGGTATCGCTCCAGGTCGACGCCGCGCCCCCAGCGTGCGAGCGTCCGCACGCCCGCGGTGCGCAGGTCGTACTCGGACGCCGCGGACGGCACGAGGGTGAGGTCCGCCCCGTCGTGCACCCAGCGCACGTACTTCCAGGCGATGGCCGAGGTCATCCCGAGCCCGTTGCGGCGGGCGAACCCGGCGACGTCGGTCTGGTAGACGGCGACGGACGGCACGGCCAGCCTGTTCGCCGCCGCGATGGCCTGCGCGCCGAGCAGGAACGGGGATGCCGCGTGCAGCACATCCGGCTCGAACCTGGCCAGGATGCGTTGCACCTGCGGGCTCGGCAGCCCGACGGGGAACTGGCGGTACGCCACGGACGGCACCTGGTGGATGCGGAACCCGGCGTACTCGGCCGGCGCTCCCGCATCCGGGCACACCACGATCGCCTCGTGCCCGGCGGCCGCCAGATGGTCGAGCACCCGGAGGACGCTCGTGGTCACCCCGTTCACTGTGGGGAGGAAGCTCTCGCTGACCACCGCTACGCGCATGCCGCCAGGCTAGGCAGGGCGGGTGACCCCGGCGTGAACGGCTCGTGTCCGGGAGGGCTCGGTATCCTTTCGATATGGCACATACCTCCAGCGCGCTCGATCGCTTCTACGCAGTGATCCCGGCGGGCGGCATCGGCTCCAGGCTCTGGCCGCTCTCCCGAGCCGACGCGCCGAAGTTCCTGCACGACCTCACAGGCTCGGGACAGACCCTGTTGCGCGACACCTGGGACCGGCTCTCCCCCCTCTCCGGCGAGCAGCGGATCATGGTGGTCACCGGGCGCGCGCACCGCGCGGCCGTCGAGGCGCAGCTGCCCACCCTGGCCGACCACAACGTGGTGCTCGAGTCCGAGCCGCGCGACTCCACCGCGGCCATCGGCCTCGCCGCCGCCATCCTGGAGCGGCGGGAGCCCGGCGTGATCATCGGCTCATTCGCGGCCGACCACGTCATCAAGAACCAGCCCCTGTTCGGCGCCGCCGTCCGCGAGGCCATCGCCTCCGCGGACGCCGGGTACATCACCACCATCGGCATCCGGCCCACGGAGCCTGCCGTCGGCTTCGGGTACATCCGCACCGGGGACGGGCTCGCCATCGACGGGGCGCCGAGCGCCATCTCGGTGACCGAGTTCGTCGAAAAGCCCGACCTGGAGACGGCGGAGGGCTACCTCGCGAGCGGCGCGTACCTCTGGAACGCCAGCATGTTCATCTCCCGCGCCGACCGTCTGCTCGACGAGATCGGCCGCTCCAAGCCCGAACTGCTCGCCGGGCTGCTCGAGCTCGCAGAGGCCTGGGACGACCCTGCCACCCGCGGGCCGGCCGTCGACCGCATCTGGCCCGGCCTCGAGAAGATCGCCATCGACTACGCGGTGGCGGAGCCTGCGGCCAGCCGCGGCGTGCTCTCGGTGATCCCCGGCTACTTCGACTGGGACGACGTCGGAGACTTCGCGTCTCTCGCCAAGCTCAACTCGGGCGGCCGCAAGTCCGACCTCGCGATCCTCGGAGAGAACGCCCGCGTGCTCTCCGACGCGTCGAGCGGCATCGTGGTCAGCCAGTCCGGCCGGGTGATCAGCCTCATCGGCGTGAAGGACATCGTGGTCGTCGACACCCCGGACGCACTGCTCGTCACCACGAGCGAGAACGCCCAGCGGGTGAAGGCCGTGGTAGACGCGCTGAAGCTCACCGGTTCCAGCGACGTGTTGTAAGGGCGCAGCCATCCGGATGCGCTAGCGTTCCGTCCGGCACCTGTCGCGCACCCGAAGATCCCGACAGGCAGCCGGGGGTGGATTCAATGTTCGACGCGCTGCTGACGACCGATGTCGTCGATGGCCCTGTCATCGTGGCCGTGCTCGCGCTCGCGGGCGTCGCCGTCGCGTTCCTGCTCGTGCGCCGCCCGACGGCGCGCTGGCTGCTCACCGCCCTCTCCGCCGTCGCGGCCGGACTCGTGGTCTCCGTGGGCATCTGGCTGGTCGCCGTGCGCTGGCTCGACCTCTTCGGCACGTCGCTCGGCCTGGTGAACTACGCGTGGATCACCGCCACCTGCTGCGCTGTCGCGCTGGCCGTGGCGAACCTGTGGCGGTCGCCCAGGTGGCGGAAGATCGTGGCGGTGGCGTGCATCCCGGTGTTCATCGCGGCGGGGACGCTGGCGGTCAACGCGACATACGGGATCAATCGCACGCTCGGCAACCTGCTCTCCATCTCGACGGACAAGCCCATCCGGCTCACTCCTCCGACGGCGGCATCCGGATACGACACGCAGCTCTGGAAGCACTGGACGCCCCCTGCCGACCTTCCCGAGCACGGCAAGACCGGGAGCCAGGTCATCCCGAACACCGGATCGGGCTTCCCCTCCCGTCCCGCCGGCATCTACCTCCCGCCGGCGGCGCTCGTGAAGAACCCGCCTCCCCTCCCCCTCGTCGTGATGCTGATGGGCCAGCCGGGCAACCCGGACCCGTACCAGGCGGCGGCGGTGCTCGACCCGATCGCGGCGAAGCACGGCGGGCTCGCGCCCATCGTGATCGTCGCCGACCAGCTCGGCGACCCCCTCAAGGATCCGCTGTGCCTCGACACGAAGCGGTTCGGCAAGGCGCAGACCTTCCTCACCCAGGATGTCGTCGACTGGGCGCAGAAGCACCTGAACATCACCCACGACCGCCGGTTCTGGACCATCGCCGGGTATTCCAACGGCGGGCAGTGCGCGCTCTCGATCGCGGTCAAGCGACCCGACCTGTTCAGCAACCTGATCGACATCTCCGGCGAGGAGTTCCCCGGCTCCGACCACGAGGCGGCCGTACTGCACGACGTCTTCGGCGGCGACAGGGACGCGTACGAGGACCAGAAGCCGCTGCGGCTCATGCGCGGCAAGGACTTCCGGCACACCATCGCCGTGTTCACGGTCGGCTCGGACGACGCGATGTACCGGCCCGTCGCCCTCCGGGTCGCCGCAGCGGCCAGGCAGGTCGGGATGAACGTCGACTACCACGAGGTGCACAACGGCGGCCACGTGCAGAAGGCACTCACCGGAGGCCTGCAAGAGGGCTTCCGGGTGCTCTATCCGGTTCTCGGACTCGCCGCTCCCTCCTGAGCCGATCCGAGCCGATTTGTCTCGACGTCGAGACACTTAGGCACGCCTAAGCAGCGTGGAACAGCCGTGCGGCATAGACTGGTGCAGCGCTCCAGCGCGTCAGCAAGCGACCACAACCAGGGAGGGTTGTTCGTGCCAGATCAAGCGGCAGGAACCCTGCAGCCGACCAAGAACAGGCCGGGCGGGACACTGTACCGGGGCCGAGAGGGAATGTGGTCGTGGGTGCTGCACCGCATCACGGGCGTCGCCATCTTCTTCTTCCTCCTCGTGCACATCCTCGACACCTCGCTCATCCGGGTCAGCCCCGAGGCGTACAACGCGGTGATCGGGACGTACAAGAACCCCATCATGGGACTCGGTGAGATCGCGCTGGTCGCGGCCATCGTCTTCCACGCCTTCAACGGCATCCGGATCATCCTCATCGACTTCTGGAGCAAGGGCGTCAAGTACCAGAAGGTCATGTTCTGGACCGTCATCGTGCTCTGGGTAGTGCTGATGGCCGGCTTCGTCCCGGTGCAGCTCATCCACATCTTCGGAGAGGGGCACTGACCATGACGACCATCGAAGCTCCCCGCACCCCGTCCCGTCCCGCCCGCAAGAAGGGCGTCAACTGGGAGAAGTGGGGCTGGATTTACATGCGCGCGTCCGGCGTGCTGCTGATCGTCCTCATCTTCGGGCACCTGTTCGTGAACCTCGTCATGGGCGAGGGCGTCAAGCAGATCGACTTCGCCTTCATCGGCGGCAAGTACGCCACCCCGTTCTGGCAGGTCTGGGACCTGCTGATGCTCTGGCTCGCGATGATCCACGGCGGCAACGGGATGCGCACCCTGGTCAACGACTACTCGCACAACCGTGTGGTCAACCGCATCCTGAAGGGCGCCATCCTGGCGGCCGTCGTGGTGCTGGTCGTCCTCGGAACCCTCGTGATCTTCACCTTCGAACCGTGCCCTGCAGGCGCTCCGGCCGATCTTCTGCCGTCGTTCTGCCCGGTCAAGTAATCACCTAGTAGCCAACGACTACGGAAAACGCTGTGACAACTGAAACCTCTGAATCGACCGTCATCGACGGCGTCCACTATCACGAGTTCGACATCGTCATCGTCGGAGCAGGCGGGGCGGGGATGCGCGCCGCCATCGAAGCCGGACCGCACGCCAGGACCGCGGTGATCTCGAAGCTCTACCCCACCCGCTCCCACACGGGAGCCGCGCAGGGCGGCATGGCCGCTGCGCTGGCGAACGTGGAGGAGGACAGCTGGGAGTGGCACACCTTCGACACCGTCAAGGGCGGCGACTACCTCGTCGACCAGGACGCGGCGGAGATCCTCGCCAAGGAGGCCATCGACGCGGTCATCGACCTCGAGAACATGGGCCTGCCGTTCAACAGGACACCAGAGGGCAAGATCGACCAGCGCCGCTTCGGCGGTCACACCCGCGACCACGGCAAGGCCCCTGTGCGCCGCGCCTGCTACGCGGCGGACCGCACCGGCCACATGATCCTGCAGACGCTGTTCCAGAACTGCGTCAAGCTCGGCATCAACTTCTTCAACGAGTTCTACGTCCTCGACGTGATCATGAACGAGGTGGACGGGGTCGACCAGCCCGCCGGCGTCGTCGCGTACGAGCTGGCCACCGGTGAGCTGCACGTCTTCCACTCGAAGGCGATCATCTTCGCGACCGGCGGCTTCGGCAAGATCTACAAGACCACCTCCAACGCCCACACCCTCACCGGTGACGGCGTCGGCATCATCTGGCGCAAGAAGCTCCCGCTGGAAGACATGGAGTTCTTCCAGTTCCACCCGACCGGCCTCGCCGGGCTCGGCATCCTCCTCACCGAGGGTGCGCGCGGTGAGGGCGCGATCCTCCGCAACGCCAGCGGTGAGCGCTTCATGGAGCGCTACGCCCCCACCATCAAAGACCTCGCGCCGCGCGACATCGTCGCCCGCTGCATGGTCCAGGAGGTGGCGGAGGGCCGCGGTGCAGGCCCGCACAAGGACTACGTGCTCCTCGACTGCACCCACCTGGGCGCAGAGGTCCTGGAGACCAAGCTCCCGGACATCACCGAGTTCGCCCGCACATACCTGGGCGTCGACCCCGTCGTCGAGCCGGTCCCCGTGATGCCGACGGCGCACTACGCGATGGGCGGCATCCCGACCAACACGGCGGCAGAGGTCCTCCGCGACAACACCACCGTCGTCCCCGGCCTCTACGCCGCCGGTGAGTGCGCCTGCGTGTCCGTGCACGGCTCCAACCGTCTGGGCACCAACTCGCTCCTCGACATCAACGTGTTCGGCAAGCGCGCGGGCAACAACGCGGTCGAGTACGTCAAGACCGCCACCGCCGTCCCGCTCCCCGCCGACCCGGCCAAGGCCGTCCGCGACATGATCGACGGTCTCCGCAACGGGACCGGCACCGAGCGCATCGCAGCCATCCGCAAGGAGCTGCAGGACGAGATGGACAAGAACGCTCAGGTGTTCCGCACCGATGAGTCCCTCGCGAAGGTCACCCAGACCATCCACGAGCTGCGCGACCGGTACCGCAACATCGTCGTGCAGGACAAGGGCAAGCGGTTCAACACCGACCTGCTCGAGGCCGTCGAGCTGGGCTTCCTGCTCGACCTCGCCGAGGTCGTCGTCTTCTCAGCCCGCAACCGCCAGGAGAGCCGCGGCGGCCACATGCGCGACGACTACCCGAAGCGCGACGACGAGAACTACATGAAGCACACCATGGCCTACCTGTCGGGCGACCCCCACTCGTCCGACGCCGCCGACCACATTCGTCTCGACTGGAAGCCGGTCGTCGTGACCAACTACCAGCCGATGGAGAGGAAGTACTGATGTCGAACGCCGTGCTCGAGACTCCGCCCGCACCTGAGGCGCCGATCCAGTCGTTCACCGTGACCCTGATCATCCGGCGTTTCGACCCGGATGTGGACACGGAGCCGCGCTGGCAGGACTTCGACGTCGAGATGTTCCCGACCGACCGCATCCTGGACGCGCTGCACAAGATCAAGTGGGAGCAGGACGGGTCGCTGACCTTCCGCCGCTCCTGCGCGCACGGCATCTGCGGGTCGGACGCCATGCGCATCAACGGCCGCAACCGCCTCGCCTGCAAGACGCTGATCAAAGACCTCGACATCTCGAAGCCGATCTACGTCGAGGCGATCAAGGGCCTGCCGCTCGAGAAGGACCTCATCGTCGACATGGAGCCGTTCTTCGCCTCCTACCGCGAGGTGCAGCCCTTCCTCGTCGCGAACAGCACTCCCCCGAAGGACAAGGAGCGCATCCAGTCCGTCGCGGACCGCGCGCGCTTCGACGACACGACCAAGTGCATCCTGTGCGCGGCGTGCACCTCGTCCTGCCCGGTGTTCTGGACCGACGGCCAGTACTTCGGCCCCGCCGCGATCGTCAACGCGCACCGCTTCATCTTCGACTCCCGCGACGACAACGCGCAGGTGCGTCTCGACATCCTCAACGACAAGGAAGGCGTGTGGCGCTGCCGCACCACCTTCAACTGCACCGACGCCTGCCCGCGTGGCATCCAGGTGACCCAGGCCATCGCCGAGGTCAAGCAGGCCATCATGCGAGGCAAGCCCTAAGCACCAGCACGAAACACCACGAACTGCGCGATTTCCACCCGGAGATCGCGCAGTTCTTGGTATCTGGCGGTCGATAAGCTGACACCGTGGCCAAGAAGTCGAAGCGGGACGTCGCGCCTGTGCGTCCCGACCGGGCACTGCAGCGCGCGGAGGGCACGATCGAGCCGGAGTCCGAGTCGCTGAAGGACCGGATCACCGAGGCGACCGAACCGCTCCGCGAGCGGCTCGAACGGCCGGTCGCGCGGGTCACCATCTGGGCCAAGTGGGTGAAGGCGCTGCGGCCGTACCGGGTCTACATGAACTTCTCGTACAGCGATGGCAACCTGCGCGCCGCCGGGATGGGCTACCAGTCCCTGTTCGCAGTGTTCGCCGCGATCTGGGTGGCGTTCTCGGTGGCAGGCATCTGGCTGACAAGCAACCCGGATGTTCTGAAAGCGCTGACCGACGTGATCAACCGCGCCATCCCCGGCCTCATCGCGGTGAACGGCCATCCCGGCGCCATCCAGCTGTCGCAGCTGGAGGGCGCGACCTCGTTCGGCTGGACGGGCATCATCGCCGCCATCGGCCTGATCTGGACCGCCATCGGCTGGCTGTACTACACCAGGCAGGCCGTCCGCGCGGTATTCGGTCTCTCCCGTGACACCACTAACTACGTGCTGCAGAAGATCCGCGACCTCGGCCTCGCGCTGATGTTCGGCGTCGTGCTGCTGATCTCGGCGGTGCTCACCATCGTCAGCACCGAGGCACTTACCTTCGTGCTCGACCTGGTCGGACTGAGCGACACGTTCTGGACCAACTTCGTGGCCAGGGTCTCCGGGCTGTTCGTCTCCGTGCTGCTCAACATCGTCACGCTCGGGGCGATGTTCCGGGTGCTCGCCCGGGTGGCCGTGCCGTGGCGCAACCTCTTCTTCGGCACCCTGCTCGGCAGCCTGACGCTGGCCGGCCTGAGCACCCTCGCCGGGGTGTTCTTCAACGGCGCCACAAAGAACCCGCTGCTGGCGACCTTCGCCGTGTTCATCGGTCTGCTGATCTGGTTCAACTTCGTCTCGCGGGTGATGCTGCTGTCCGCATCCTGGATCGCCGTCGGGATGTTCGACAGGGGCCTCTCCCCGCGCATGGTCACCCCCGAGCAGGCGGCGGCGGAGAAGGCGGCGGAGGAGCACAGCGCGCGCGTCGTCGTCGCCAAGGCGGAGCTGGAGCAGGCGAAGCGGGAGCTCGCCTCCGCGAAATGGCTCGGGCGGCTGCGAGCGCAGCGGGCGGTCGAACGCGCCCAGAACGAGCTCAACGACGTGCTCGACGAGGGGACCGTCGGTCGTCCCCGGTAGGCTTGATCCATGCCTTCGAAGCCCGTGCGTATCGCCACGATCAACACCAACGGCATCCGCGCCGCCTTCCGCAAGGGCATGGGAGCGTGGCTCGACACGCGCGACGTCGACATCCTCGCCATCCAGGAGGTGCGCGCCTCCACGGAAGACATCCAGGCGCTGCTCGGCGAGGAGTGGGACATCCTGCACGACCCTGCGACGGCCAAGGGCAGGGCCGGGGTCGCGATCGCGAGCAGGCACCGCGCATCCATCCACCGGGTGGAGCTCGGAGCAGAAGACTTCGACAGCGCTGGGCGCTGGCTCGAAGCGGACTACGAGGTGGGCGGCACGATCATCACGGTGGTGAGCACCTACGTCCACTCCGGTGAGGCGGACTCCCCCAAGCAGGTCGAGAAGTACAAATTCCTGGATGCGATGGAGGCCCGCCTCCCCGAGCTGCAGAAGCACAGCGAGTACGCGGTCGTGCTCGGCGACCTCAACGTCGGGCACCGCACGCTCGACATCCGCAATTGGAAGGGCAACGTCAAGCGCGCCGGCTTCCTCCCCGAGGAGCGCGCGTACTTCGACCGCTTCATCGGCGCGGAGGGCGACGACGACTACAACGCGGGCGGCGGCCTCGGCTGGGTCGACGTCGGGCGCAAGTGGGCAGGAGAGGTCGACGGACCGTACACCTGGTGGTCGTGGCGCGGGCAGGCGTTCGACAACGACACCGGCTGGCGCATCGACTACCAGCTGGCGACCCCGGCGCTGGCGGCCACGGTGAAGCACTACGCGGTCGACCGCGCAGAGGCGTACGACGAGCGATGGTCCGACCACACTCCCGTGGTCGTCGACTACGCCATCTGACCCGCCTCCCATACTGAGCTTTCAAGGACACACCATGACAACACTCCCCCGCCTCTATTCGGGCATGCAGCCGTCTGCAGACTCCCTGCAGCTCGGCAACTACATCGGCGCTCTGCTGCAGTGGAAAGAACTGCAGACCACACACGACGCCTTCTTCTCCGTCGTCGACATGCACGCCATCACGGTGTCGCAGGAGCCGGCGGAACTGCGCGAGAAGACCCGCAGGACGGCCGCGCAGTACATCGCGGCCGGCATCGACCCGTCCGCATCCACCCTGTACGTGCAGTCGCACGTCCCCGCCCACGCGGAGCTCGCCTGGGTGCTCAACACGATCACCGGCTTCGGTGAGGCGTCGCGGATGACCCAGTTCAAGGACAAGTCGGCCAAGCAGGGCGCGGAGGCCACCTCGGTCGGGCTGTTCGCCTACCCGGTGCTGATGGCCGCGGACATCCTGCTCTACGGTGCAGAGGTCGTGCCGGTCGGCGACGACCAGCGCCAGCACGTCGAGCTCACCCGCGATCTGGCCGAGCGCTTCAACAGCCGGTTCGGGGAGACATTCGTCGTGCCGCAGGCGATGATCCTCAAGGAGAGCGCTCGCATCTACGACCTGCAGAACCCGACGGCCAAGATGTCGAAGTCCGCGGAGTCGCACGCCGGGGTGGTGTGGTTGCTCGACGAGCCGAAGGTCACGCAGAAGAAGATCATGCGCGCTGTGACGGACACCGACGGCGTCGTGTCCTTCGACCGCGACGGCAAGCCGGGCATCTCCAACCTGCTGACGATCTACTCCTCGCTCTCCGGCCGCAGCATCGAGTCCATCGAGGTGGAGTACGACGGCAAGGGCTACGGGGACTTCAAGAAGGGGCTGGCCGAGGTGGTCGTCGAGACGTTCTCGCCGATCCGCGAGCGCGCCCTCGATCTGCTGGCCGACCCGGCAGAGCTCGACCGCATCCTGGCCAGGAACGCCGAGCGGGCGGAGGAGATCGCCGAGGCCACCCTCGCGACCGTGTACGACCGCGTCGGCTTCCTGCGCCGAGCACGCTGAGGGATCCCCGTGACGAGCGCAGAGACGAACTCGCGTGAGCCCGTCGTCCTGACGGGCTCACGCGTCGTGCTCTCCGTGCCCGGCGCCTCCGACATCGACCGGGTGGCCGAGCTGTGCTCCGACCCGGCGATCGCGCACTGGACGACGGTGCCCTCTCCGTACACGCGGGGCGACGCGGAGACGTTCGTGCTCGACATCGTCCCTGGGGGGTGGACAGCGGGCAGCTCGTGCACCTGGGCGATCCGCGAAACGGCGGACGGCCCACTGATGGGCATGATCGGGGTGGACGACATCCACCACGGTGAGGGCGAGATCGGCTTCTGGCTGGCGCCGGAGGCCAGGGGGCGCGGCCTCATGAGCGCCGCCGTCTCGCTCGTGGTCGATCACGCGCTCGCGGCGGCCCCCGGCGGCCTCGGCCTCGCGCGGCTGGTGTGGCGGGCGTTCGTCGGCAACGCCGCCAGCGCATCCGTCGCCCGGCGCGCCGGGTTCCGGTTCGAGGGCACTCGACGTGCGGGAGGCATCCAGCGCGGCGCCAGGCTCGACGACTGGCAGGCCGCCCTGCTGCCGGACGACCCGCGCGAGCAGGCGGGCGACTGGCCGGACGCCACCTACGTTCACGCGGACGGCTCGTGACCGCTCCGTCCGTCGTGCTGTTCGACCTGGACGACACACTGTTCGCCCACCGGGCTGCCGTCGCCCGCGGCATCCAGCGGCACGTCGCCGCGCTCGGAGAGCCGTACGGCGCCCTGGATGCGGCCACGACGGTCGCGTACTGGCACCAGCTGGAGGAGACGCACTACCACTCCTACCTCGCCGGGCAGCTCGACTTCGAGGGGCAGCGTCAGGCGCGCGCCCGCGACTTCGCCGCCCGCCACGGCGTCGCCCTCGACGACGCCGCGGCGAGCGTGTGGTTCGCGACGTACTTCGAGCACTACGTGGAGAGCTGGGCGCTGCACGACGACGCGCTCCCGTGCCTGGATGCGCTGACCGGGCGCATCCCCGGCGTGCGGTTCGGGCTCATCACCAACGGCGACCTGGCGTTCCAGACGCGCAAGGTGACGACCGTGGCCCTCGACCAGCGGGTCGAGCACGTGATCGCGTCCGGGGAACTCGGCGTCGTGAAACCGGACCCGGCCATCTTCCTGCACGCCTGCGAGGTCTTCGGTGTCGTGCCGTCCGACGCCGCGTACATCGGCGACCGCCTGCGCACCGACGCGATCGGCGCCGCCCGCGCCGGCCTCACCGGGGTCTGGCTCGACCGCACCGGCGATGCGCAGACGCTGGAGGACGCTGCGGATGCTACGGCGGCCGGTGTGCTGCGCATCCGGTCGCTCGCCGAGCTGCCGGCGCTGCTCGCCCCCTGAACTGAACGCCCCTGAACGCGAGAACGCCGCCCGGCTGAGCCGGG
Organism: Leifsonia sp. NCR5; assembly: GCF_002105485.1. Lineage (NCBI taxonomy): Bacteria > Bacillati > Actinomycetota > Actinomycetes > Micrococcales > Microbacteriaceae > Leifsonia > Leifsonia sp. NCR5. The sequence continues at coordinate 97,285 of NZ_NCSR01000008.1, forward strand.
CGGCGTTCGTCGTGGTGGTGCTGACTAGGCGTTCTGCACGTCTTCGTCGACCCAGTCGAAGGTCTTCGTGACGGCCTTCTTCCAGAGGCGGAGCTGACGGTCGCGCTCGTCCGCATCCATCTTCGGCTCCCAGCGGCTGTCCTCCTGCCAGTTCTTGCGCAGGTCGTCCAGGTTCTCCCAGAAGCCCGTCGCGAGACCGGCGGCGTACGCGGCACCCAGCGCGGTCGTCTCCGCGACGACCGGGCGGATGACGGGGACGCCGAGGATGTCGGCCTGGAACTGCATCAGGGTGTTGTTGGCGATCATGCCGCCGTCCACCTTGAGCTCGGTGAGGTCCACGCCGGAGTCCGCGTTGACCGCATCCAGCACCTCGCGGGTCTGGAAGGCCGTGGCCTCCAGGGCGGCGCGGGCGATGTGTCCCTTGTTGACGTACCGGGTGAGGCCGACGAGCGCACCACGCGCATCCGACCGCCAGTACGGCGCGAACAGACCGGAGAACGCCGGAACGAAGTACGCTCCGCCGTTGTCCTCGACCGTCTTCGCCAGCTCCTCGATCTCCGGGGCGCTCGAGATGATGCCCAGGTTGTCGCGCAGCCACTGCACCAGCGAACCGGTGACGGCGATGGAACCCTCGAGGGCGTAGTGCGGCTTCGCGTCGCCGAGCTTGTAGCCCAGCGTCGTCAGCAGACCGTTCTTCGAGTGGACGATCTCCTCACCCGTGTTGAAGATGAGGAAGTTGCCCGTGCCGTAGGTGTTCTTGGACTCGCCGGTGTCGAACGCGGCCTGGCCGAACGTGGCCGCCTGCTGGTCGCCGAGGATGCCGGCGACCGGCACCTCGCGGAGCAGGCTGGACGGCTCGACCTGGCCGTAGACCTCGGACGAGCTCTTAATCTCCGGGAGCATCGACTTCGGGACGCCGAACACCTCGAGGATGTCGTCGCGCCAGCTGAGCGTCTCGAGGTCCATGAACAGGGTGCGGGAGGCGTTCGTCACGTCGGTGGCGTGCACACCGCCGTCCGGGCCGCCGGTCAGGTTCCAGAGCACCCACGAGTCCGTGGTGCCGAAGAGCAGGTCCCCGGCCTCCGCGCGCTCGCGTGCGCCTTCGACGTTCTCCAGGATCCAGACGATCTTGGTGCCGGAGAAGTAGGTCGCCAGCGGAAGGCCGACGATCGGCTTGAAGCGCTCGACGCCGCCGTCGGCCGCCAGGCGGTCCACGATCGGCTGCGTGCGGGTGTCCTGCCAGACGATGGCGTTGTAGACGGGCTCGCCGGTGTTCTTGTCCCAGACCACCGCGGTCTCGCGCTGGTTGGTGATGCCGACAGCAGCGATGTCGTGACGGGTGAGGTCCGCCTTCGACAGAGCCTGGCCGATCACCTCGCGGGTGTTGTTCCAGATCTCGACGGGGTTGTGCTCGACCCAGCCGGCCTTCGGGAAGATCTGCTCGTGCTCCAGCTGACCGGTCGAGACGATCGACCCGGACTTGTCGAAGATGATCGCACGGGTACTGGTCGTGCCCTGATCGATGGCGACAACGTACTCGGCCATAGGTAACTCCTTTGTTTTGGGGGGTGGGACTGACGCGGGCCGATCCGTTTCCGGATCGGCCCGCGGGTATTACTTGAGGATGGGGAGCAGGATGATGCCGAGCCAGCCGGCGAGGAGACCGCCGATGATCGGGCCGACGACGGGAACCCAGGAGTACGACCAGTCGCTCGAGCCCTTGCCCTTGATCGGCAGGATCGCGTGCGCGATGCGCGGACCGAGGTCACGGGCAGGGTTGATGGCGTATCCGGTCGGGCCACCGAGGCTGGCGCCGATGCCGATCACCAGGAGGGCGACGGGCAGAGCACCGAGGGCGGCGAGACCGGCGGCCTGGCCGGGCTGGTGACCGAACGCGATCACCACGAACACCAGCACGAAGGTGCCGATGATCTCCGTCACGAGGTTCCACGCGTAGCTGCGGATCGCCGGGCCGGTCGAGAAGACGCCGAGCTTGTTGGCGGGCTCAGGCTCCTCGTCGAAGTGCTTCTTGTACGCCAGCCAGGTGAGGACGGCGCCGATGATGGCACCGATCAGCTGAGCCAGGATGTACAAGGCCACGACACCGAAGTTCACCGGAACCAGCGTGTGCGCGGCGGCGGAGCCGAAGGCCTTGGCGCCGTTGGCGACAAGTCCGAGCGTCACAGCGGGGTTCAGATGGGCGCCGGAGTTGTAGGAAACGATCACACCGGCGAAGACCGCGAGGCCCCAGCCGATGTTCACCATCAGGAACCCGCCGTTGAAGCCCTTGTTCTTGATGAGTGCGACGTTCGCCACGACGCCGGTACCGAGGAGGACGAGCATCGCCGTGCCCACCAACTCCGACAGGAAATCTACACCGATATTGTCCACGTTGACCTTCCAGTTGTTCAGTTGACCCGCACCCTGTTGTGCGATGTGGTGTGGTTCTCGTCAGGGTGGGCAATTGAACGCTATTAGCGCCAGCCCACCGTGACAAGAACCGTGCTATGCACGTTCGTGCATCATCGGAGCGCCGCGGCTTCGCTGCCGTCCTCCGACTCGAGGTGCACCCGGTGGGCGTCGGCGAGTTCCGCTATGAATGCATCTTCCTCCTCAGACCGCCGAATTGGCGACCATCCGAGTGCGTTCGCCACGATTTCGCCCACCTCACGCACGAGACCGCCGCTGATTCCGCCGACGAACGCGATGCTGGTGCGGCGCAGGAAGACGTCGGAGAGGTGCGCGACGTGCTCGGTGCGCACCAGGTAGTCGATCTCTGCGCGCGAGTAGTCCGGCGCCCCGGCGAGACGGGTGTCGTCGTCGTCGCTGCCCGCGATGGCGTCGATCACGTACGTCGCCTTGGTGCCGTAGCGGTGCAGCAGCTGGGATGCGCGCTCGGCTCCCACGTCTGCGCCGTACCTGGCCACCCAGTCGCGCTCCGCCGCGGGCGTCGACGGGAAGCCGGCGCCTCCACCGATGGCGAGACCGGCGGTGGACACCCTGCGGGACGCGCCGAGCGCATCCAGGGTCTCGTTGGCCAGGTGCTCGCTCAGCGCGCGGAACGTCGTCCACTTGCCGCCCACCAGGCTGAGGACCGCGGTGGAGCCGAGGCCGTCGATGGTGCCGGGCACGATGCGGTAGTCACGCGAGACGAAACCGGGGGCGGTGTCGTCATGGTGCGGCAGCGGGCGGACGCCGGAGAAGCTGTAGACGATCTGCGAACGGGTCACCGGGATCGTTGGGAAAACGTGCGAGACCAGCTCGATGAAGTAGTCGATCTCGTCCTCGGTGCACACGGCGCGCTCGGACATGTCCGCTTCGAGGTCGGTGGTGCCGACCATGACGCGGCCCTTGAGCGGGTAGATCAGCACGATGCGGCCGTCGTTGTTCTCGAAGAACATCTCGCGGCCCTTGCACGCCTCGAGCAGCTCCTGGTTGTCGAGGACGATGTGCGAGCCCTTCGTGCCTCCCATGAACTCCGTGCTGCGGCCGAGCGCTGCGTTGGTGAGGTCTGTCCACGGACCGGACGCGTTCACGACCACGTCGGCGACGATGCTGAACTCCTCGCCCGTCTCGCGGTCGCGGACGAGCACTCCCCCGTCGCGCGTGCCGATCGCCTCGACGTAGTTGGCCGCGCGGGCGTGCGGGCCGGCCGCGAGACCGTCGGCCAGCACATCCAGGGCCAGGCGCTCCGGGTCGTGGACGCTGGCATCGAAGTACGTCGCGGTGTACTTGATGCCGGGGTTCAGCTCCGGCTGGGTCTCCAGCGACTTCTTCTTGCCGGAGAACTGGTGGCGGGGCACGCTGCCACCGTCGCGCGAGAACGAGTCGTAGATCGTCAGGCCGGTCTTGATGAGGAACGCCCCGCGCTCCTTCGGCTTGCCCTGCTTGTGGGTGAGGAAGCGCAGCGGGGCGGCCAGGATGCCCGAGAAGGTGGAGAAGATCGGGATGGTGGTCTGCAGCGGCTTGACGTAGTGCGGCGCGATCTTGAGCAGGCCGTTGCGCTCGGTCACCGACTCCCTGACCAGCCGGAACTCGCCGTTCTCCAGGTAGCGGACGCCGCCGTGGATCATGTGGCTCGACGCTGCGGACGCTCCGGAGACGAAGTCGTTGCGCTCGACGAGGATCACGTCGACGCCCTGCAGGGCCAGGTCGCGGAAGGTGCCGAGGCCGTTGATGCCACCGCCGATGACGAGCACCCTGGCGTTCGGGCGTTCGCGAAGTCGTTCGACCTCGGTGCGGGTTGCGTTCGACTTCGTTGCCACGGCTACTCCTGTTTTTCCTCGGGGCGGATTTCTGCCAGCTATAGTTTTCGATGCCCGGACACTTTGTTCAAGCTGGCTGCACATACGTGCAACCGCAGCTCGACGAGAGAAGACGACACCCGAATGCCCACCAACGACACCGAGAACCTGCCGGAGAAGACCCGCGACGCTCTCAAAGCAGGCCACCTCTACTACATGCAGGACCTGACGATGGAAGCCATCGCCCACGAGATGCACACCTCGCGGTCCAGCGTTTCCCGCCTGCTCAGCTACGCCCGCGCCTCCGGTCTGGTCACCATCCAGATCGCCACCCCACACGAAGGGGCGACGCGCATCCAGCAGGACATCCACGAGCGCTACGGCATCGCCGCGCACATCGTGCCGATGCCGAGCGCCATCAGCGACGTGGACAGGCTGGAGCGCGTCGCCATCTCCGCTGCACGGATTCTCGACAGGTTCATCGACTCCAACCAGACGGTAGGGATCGCGTGGGGGTCCACGATGAGCGCCCTCAGCAGGCACCTCATCCCGAAAGACCTGCACAACCTCGAATTCGTGCAGCTGAACGGAGCGGGCAACACGTACACGACCGGCGTGCTCTACGCGTCGGAGATCCTGCGCCGCTTCGGCGACACGTTCTCCGGCACGATCCAGGAGTTCCCCGTGCCTGCCCTGTTCGACGACCCGCAGACCAAGACGGCGATGTGGCGCGAGCGCAGCACCCGGCGCATCCTGGACATCCAGGAGCGGATGGATGTGGCGATCTTCGGCCTCGGCTCGCCCTTCTCCGAGGTGCGCTCGCACGTCTACGCCGGCGGCTACCTCGACCAGGCCGACTACGCATCCCTCGACGAGTCCGGCGTGGTCGGCGACGTGGCAACCGTGTTCTTCCGCGAAGACGGCAGCCACCACGGCATCCCGCTGAACGAACGGGCGAGCGGGCCGGACATCGACCTGATCAAGCGCGTGCCGCGCCGCGTCTGCGTCGTGTCGGGGCCGTCCAAGGTGCACAGCCTCCGCGGTGCGCTCTCCGCCGAGCTCATCACCGACCTGATCGTGGACGAAGGGACTGCCCGCGCACTGGTTTCGCTGCGAGACTGAGCACATGACCGCATCCGTCCTGCTCATCACCGGCACCTCCACCGGCATCGGCCGCTCCTCCGCCATCGCGGCGGCCCGCGCCGGCCACACCGTCGTCGCCACCATGCGCGACCTCGCCAAGCGCGGACCACTGGACGCCGCCGCCGCAGAAGCAGGGGTGACGCTCGACGTGCACGCCCTGGATGTGACGGACCCCGCATCCATCGACGCCTGCTTCGCGCACATCCGGTCGCAGCACGGACGGCTGGATGCGCTGCTCAACAACGCGGGCTCCGGCCACGTCGGCACGATCGAGGACGAGTCCGTCCAGGAGGTGCGCGACGTGATGGAGGTCAACTTCTTCGGCGTCGTCGCCGTGACGAAGGCGGCCTTGCCGATGCTGCGCGAGACGGGAGGCCGGATGCTGACCGTGTCGAGCGTCGGCGGAGTGGTCGGCCAGCCGTTCAACGAGGCGTACTGCGCCGCGAAGTTCGCCGTCGAGGGGTTCATGGAGTCGCTGACCCCGGTGGCCGGAGCGCTCGGCGTGCGCGTGACCGTCATCGAGCCGGGCGCCGTCACGACCGAGTTCGTCGCGAACGTCGGAGCAGACAGCTCCGCGCCGGCCGCCGACTCCCCGTACCGTCCCCTGTTCGACGCCTACCTGGCGAGGACGGCCGCGGCGTTCGACCCGGCGAACGCGCAGACTCCGGAAGGCGTCGCCGACGTGATCGTCGCGCTGCTCGCCGACGAACATCCGGCGGCCAGGGTGCAGCCGTCCGAGGCGGCGAAGCGCTTCGCAGGCGTGAAGCTCGCCGACCTCGACGGGTCGGCCGTGCAGACGCTCACGGCGGGCTGGATCGCGCAGCAGCCCGCGTAACAGTGCGACGGGAATAGTCCGCACACCGAGGCGTTGACTAGACTCAGAACACAAACGTGCTCCGGGGTCGGTGAAAGTCCGAACCGGCGGTGATAGTCCGCGAGCGGGGCTGCGTGAGAGCGCAGCACTGTTGAGCCGGTGAAACTCCGGCACCGACGGTAATGGGGTCAGGCAACGCCTGGCCACTCAGTCCGGATGGGAGGCAGCACGGGTGGCGGCCGCATGCGGTCGCCGGCCACGCGACCCCGGCACACGTCTCGCTACAAGAGACAGGACCGATCTGGGATGACGTGGGACGCGGCGATGAGAACCGCCATCGAACTCGCTCACAACGGGCCGGCCACGGGTGTGAACCCGCGGGTCGGCTGCGTGATCCTCGACGCAGCAGGCGCGACCATCGCCGAAGGCTGGCACCGCGGGGTCGGCACCCCGCACGCCGAAGTGGATGCGCTCTCCAAGCTCGGCGAAGGAGAAGCCGCCGGCGCGACGGCCGTCGTCACCCTCGAACCGTGCAACCACTGGGGCCACACCGGTCCGTGCTCCGAGGCCCTCATCGAGGCGGGCGTCGCACGGGTCGTCTACGCGGCCACCGACCCCGGCCACTCCTCCAGCGGAGGAGCCGCGCGGCTGCGCGAGGCCGGCGTCGAGGTGATCGGCGGTGTGCTCGCCGACGAGGTCGAGGCGTTCCTCGGCGACTGGCTCACGGCCGCGCGCCTCGGCCGTCCGTACATCACGGTCAAATGGGCGAGCAGCCTCGACGGCCGCGCGGCGGCCGACGACGGCACGAGCACCTGGATCACCGGTGCCGCTGCCCGGCAGCGCGTGCACGAGCAGCGCGAAGCGTCCGACGCCATCGTGGTCGGCACAGGCACCGTGCTCGCCGACGACCCCAGCCTCACCGCCCGCGGAGACGCCGGCGAACTCCTGCGCACCCAGCCCACCCCCGTCGTGGTCGGGATGCGCGCCGTGCCCAAGGACGCGGCGGTCTTCCGTCATCCGAACCCGGTGATCTTCGAGGGGACGCACGACGTGCACGACGTGGTCGCCGACCTGCACCAGCGCGGCTTCCGCCGGGTCTACGTCGAGGGAGGGCCGACGCTCGCGAGCGCGTTCATCGAGGCCGGACTGGTCGACGAGTACGCCATCTACCTCGCGCCCACCCTGCTCGGCGGCAGCAAGGTCGCCATCGGGGAAATCGGCGTGGGGACGATCTCCGAGCAGCGGCTGCTGTGCATCCACTCGATCGAGCAGCTGGGGGCCGACCTGTTCATCCGGGCCGCGCCGGAACGACAGCATCCAGAGCAGTCACAGAGAGAAGGCAACTGAGCATGTTCACCGGAATCATCGAAGAGCTGGGCGAGATCGTCGCCGTCGACCTCGGCGACGACGCGGCACGGATCACCGTGCGTGGTCCCATCGCCGTCAGCGACGCGAAGCACGGCGACTCGATCTCGGTCAGCGGCGTCTGCCTCACCGTCATCGACCAGGATGCGGAGACGTTCACGGCGGACGTCATGGCGGAGACACTCGCGATGAGCACCCTGGACGGCGTCCAGCCCGGCCGCACGGTCAACCTCGAGCGCGCAGCCCAGGTGGGCGACCGCCTCGGCGGCCACATCGTGCAGGGCCACATCGACGGAACGGCGGAGGTCATCGCCATCACGGACGGCAGCGCCTGGCGCGTCGTGCGGCTCAGCCTCGACCCGGAGCACGCTCCGCTCGTCGCCCGCAAGGGATCGATCGCCATCGACGGCGTCTCGCTCACGGTGAGCGAGGTAGGAGGGACCATCGACGACGGCTGGTTCGAGGTGTCCCTCATCCCGGAGACGCTCGCGGCCACCACCCTCGGCGAACGCGTCGTCGGCGACCGCGTCAACATCGAGACCGACATCCTGGCCAGGCACGTCGAGCGGATGCTCGGCCTCGGCTACGGACCACTGACAGCAGAACCCGAACGGAGCGCATCATGAGCCTCGCCACCATCCCCCAGGCCTTGAGCGAACTGCGCGCCGGCCGACCGGTCATCGTCGCGGACAACGAGAGCCGCGAGAACGAGGGCGACGTCATCCTCGCCGCGGAGCTGGCCAGCCAGGAGTGGATCGCCTGGACGGTCAAGAACTCGTCCGGCTTCATCTGCGCACCGATGACCAACGAGATCGCCGACCGGCTCGACCTGCCGGTGATGGTCGCCACCAACGAGGACTCGCGCGGCACCAACTACACGGTGAGCGTGGATGCGGCCGACCGGCTCAGCACCGGCATCAGCGCCGCGGACCGCGCCCACACGCTGCGCGTGCTCGCCGACCTCGACTCCGTCCCGGCCAGCCTGCACCGGCCGGGCCACATCCTGCCGCTGCGCGCCATGGACGGCGGAGTGCGGGAACGCGACGGCCACACCGAGGCTGCGGTCGACCTGCTGAAGCTCGCCGGCCTCACCCCGGTGGGAGCCATCGCCGAGATCGTCGCGGACGACGGCGAGATGATGCGCCTGCCCGGGCTGATCGAGCTGGGCGAGCGCGAGGGCGTGCTCGTCATCACCATCGAGGCGCTGATCGCCTACCTGCAGGAGTTCCACTGCGACCAGCAGCTCGAGACGGTCACCCCGATCCCCGAGACCTCGCGGGTGATCTTCGAGGTCGAGACGACGGTGCCGACCACGCACGGCTCGTTCAAGATGCGCGCATACCGGGACAGGATGACCGGCGCCGACCACGTGGCCATCGTCTCCGGCCGGCCCAGCGCGTCCGGAACACTGGTGCGGGTGCACTCCGAGTGCCTCACCGGCGAGGCGTTCGGCTCGCTCAAGTGCGAGTGCGGTCCGCAGCTCGACGCTGCGCTCGACACGATCCAGCGGGAGGGCGGCGTGGTCGTCTACCTGCGCGGTCACGAGGGCAGGGGCATCGGGCTCATCAACAAGCTGCGCGCGTACAAGCTGCAGGAGGAGGGTCTCGACACCCTGGATGCGAACCTCGCCCTCGGCCTGCCCATCGACGCCCGCGACTACGGGGCGGCCACTGCCATCCTGCAGGAGCTCGGCATCCAGTCGGTGCGCCTCCTCACCAACAACCCGGAGAAGGTGCGCCAGCTCGAAGAGCACGGCATCGCCGTCGAGGAGCGCGTTCCGCTCGTCGTGGGCGTCGGCACCTTCAACGAGGGATACCTCGAAACCAAGCGTGACCGCATGGGTCACCTCTTCACCCCTGCAGAGCAGACAGCCGAAAGGACAGCACGATGAGCGGAGCGGGAGCCCCGAACGCCGAGGAGACCGTGGACGGAACCGGCCTGAACGTGGTCATCGTCGCCGGGACCTGGCACGATCAGATCACCGACGGCCTGATCGCGGGAGCGCAGCGCACGCTGGAGGCGTCGGGAGCGACGTTCTCGCTGGTGCGCGTGCCCGGCAGCTTCGAGCTGCCAGTGGTGAGCAAGGCCGCGCTGGAGTCCGGTGCGGATGCCGTGGTCGCCCTCGGTGTCATCATCCGGGGCGGCACGCCGCACTTCGAGTACGTGTCGTCCGCTGCGACGGACGGGCTCACCCGTGTCGCCATCGACACCGGCAAGCCGGTCGGTTTCGGCGTGCTGACGCTCGACGACGAGGCGCAGGGCATCGACAGGGCCGGCCTGGCCGACTCGCGCGAGGACAAGGGCGCGGAGGCGGCGCACGCCGCGCTCAGCACGGCGCTGACCCTCCGGGCCCTGCGGGCACCGCGCGGCTGAGGCCATGCCATAGGGTCTCTGCATGAACGTCTCGACTGGACCGTCGTCAGCACCGGAGCCCGAAGACCAGCGCACCACGTCGTTCCTCGACGTGTTCGCGGAGTTCATGGCGACGGTGAACGAGCGCGCGTCGCACAGCAAGGCCGCAGGCGGCCCCACCGTCGCCGGCGCGCTCGCCGACCACCTCGGGACGGATCCGCGCGCCCTTCCCGTGGTGTCGGAGACCGTCTCCGCGCTGCGCGCCACCGACGCCGACGTCGCGATCGAGACGGTCGTCTCGCAGCACGGGGGCGGGCGGCTGGTCGGCATCGGCGGCGGCGAGCAGCGCATCCACACGTCGTTCTCGGAGATCGTCGAGCACTCGGCGATGTGGGGGCAGTTCCCGATCGGAGCCGTCGACTACGCGCGCGCCGCGACCGGACCGGACACCGAACGGCGCACGGTCGCGTTCGGGCTGCACCTGTTCCACGTCGACGGCTCCCCCGTCGCGGTCCTCCAGCGTGCTGCGAGCCCGCGCTACGGGAACCAGGGGGCACTCGAGGTGATGAGCGCCGACGAGGACGTGACACTCGGACTGCTCGCCACCCTCCGCGAGGCCATGATCGAGCACAGCGTGCTGCGCGGACAGGTCGTCACGTTCACGGCGTCGGACTACAACCCGGCCTCCGGAGGGATGACGTTCCTCCGGAGGGAGCGCATCCCGGCCTCCGATGTGATCCTTCCCGACGGCACTCTCGACCGGATCGAGCGGCAGGTGCTCGGGGTCGCGCGATTCCGCGACGCCCTCCTCGCCGCCGGTCAGCACCTGAAGCGCGGCGTCCTCCTCTACGGGCCGCCGGGAACAGGGAAGACGCACACCATCCGTCACCTGGTCGGCGAGTCGCCGGAGACCACCGTCATCCTGCTCGCGGGCGGGGCGCTCCGGCTGGTCGGGCTCGCCGCAGAGACCGCGCGCGCGTTGCAGCCCGCCGTCGTCGTCCTGGAGGATTGCGACCTGATCGCCGAGGACCGCTCCTTCCACGACGGGCCTCAGCCCCTGCTCTTCGACGTCCTCGACGCGATGGACGGTCTGGGCAACGACGCGGACGTGGCGTTCGTGCTGACCACGAACAGGGCAGACCTGCTGGAGCGCGCGCTCGCGCAGCGGCCGGGCAGGGTGGACCTGGCGGTGGAGATCCCGCTCCCGGACGACACGGCTCGGCGCAGGCTGTTCGAGCTCTACCGGGGCACGCTGCCGTTCGGCGTCGAGGCGTTGACGCGGGCGGCGGACCTCAGCCAGGGCGTCACGGCGTCGTTCGTCAAGGAGGCCGTGCGACGCGCCGTGCTTCGGGCCGCGGAGGCCGGGCACGACGTCGGCGACGACGACCTGCTGTCCGCGGTGCACGAGATGACGGCGGACAGCGAGCAGATCACCCGGTCGCTGCTCGGGTCACCGCCGGACGACCTCGACGACGACCCTGCCCTGGCAGCGAGATACCAGTAACTGCGGCGAAACGCCCGGGATGCTCGACAGATAGTGGCATCTCGCCAACGGGCGGGGGCGGGGGCAGGTCGGCCTACGGCTTCCAGACCATGAGCACGACGACGAGCACGAGCAGCAGCGAGGCGACGCCGGACCCTGCCGCGATCGCCGGGTAGCCGCGGGAAGACAGGTCGGCGGCCTCGGCCGCCGGGGTCTGCCCGGCCGCGACGGCGGCTGGTGCACCGGATGTCGCACGAACCTCGAGCGCTTCGGCCGCGCGCTTCATGGCGGGCACGACCACGAACAGCGTCAGGCCGAGGGCGATGACGTAGGCGATGATCGACCACAGGATCCAGGGCGTCGTGACCGAGGTCTTGTACTTCGGGTCGGACATCCCCATCACGCCGAAGCCGAAGACGACCACGAGCAGCGACAGCAGCGAGAAGATGTTGGTCGACTTCGCCAGGGTGGTCACCTGTCCCGCGTTTCCGGCGCGGACGGCGCGCATGGCGGTCATCGGGAGGATGGCCATCGGGCCGACGATGAAGACGGCAGACACGACGTGCAGAACAGCGAACAGAGTATCCATGCCTCCAGCGTAGCGATCCGGTCCGTCGCCCGGTTTCTGGCCTGCCGCGGCTCCGACGTATGGTGGAGGGGCGCCACAAGCGCCGTACCCACCGATTTTCTGCTCACGAGTTCGCGAGACGCCCGACCGACGCCCGCATCCACAGCATCGTTCACTGTTCGTCACGCACCCCGGAAGTAGCACCCCCATGTCTTCGACGGCCTCCGTCACCCCACCAGCCGCACCAGCGAATACGCGCGGCCGCGTCATCCTCGCCAGCCTCATCGGCACGTCGATCGAGTTCTACGACTTCTACGTCTACGCGACCGCCGCCGTCCTGGTGTTCCCCGCCCTGTTCTTCACGAACGAAGACCCGACCACCGCGTTGCTCGCGTCATTCGCCGTCTTCGGCGTCGCCTTCATCGCGCGCCCGGTCGGCTCCATCCTGTTCGGGCACTTCGGCGACAGGATCGGCCGCAAGGGCACCCTCGTCGGCTCGCTGCTGACGATGGGCATCGCGACCGTCCTCATCGGCTGCCTGCCCACCGCTCAGGTGCCGGGCTGGGAGTTCTGGGCGCCGTTCCTCCTCGTGATCATGCGCTTCTGCCAGGGGCTCGGCCTCGGCGGCGAGTGGAGTGGAGCCGCCCTGCTGGCGACGGAGAACGCACCGGCGGGCAAGCGCGCGATCTACGGCACGTTCCCGCAGCTCGGCGCCCCGATCGGCTTCATCATCGCCAACCTGCTGTTCCTGGTCCTCAACCTCTCGATGAGCCCGGAGGCGTTCAGCGCGTGGGGCTGGCGAGTGCCGTTCCTGCTCAGCGCCATCCTGGTGATCGTCGGCCTGTACGTGCGGCTCAAGCTCGTCGAGACCCCCGCGTTCCAGAAGGTCGTCGACACCGGCGAGGTTGCCAAGCTGCCGCTCGCCCGCGTGTTCAAGACCAGCTGGTACCAGATCATCCTCGGCACGTTCATCATGCTGGCCACCTACGTGCTGTTCTACCTGATGACCGCGTTCACCCTCACATACGGCACGACGGCCGCCACCGAGGCGTCCGCGCGTGCGGCGGCGGAGAAGGCGGGCAAGGCGTTCGATCCCGCCGCCTTCGTCCCCGGCCTCGGCTACACCCGCAACGAGTTCCTCATCATGCTCATCGTCGGTGTCGTGTTCTTCGGAATCTTCACCCTGGTGGCCGGACCGCTCGCCGAACGCTACGGTCGCCGCAAGACGCTGATCTGGGTCACACTCGGGATCATCGTCTTCGGTCTGCTGTTCGTCCCGCTCTTCGGAGGCGGCTTCGTCGGCACGATGGCCCTGCTCATCGTCGGCTTCACCCTGATGGGCCTCACCTTCGGCCCGATGGGCGCCCAGCTGCCCGAATTGTTCCCCACGAACGTGCGCTACACCGGCTCTGCCATCGCGTACAACCTGGCCAGCGTGCTCGGCGCGGCCGTCGCACCGACCATCGCCGTCTGGCTGTGGACGATGGCGCACGGCTCGACGGTCTGGGTCGGCGTCTACCTGTCCCTCGCCGGAGTGCTGACGCTGATCGCGCTGTTCCTCAGCAAGGAGACGAAGGACGTGGACTTCAACGAGAACGTCTCGTAGCGGCGGCGCGGCGGCTAGTCCAGGAACAGCGCGCGCAGCCGCCGCGTGGTCAGGATGAGCCCGAGCACGATCATCACCACGAAGTACAGCACGTGCCAGAGCAGGCCGGCGTCGACGGCGCCGGTGGTCAGGCTGCGGACCAGTTCGACGCCGTGCCAGAGCGGGAGAGCCTGGATGACCACCTGGATCGCCGGCGGGTAGACCGTGATCGGGTAGAACGTGGCCGAGAGCAGGAACATCGGCAGCATGACGAAGTTGATCCAGTCCATCTGCTGGAAGGTCTTCATGTAGCTGGTGATGCCCATCCCGAAGCTGGCGAAGCCGAATGCGATCAGCAGCACGGCGGGGAGCGCGAGGATCGCCCACCACGACAGGTTGAGCCCGAGCGCCTGCATCACCAGCATGAAGCCGAGAGCGTAGAGCGCCCCGCGCGCCAGCGCGAGCAGGATCTCGCCGAGAGCCACGTCGAGCGGGCCGAGCGAGGTGGAGAGCATCCCCTCGTAGAGCTTCGCGAAGTGCATCTTGAAGAACACGTTCCAGGTGGAGTCGTAGACCGCGCCGTTCATCGCCGCCGTCGCCAGGAGCGCCGGGGCGATGAACGCCGCGTACCCGACCTCCTGCCCGGACGACGTCGTCACCTGACCGACCATCGCCCCGAGGCCGACGCCGAGCGACAGCAGGTAGAAGATCGGCTCGAAGAACCCGGAGACGATCACGAGCCAGTTGGTGCTGCGGGTGGCGAGCCAACCGCGCTGCATGACACTGGATGCGTTCCCCGCGTAGAGCGCGCTCAGCGGCCTGGTGTGCGCCACGGTCGCGATCAGCGGCTCGTCGGCGGTGGTCTGCCTCTGCCCGCTCACTTGTTCAGCCTCCTCGCTGCGATCCGGCGGGTCCACATCCAGAACACGACGAACAGGGCGACCAGATAGAGCACGTGCGTGATCGTGAGCCAAAGCGGCTCCGCCATGCCGTAGGTGAACACCCTGGCGAGCTCCGAGGCGTGCCAGAGCGGGGACAGCCAGCCGATCCACTGCAGGAACCACGGCATCGCGGTCAGCGGGAAGAAGGTGCCGGAGAACAGGGTCATCGGCAGCAGCACGAAGCGCATCACCAGTGCGAGCTGCCCCGTGTCCTGTTCGAGCGTTGCCACGTACGTCATCACCGGGACGCCGAACGCCACCCCCGCGAGCACGGCGACCGGGATGGCGAGGAACCCGGCGGCGGACGGGACGGCGCCGAACAGCACCATGACGACGTAGTAGATGATGCTGGCTGTGAACAGGCGAGCGACCACCGAGATCACCAGCCCGTCGATGATCTGGCCGGCGGCGATCGGGGCGGCGTTCATGCCGTAGAACGTCGGGTTCCACTTGAAGCCGAGCATCACCGGGTATGTGAACTCCTCGCTCGCGATCGTGACAGCGGCCGTGCAGAGCAGGGCCGGCGCCACGAACGCGAGATAGCTGACGCCGTCGACGCCCTGCTCCCCCAGGTTCTTGCTGACCAGGCTGCCGAGCCCGACGCCCATCGCGAAGAGGTAGAGCAGCGGGTAGCCGATGGCGGTCATCAGCACCGTCTGCAGGTAGGAGCGCATCACGCGGAAGCGGTGCTCCGCGACGTACCACGCCCCGAATCTGCGCGGCTTGACGGCGGCCGCGATGGCGAGCTGCGCATCCGGGGCGGTGCCTGCTGTCGTCGTCATTCGATCAGGCTCCTGCCGGTGAGCCGGAGGAACACGTCTTCGAGGCTGGACCTCCGCACCAGGCTGGTGATCGGGTGCAGGCCGCGCTCGGTGATGCGCACCAGCTCCGCCTCGCCGTCGTCGCTGTAGACCAGGATGCGGTCGGGCAGCACCTCGATGCGCTCCCCGATGCCGTCGAGCCGCTCGGCCACCTCGCTGTTGCGATCGGACCCGAACCGCACCTCCAGCACCTCGCGCGAGGAGTACTCGCGGATGAGCGACGCCGGAGAGCCCTCCGCCATGATGCTGCCCTTGTCCACGACCACCAGCCGGTCGCAGAGCTGTTCGGCCTCATCCATGTAGTGCGTGGTGAGCACGAGCGTCGTTCCCTGCTCCTTGAGCCGGAACAGGCGGTCCCAGAGGATGTGCCGCGCCTGCGGGTCGAGGCCGGTGGTCGGCTCGTCCAGCAACAGGATGCGCGGGTCGTTGATGAGCGCGCGTGCGATGGTGAGGCGCCGCTTCATGCCGCCGGAGAGGTCGTCGACCTTGGCCTTCGCCTTGTCCTCCAGCTGCGCGAACGCCAGCAGCTCATCGGCCCGCTTGCGCACGCGGGCGCCCGGCAGGCCGAAGTACCTGCCGTAGACGATGAGGTTGTCGCGCACCCGGAGCTCGGTGTCGAGGTTGTCCGCCTGCGGGACGACCCCCAGCTGCGACCGGATCTCCGGCCCGTGGCTGTTCGGGTCGAGGCCCAGGATGCTCAGCTCACCGCCCGTGCGCGTGGAGACTGCCCCGACCATCCGCATCGTGGTCGACTTGCCCGCGCCGTTCGGGCCGAGCAGCCCGAACGACTCCCCGGGCGCGACCTCGAAGCTGATGCCGTTGACGGCGGCGAACTCCTTGTACTTCTTGACGAGGTTGTTCGCGGTGATGACAGGCGTTGGCATAGTTCATCACGATAGACCGATCCCCGGACATCTGAGCAAACAAGCAGTCGGCAGGAAGTACGGTCGAAGTAGCACTCGGTTCCCGGCGCATCCCGAACCTCCCCACGAATCCCGAAAAGACGAACGAGACAGTCATGACCACCGAACAGACCAGCCAACCGCGGCGACGCCTCGGCCGACCAGGCAAGGGCGACGACGAAGGCCCCCGCGCGAAGTTCAGCCAACTCCTTCCCTACCTGTTCGAGCACAAGGCCGTGCTGAGCGTCGTCATCGTGCTCAGCGTGCTCGGCGCTGCCGCGAGCCTCGCCCAGCCGCTGCTGGTCAGCCAGGTGATCGACATCGTCGGCAAGCAGCAGCCGCTCGGCGGCCTGGTCTGGCTGCTGGTGATCCTCGTGGTGGTCTCCGCCCTGATCTCCGGCTACCAGCACTACCTGCTTCAGCGCACGGGTGAGGGCGTCGTGCTCTCCTCCCGCCGCAGGCTGGTGGCCCGAATGCTCAACCTCCCGATCAGCGAGTTCGACACCCGCCGCACCGGCGATCTGGTGTCGCGGGTCGGCTCGGACACCACGCTGCTGCGCGCCGTGCTCACGCAGGGCCTGGTGGAGGCCATCGGCGGCGCCCTCACCTTCATCGGCGCTCTGATCGCGATGCTCATCATCGACCCGGTGCTGCTCGGGCTGACCGTGCTCGTCATCGCGGTGTCGATCGTGGTCGTCACCCTTCTCTCCGGGCGCATCCGGGTGGCCAGCCAGCGGGCTCAGGCGAAGGTCGGGGATCTCGCCGCCTCCGTCGAGCGGGCGATCAGCTCGGTGCGCACCATCCGTGCCGCCAACGCGACGGACCGCGAGATCGCGGCGATCGACGCCGACGCGACCGGCGCATGGAAGATGGGGATCCAGGTCGCGAAGATCTCGGCGCTCGTCGTCCCTGTCGCCGGCATCGCGATGCAGGTGTCGTTCCTGGTGGTGCTCGGCGTCGGCGGTTTCCGCGTGGCGAGCGGCGCCATCACGGTGGCGAACCTGGTGGCGTTCATCCTGTTCCTGTTCATGATGATCCTGCCGCTCGGCCAGGCGTTCGGCGCCGTCACGGCGGTGAACTCCGCGCTCGGCGCTCTCGGTCGCATCCAGGAGATCATCGACCTGCCTGCCGAGGACCAGCACGACAGGGACATCGCCCCGCTCGCCCTCAGCATCGGCGCCGCCAACGAAGGGCTCGCACCGGATGCGCCCGCGATCGAGTTCGCGGACGTGCACTTCTCCTACCCGGACTCCTCGGTGAAGGCGGAGCCGACGCCGGACGGAACGCCGCAGGAAGCAACCGCGGCCGACGGCGCCGCCAGCATGGAGCGGCTCGCGTTCGAGGCGATGGGCGGCACGGACATCGTCGCCGAGGCCGAGGTCGCCGCCGGGCGAGGAGACGGGGAAACGGACGGGGCAGGAAAGCACCGACTCTCCGGTGTGCTGCACGGCGTGAGCTTCTCCGCCCCGCGCGGCAAGCGCACCGCGCTCGTCGGGCCGTCCGGCGCAGGCAAGTCGACCATCCTGGCGCTGATCGAGCGTTTCTACGACCCGACCGCCGGCGAGGTGCGCTTCGGCGGCCTCGACGTGCGCACCCTCGACCGCGCAGCACTGCGCGGCCAGATCGGCTACGTCGAGCAGGACGCCCCCGTGCTGGCCGGCTCGCTGCGCGACAACCTCAAGCTCGCGGCTCCGGATGCGACGGACGAGGAGTGCATCCAGGTGCTGCACGCCGTCAACCTCACCGAGGTGCTCGAACGCGACGACAAGGGCCTGGATGCTCCGGTCGGCGAAGACGGCATCATGCTGTCCGGAGGCGAGCGCCAGCGTCTCGCCATCGGCCGCGCGCTGCTCGCCGCCCCTCCCGTGCTGCTGCTCGACGAGTCGACGTCGAGCCTCGACGGACGCAACGAGCAGCTGATGCGCGAGGCGATCGACGCCGTGGCCGAGGACCGGACCCTCATCGTCATCGCGCACAGGCTCTCGACGGTCGTCGACTCCGACCAGATCGTCGTGCTCGACCACGGCCGCGTGCTCAATACCGGAACCCACTCCGAGCTGGTCGCCTCCACCCCCCTCTACCGCGACCTCGCCAAGCACCAGCTGCTCGTCTGACCAAAAGATCGAGTCCGAACTTGTTCAGGCGACACGCCGGGGAGCGGGGTGAACAAGTTCGGACTCGATTGTGTACCCGCGGTCAGGCGCGGGGGTCGGGGCGCGGACGCGGCGCCGCTGCGGCTAGGCGCGCAGGTGGTAGCGCAGCGACGCGAGCTCGGCGCGCAGCGCGGCGGGCACCCGGTCGCCGAACCGGGAGAAGAACTCCTCGGTGAGGTCGCACTCGGCCAGCCAGGAGTCCCTGTCCACGTCGAACAGCGCATCCACGTCGGCGTCGGGCAGGTCGAGCCCGTCGAGGTCGAGTTCGGCGGGGATCGGCAGACGGCCGATCGGAGCATCCACTGCCCGAGCGCTGCCCTCGACGCGACGCACGATCCACTCGATCACGCGGGCGTTCTCGCTGAATCCCGGCCAGAGGAACCGGCCGCCCTCGCCCTTGCGGAACCAGTTGACCTGGAAGATCGCCGGGGCGTTCGAGCCGAGCTTCTCCCCCATCCGGAGCCAGTGGCCCCAGTAGTCGGCCATGTTGTATCCGCAGAACGGCAGCATCGCGAACGGGTCGCGGCGCAGCTCGCCGACGGTGCCCTCCGCGGCGGCCGTCTGCTCGGACGAGATGGTCGCACCGAGGAAGACGCCGTGGTTCCAGTCACGGGACTGCGCGACGAGCGGCACGTTGGTGGCCCGGCGCCCGCCGAACAGGATCGCGTCGATCGGCACCCCGTCGAACGCGTCCCAGTCGTCGGAGATCGCCGGGCACTGTGCGGCCGACACCGTGAACCGGGAGTTGGGATGCGCGGCGGGACGGCCGCTCGCCGGCGTCCAGTCCTCCCCGCGCCAGTCGATGAGGTGCGCGGGCGGCTCCTCGGTGAGGCCCTCCCACCACACGTCGCCGTCGTCGCGCAGCGCGACGTTCGTGAAGATCGTGTTGCCCCACAGCGTGTCGACCGCCGTGGCGTTCGTGGCCGGCCCCGTGCCGGGTGCGACGCCGAAGAAGCCAGCCTCCGGGTTGATCGCGCGCAGGCGGCCGTCCGGCCCCTGACGCAGCCAGGCGATGTCGTCTCCGACCGTCTCCACCGTCCAGCCCGGGATGCTCGGACGGAGCATCGCGAGGTTCGTCTTGCCGCACGCGGACGGGAACGCCGCGGCGATGTGGAACGCTCGCCCCTCCGGCGACGTCACCTTGACGATCAGCATGTGCTCGGCCAGCCAGCCCTCGTCCCGCGCCATCACCGAGGCGATGCGCAGCGCGAAGCACTTCTTGGCCAGGATCGCGTTCCCGCCGTAGCCGGAGCCGTACGACCAGATCTCCCTGGTCTCGGGGAATTGCACGATGTACTTGGTCTCGTTGCAGGGCCAGGCGACGTCGTCGTGGCGCGTGCCGTCCGCATCCACCAGGGGTGCGCCGACGCTGTGCACCGTCGCGACCCACGGCTGCCCTGCCTCGATGAGGGTGAGGACCGTCGAGGTGACGCGGGTCATCATCCCGAGGCTGACGGCGACGTACGCGGAGTCGGTGAGCTGCACGCCGACCTGCGAGATCGGGCCGCCCACCGGGCCCATCGAGAACGGGACGACGTACATGGTGCGACCGCGCATGCTGCCGGTGAAGACCTCGCGCAGCTCTGCGCGCATCCCCTCCGGTTCGCGCCAGTTGTTGGTGGGGCCTGCGTCGGTCTCGTCGACGGAGCAGATGAAGGTGCGGTCCTCGACCCTGGCCACGTCGCCGGGGTCCGTGCGGGCGAGGAAGCTGTTCGGCCGCCACTCCGGGTTCAGGCGGATGAGCTTGCCTTCCGCGACGAGCTGCTTGGTGAGCCTGTCTGCTTCGGCGAGCGATCCGTCGCACCAGACGACGTCGTCCGGCTGCGTGATGGCGGCGATGTCGGCGACCCAGGCGCGCAGGGCGTCCAGGCGGTCCGGCTGGTCATCGAGGTCGGAGAGCGGGAGCTCGGCGAGTGTCATTCCGGAGTCCTCTCGGGTTGAAAGTTTGGCTGTGAACCAAGCATCCGTGAGTTTTCCGGCTCAATCTGCGTCGAAAGCCTGGAAAGAATCGCGATTCTTTCGCTATCGTGAAGGCATGGAGCAGTCCACCGCCGACGTTGCCACTCTCGGCCACCGCATCAGGCACTTCCGTACCCAGCGCGGGCTCACCCTCGACGAGCTGAGCGCCGCCACCGGGGTCGCGGCGAGCCAGCTGTCGCTCATTGAGAACGGCAAGCGCGAGCCGCGCGTCACGCTGCTCACCACCCTGGCGACGGCGCTCGGGGTCCAGCTGGCCGATCTGCTGTCCGCCGAGCCACCGGATGCGCGGGCCGCCCTCGAGATCGAGCTCGCCAGGGCGCAGCGCGGCCCGCTCTACAGCTCACTCGGGCTCCCGTCCGTCAAGCCGACCAAGGGAACGCCGACGGAGACGCTGGAAGCGCTCGTCGGGATGCACAGGGAGCTCAGCAGGCGCGCATCGGAGGCCATCGCCACCCCGGAGGAGGCCCGCAGGGCCAACACCGAGCTGCGCGAGCGGATGCGGGCGCAGAACAACTACATCGCGGAGATCGAAGAGCTGGCCGAGGAGCGCGTGCGTGCCTCCGGGCACACCCACGGCGCGCTCACCCACCGCGAGGTCAGCATCATGGCCGAGCAACTCGGCTTCGACCTGATCTACGTCAACGACCTGCCGCACTCCGCCCGCTCGATCACCGACCTCGCCAACGGGCGCATCTACCTGCCGCCCGCGAGCATCCCGGGCGGTCACGGCCTGCGGTCGATGGCGCTGCAGGCGATGGCGCACAGGCTGCTCGGCCACGAGCGCCCGCAGAGCTACGCGGACTTCCTGCGGCAGCGGCTCGAGATCAACTACTTCGCGGCGTCGTGCCTGATGCCCAGGGAGGCGGCCGTCGGCTTCCTGAAGCAGGCCAAGGACGACAAGGACATCGCGGTCGAGGACTTCCGGGATGCGTTCGGCGTCACCCACGAAGCCGCGGCGCTCCGGCTCACCAACCTGGCGACCACGCACCTCGACATGACGCTGCACTTCCTGCGCGTCGGCGACGACGGGGCACTCTACAAGGGCTACGAGAACGACGGCCTTCCGCTGCCGACCGATGTGACCGGATCCATCGAAGGCCAGATCGTCTGCCGCAAGTGGGGAGCGCGGTCGGCGTTCACGCACACCAACCGAACCACGGAGATGTACCAGTACACCGACACCCCGGCCGGCACGTACTGGTGCGCCACCCAGACCGGCACGACCTCGGCCGGCGGGTTCTCGATCAGCGTCGGCGTGCCGTTCGACCAGGCCAAGTGGTTCCGCGGGAGGGAGACGACGGCGCGGGCCGAGTCGCACTGCCCGGACGAGTCGTGCTGCAAGCGCCCGCCCGCCGGGCTCGCGAACCGCTGGGCGGGCCAGGCGTGGCCGAGCGCGCGCCTCCACGCGCACATCCTCTCTCCGCTGCCCTCCGGCTCGTTCCCCGGCGTCGACGACTCCGACGTCTACACCTTCCTTGAGGCCCACTCCGCCTCCTGACCGCCGTCCCCAAGCAATCGAGCCGGGACTTATGCACGCCTGATCCCGGCGTGTCGCGTGCATAAGTCCCGGCTCGATTGCTGCGGGGCCCGGGTCAGCGGGGCTGCATCCGGATGGCTCCGTCGAGGCGGATGGTCTCGCCGTTGAGCATGGGGTTGGCGATGATGTGGAGGGCGAGGGCGGCGTATTCGGCCGGCTTGCCGAGGCGGGAGGGGTGCGGCACCTGGGCGGCGAGCGAGTCCTGGGCAGGCTGCGGGAGGCCGGCCATCATGGGGGTCTCGAAGATGCCGGGCGCGATCGTGACCACCCGGATGAGGTCTCTGGCGAACTCGCGGGCCAGCGGCAGCGTCATGGCCGCCACTCCGCCCTTCGACGCCGAGTACGCCGACTGCCCGATCTGGCCGTCGAAGGCGGCGACGGATGCGGTGTTCACGATCACACCGCGCTCCTCCCCCAGCGCCTCGGTCTGCACCATCGCAGCTCCGGCCAGGCGCACGACGTTGAACGTCCCGATGAGGTTCACCCTGATCACCCTCTCGAACTGTTCGAGGGGAAGGACGCCGTCCCTGCCGAGCACCTTCGCCGCCGTCGCGATCCCCGCGCAGTTGACCACCACCCGCAGCGGGCCGAGCGTCGACGCGACCTCCACCGCCGCCCGCACCTGATCCTCGTTGGCCACGTCGGCGGCCACGAACCGCGCGGTCGGGCCGAGGGCCGTCGCCGCCTTCTCGCCCTCCGAGCCCGGCAGGTCGAGCACCACCACGTGCGCGCCTGCCTCGGTGAGGGCACGGGCCGTGGCGTTGCCGAGCCCGCTGGCGCCGCCGGTGACGATGGCCGAGCATCCGTCGATCTGCATGGTGTTCCCTTTCGCGTGTGCCGCGTTCAGCGGAGGACTTCGATGATGGTGGCGTTGGCGGTGCCTCCGCCTTCGCACATGGTCTGCAGGCCATAACGGCCACCGGATGCTTCGAGTTCGCTCAGCAGGGTGGCCAGCAGCCGTGTGCCGGACGAGCCGAGCGCGTGCCCGAGCGCGATGGCGCCACCGTGCGGGTTCAGCTTCGCCGGATCGGTGTCGAACTCGCGCTGCCACAGCAACGGGATGGGCGCGAACGCCTCGTTCACCTCGTACGCGTCGATCTCGTCCAACCGCAGGCCGCTGCGGTCGAGCACCTTCCGCGTCGCAGGGAGCACGCCGGTGAGCATCAGCAGCGGGTCGCTCCCGGCCACCGCGAAGCTGTGGAAGCGCGCCCGCGGCCGCAGCCCGAGCCGCTCGGCGGCCTCAGCGCTCATGATGAGCGCCGCAGACGCCCCGTCGGTGAGCGGGGAGGAGTTGCCCGGCGTGATCCGCCAGTCCAGCTGCGGGAAGCGCTCGGCGAGGGCCTCGGTGCGGAACGACGGCTTCAGCGCGGCCAGCGCATCCGGTGTGGTGCCCGGCCGGATGGTTTCGTCGGCCGTGACGCTTCCGCTGTCCGGCGTCGGCACGGGCACCAGCTCGCCGTCGAACGCTCCCGATGACGCGGCCGATGCGGCGAGCGCGTGCGAGCGGGCGGCGAAGTCGTCGAGCTCGGTGCGCGGGAACCCCCACTGCTCGGCGATCAGCTCGGCGGAGACACCCTGGTTGACCAGCCCGTCCGGGTAGCGGTGCGTCAGCAGCGCCCCTCCGATGGATGCGCCGCCCACGTTCGATCCCATCGGCGCGCGGCTCATAGACTCCACCCCGCACGCGATCACGATGTCGTACGCGCCCGCGATCACGCCCTGCGCCGCGAATGCCGCCGCCTGCTGGCTCGACCCGCACTGCCGGTCGATGGTGACGCCGGGGACGCTCTCCGGGAAGCCGGCGCTGAGCACGGCCGTCCTGGTGATGTTGCCGGCCTGCTCGCCCGCCTGGGTGACGCATCCGCCGATCACGTCGTCGACGAGCGCAGGGTCGAGCACGTTGCGGTGCAGCAGTTCGACCAGCACCCCGGCGAGCAGGTCGGCCGGGTGGATGTCCGAGAGCGCCCCTCCCGGCTTGCCGCGCCCGGAGGGGGTGCGGATCACGTCGACGATGACCGCTTCGGCTGCCATCTCAGGCTCCGAACGGGTCGGGGGTGAGCGTGTACTTCGTGGACAGGTATTCGTGGATGCCCTCCAGGCCGCCCTCGCGGCCGAGCCCGGACTGCTTCACCCCGCCGAACGGTGCAGCGGCGTTGGAGACGACGCCGACGTTGAGACCCATCATCCCGGTCTGCAGCCGCTCGATCATCCGCTGCCCGCGCGCCAGGTCTTTCGTGAACACGTAGGAGACCAGACCGAACTCGGTGTCGTTGGCGATCCGCACGGCCTCGTCCTCGTCGGCGAAGCGCACGATCGAGAGCACAGGCCCGAAGATCTCCTCGCGGAGGATGTCGCTCCCCGCCGCAACGTCGGTGACGACGGTCGGCTCGAAGAACGTGCCGGTGCCCGGGATGCGCGACCCGCCCACCAGCACGGTCGCGCCGCGGGAGACGGCATCCTGGAGGAGCGTCGCCGCCTTGTCGACCGCGTCCTGGTCGATCAGGGGGCCGATGGTGACGCCTTCCTCCGTTCCGCGGCCGACGCGCATCCCGCGCACCCGTTCGGCGACGCGTGCCGCGAACTCGTCGGCGACCGACTCGTGCACGATGAACCGGTTGGCCGCGGTGCACGCCTCCCCGATGTTGCGGAACTTGGCGAGCATCGCGCCCTCCACCGCCTTCTCGAGGTCTGCGTCCTCGAACACGACGAACGGTGCGTTGCCGCCGAGCTCCATCGAGGTGCGCAGCACGTTCTGCGCGGACTGCTTCAGCAGCGAGCGCCCCACCTCCGTCGAGCCGGTGAACGACAGCTTCCGCAGGCGCGGGTCGGCGATGATCGGTCCGGACACCTTGCCGGACGTGGAGGTGGTGATCACGTTCACGACGCCGGCCGGCAGCCCCGCGTCCTCCAGCAGCTTCGCGAAGTAGAGGGTGGTGAGCGGGGTGAGGGCGGCGGGTTTGACGACCACCGTGCATCCGGCCGCCAGGGCTGGCGCGATCTTGCGGGTGGCCATCGCGAGCGGGAAGTTCCACGGCGTGATGAGGAAGCACGGGCCGACGGGATGCTGCGAGACGATCATCCGCCCCGTCCCCTCCGGGCTGGTGGCGTAGCGTCCGGCGATGCGCACGGCCTCCTCGCCGAACCAGCGCAGGAACTCGCCGCCGTACGTGACCTCGCCGTTGGCTTCGGCGAGGGGCTTGCCCATTTCGAGCGTCATCAGCAGGGCGAACTCGTCGCGCCGCTCCTGCAGCAGGTCGAACGCCCTGCGCAGGATCTCACCGCGCACGCGCGGCGCCGTGGCGGCCCAGTCGTCGGCAGCGGCGACGGCAGCATCCAGAGCGGCAGCACCGTCCGCCTCCGACGCGTCCGCGATGGTTTTGATGGACTCCCCTGTCGCCGGGTCGAAGACGTCGATGCTGCGGCCCGATGTGCCGTCGACCCACGCGCCGCCGATGTACAGCCGGTCGGGGACCTTCGCCAGCAGTTCCTGCTCGTTCATCTCTCTTCTCCCATGTCTTCTGCGCCTGCGCGCTCCTCCACTGCAGCGGCCACCAGCGGCACGGCGCGGTGGTCGATCTTCGTCGCCAGCGCGATCACCGTCGAGGTGCGGGTGATGCCCGGGTCGCTGACGATGCGGTCGATCACCCGTTGCAGGTCGGCGTTCGAGCGCGCGACGGCGCGGATCATCAGGTCTCCGGCACCGGTGATGGTGTGCACCTCGAGCACCTCGGGGATCTCGCTCAGGTGCGAGACGACGGTCACGTCCCTGTCGCCCTGCGCGATCTCCGCCGTCACGAACGCCGTCACCGGATAGCCGAGCCGTTCGCTGTCGATCGTCGGCGCGAAATCCTTGACGATCCCGGAGCGCTGCAAGCGGTCGAGTCTCGCCTGAACGGTGCCCCGAGCGACGCCGAGCCTGCGGGATGCCTCGAACACGCCGAGCCTCGGCTCAGCGGTGAGCAGCGCGATCAGCTCGGCGTCCAGCTTGTCGATCGGCATGCGGCCTCCTTCGGTCCTCGCACATCGTACGACTCGAAAGTGCGAACGCCTACACGCTGACGACGGCTCCCAGGAACGGCAGAGCAGCCTGCTTGAACGCTCGCGCGCTCAGCGACGTCACGTGGTTGCGACGGGGCAGTACGACCAGTTCGGCGCCGAGCGCGGCTGCCGCTTCCTCCCGCCCATCGGTCACCGGATCCACCTCGCCGACCACGAGCATCGTCGGCGCGCTCGACCGCAGCGGCAGTGGATGCGCGGCCATCCCGGACACGCACGCGGCGAGCGCCGCCGTGTCGACGCCCGGCGCCTGCCGCAGCGACGACAGCAGCGGGGCGAGCGGAGACTCCGGAGGAACGGTGTCCGTGCCGTCGAGCAGGGCGGAGCGCACAGCATCCACCCCCCAGCGGGCGAACTGCTCGACCGTGCCGATGCCGCCGACGACCACCCGGTGGATGCGCTCGGGCGCGAGCCCGACCAGCGCCAGCGTCACCCACGACCCCATCGAGTACCCGACGACGTCCACGCGGTCGAGACCCTCCGCGTCCAGCACGGCGACGAGGTCGCCGGCGAGCAGTTCCGGGGAGTACGCGGCCGGGTCGTGCGGCGCCGAGCTGCCGCCGTGGCCGCGCAGGTCGGGCACGATGGCGCCGCGGCCGGCCTCGGCGAGCGCGCGGACCCAGCCGGTCGCCTCCCAGGTGAGCGCTCCGGTGGTGGCGAAGCCGTGCACGAGGAGCACGGGGTCGTCGCCCGGGTGGCGGACGTATGCGATGCGCATCCCGTCGCCGGTGGTCGCGACGCCCTCGTGTCCGGAGCCGGTCACGTCAGTCCTCCGGCAGCTGGAGGCGCACCCGGCGCGCAGGCGCCTCGTCGACGGGCACGGTGCCGACGATCCCGGCGGTGTCGTCGTCGACGGTGAAGGTAATGAGCGACGCCCCGACCTCGAGCGTCTGTCCCTCCTCCGCGTGGAACCGCGCGACGGTCCCGGACTGCGGCGACGGCAGCTCGACGGCCGACTTCGTCGTCTCCACCTCGACCAGCGGCGCGTTCCGCTCGACGAAGTCCCCCTCGGCGACCAGCCATTCCAGCACGGTCGCCTCCTGCAGGCCCTCGCCGAGGTCTGGCAGGGCGAACGTGATCTCAGCCACGGCGATACTCCAACGTCTTCTGTACGGCTTCCAGGATGCGGTCGATGCTCGGCAGGTACTCGTCTTCGAGCACCGGGGACGGGTACGGCACATCCCACCCTGTCACGCGCTGCACGGGTGCGCGCAGGTCGCCGAAACAGCGCTCGGTGATGAGCGTGCTGACCTCGGCGCCGAGTCCGGCGGTGAGCGGCGCCTCATGCACGACGACGGCGCGCTTGGTCTTCGCGACCGACGAGGCGAGCCCGTCGGCGTCGATCGGCTTCAGCCAGCGCAGGTCGACCACCTCGATCTCCACGCCGTCCTCCGCGCCGAGCTCGGCGGCCTGCAGGCAGCGGGCGACCATCGCGCCCCAGGCGACCAGCGTGACGTGCTTGCCCTGCCGGACGACCCGGGATGCGCCCACCGGCAGCCGCTCGGACAGCTCGGCCTCGTCCACGGCGGCCTTGTGCCAGTACCGCGACTTGGGTTCGAGGAAGATCACCGGGTCCGGGTCGTCGATCGCCTGCCGGAGCAGCGTGTACGCCTCCGCCGGGGTCGACGGCGACACCACCTTGAGCCCAGGAACGTGCGCGAACAGCGCCTCCAGGCTCTCTCCGTGGTGCTCCGGCGCGCGGATGCCGCCGAAGCTGGGCAGCCGCAGCGTGATCGGCATCGTGAACGCCCCACGGCTGCGGTAGTGCATCCTGGCGACCTGGTTCACGATCTGGTCGATGGCCGGATAGGAGAAGCCGTCGAACTGGATCTCGGGCACCGGACGCCATCCCGCCATCGCGAGGCCGACCGCCATGCCCATGATCCCCGACTCGGCAAGCGTGGTGTCGAACACGCGGTCGTCGCCGTACTTGGCGTTCAGCCCGTCCGTGACGCGGAACACTCCGCCGAGCGTGCCGACGTCCTCCCCGAACACGAGGGTGCGGTCGTCGGCGGCGAGGGCGTCGTCGAGCGCGCGGTTCAGCGCGCGCTGCATCGTGGTGACCTCGGCCGCTGCTGGTCGCTCACGCTCCCTGGTGATCTCAGCCATGTCGTGACTCCTCCCACGCGCGCTTCTGCCCGAGCAGCGCAGCAGGCGCGTCGGCGAACACGAAATCGAACATCTCCTCGCCCGGCCGTCCGCCCAGCGCTGCGACGTCGGCGCGCACCCGCTCGGTGAGGGCGTTCGCGGTGTCGGACACCTCGGCGAAGAAGTCGTCGCCGACGGTGCCTGTGGCCCGCAGCCGCTCCTCGCACAGCGACAGCGGGTCGCGCGCGAGCCAGCTCTGCTCCTCGTCCAGGCTGCGGTAGCGCCCGGGGTCGTCGGAGGTCGAGTGCGGGCCGAGACGGTAGGTCATCGCCTCGATCACGGTCGGGCCGCCCCCGTCGCGGGCGCGGTCGAGGGCCTCGCGGGTCGCTTCGTACACGGCGACGACGTCGTTCCCGTCGATCCGCACCCCGGGCATCCCGTACCCGGCGGCGCGCGCGGCGACCGAGCCGCCCGCGACCTGCCTGCTGGTGGGGACCGAGATGGCCCAGCCGTTGTTCTGGCAGAAGAACACGACGGGCAGCTGCGAGACGCCTGCCGTGTTCATAGCCTCGTGGATGTCGCCCTGCGAGCTGGCGCCGTCGCCGAAGTACGCGATCGCGCATCCCCCGTTGCGGTCCAGCTTGGCGCCGAGCGCCCACCCGACGGCGTGCGTGACGGCTCCGCCGACGACGGCGTTGATCGGGGCGAGCCTGGCGGCGGCTGCATCCCACAACCCGCCGTGCCACGCACCCTGGTGCGACGCGAGATAGGCGACGGGGTCGACCCCCATCGCCACGGCGACGCCCAGCTCCCGGTAGGTCGGGAAGGCGAAGTCGCGCGCCAGATCGAGGGCGGCGGCACTGCCCACCTGGGCGGCCTCCTGCCCGCGCATCGGCGCATAGCCGGGCACGATGCCCTGCCGCTGCATGGCGACACCATCGAGGTCGAGCCGCCGCACGGTCACCATCGTGCGATACAGCCGCCGGAGAAGCGCAGCATCGTCGCCACGCTCGCCAACGGCGCTCTCGGGAGTGGTCAGGGTCATGCCGCCATGCTCGCAGGGGTGGATGCGGTGGGCAACACGCTCAGCGTGCGCTGCTCATCCTGTCTATTCCGGATATGGATGCGTCGCCGACACTGCACAATGTGCACAGTCGGCCTCGGGCACGGCAGGCGGATTGCGCTACCGCCTACTCGGCGGTCGTCACCGCTTCCGCCCCGCGCTTCTCGTCGTGCGTGGTCTCCTTCCACAGCTTCGACGGCCACCAGATCGCGCGGCCGATGTCGTAGGAGACGGCGGGCACCAGCAGCGAGCGCACGATGACCGTGTCGAGCAGGACGCCGAAGGCGACGATGAAGGCGATCTGCGCCAGGAACAGGATCGGGATGACGCCGAGGGCCGCGAACGTCGCCGCCAGGACGACGCCGGCCGACGTGATGACGCTGCCCGTCACGCCGAGGCCGCGCAGGATGCCGGGGCGCGTCCCGATGCGGAGGGACTCCTCCCTCACCCGCGTCATCAGGAAGATGTTGTAGTCCACGCCGAGCGCCACCAGGAACACGAAGCCGAACAGCGGCACCGCGGCGTCCGCTCCGGGGAAGTGGAACAGGTGGTTGAACACCAGGGCCGAGACACCGAGCGCTGCCGCGTACGAGAGCACGACGCTCGCGATGAGCAGCACGGGGGCGAGGATCGAGCGGAGCAGCAGCATCAGGATCACCAGGATGACCGCGAGCACGATCGGGATGATCTTGATCAGGTCGCTCTGCGCAGTGTCGTTGGTGTCGAGCGCTATGGCGGTGACGCCGCCGACGAGCACCGTCGGGTCCGTCTTCGGCAGGGTCTCCCTCAGATCGCGGACCGTCTGCTCCGCCGCGGCGGAGTCCGCCTCCGACGAGAGGGTCGCGTTGATGAGCACGCGGCCGTCCTTCACGATCGGCTCCGGCGCCGAACCGGCCGGACCGGATACGCCGCCGGCCGAGGCGGGCCGGGCGTTGCCGGTGTAGAGCGTGGCCGTCGCGATGCCGTCCGTGTTCTCGACGGCGGAGAGGACAGCATCCGCGTCGTCCTCCGCAGCCACGATGAGCACGGGGCTGCCGGAGCCGGCATCGAAGTGCTTCGCGAGGATCTTCTGCCCGTCTGCCGCGTCGGACTGGGTGAGCACGAGGTCGGTCTGCTGCACCCCGTTCGCCTTCAGCTGGGTGACGCCCGCAGCACACGCCGCGAGCAGCACGAGGGCGACGACCCAGGTCACCCTGGGGCGGCGGGCGATGAGGGTCCCGACCCTGCGCCAGAGTCCCGTGATGCCTTCGAGGCCCGCGATGCGCCGGCCATCGGCGTGCTTGTGCTCCGCCGGATGCTCGCCAACGAACTTCGGGCGGAACGGCCAGAACGAGACCCTGCCGAACACGACGAGCAGCATCGGGAGCAGGGTGAGGGCGGACAGCAGCGAGAACACGATGCCGATGGCGGCGATCGGGCCGAGGCTCTTGTTCGAGTTGAGGTCGGAGAACAGCAGGCACAGCAAGGCCAGGATCACGGTCGCACCGGAGGCGGCGATCGGCTCCCACGCCGCACGCCAGGCCCGCCCGATGGCCGCCCAGCGCGATTCGACGTGCTCCAGGGACTCCCGGTAGCGGGCGACCAGCAGCAGCGAATAGTCGGTGGCGGCACCGATCACCAGGATCGACAGGATGCCCTGGCTCTGCCCGCTGAGCTTGATCCAGCCCCACAGCGCGAACAGGTAGACCACCAGGATCGCGGCGCACAGGGCGAAGATCGACGTGAACAGCACGAGGAACGGCAGCACGAGCGACCGGTAGACCAGCAGCAGGATGAGGAACACGGCGCCGACGGCCACCAGCAGCAGGATGCCGTCGATGCCGCCGAACGCGTTGACGAGGTCGGCGGTGAGCCCGGCGGGTCCGGTCACCCAGCCCTGCGTGCCGTCCGGCAGGTTGTCGGCGACCACGGTGCGCAGGTCGGCCACCACGGTCTTGACGTGGTCGGAGTCCGCGATCGGAACGATGAACTCGACCGCTTTGCCGTCCTCGGACGGGATCGGCCCCGCGACGCTGGTCTCCGCATCGCCTTCCGGCTTCTGCACGCCGTCGACCTGACCGAGCTTCACGCCGAGGTTCGCGTACTCCGCCAGGTCCGACTTCGGGATGCTCGTGTCCGACTGCACGACGACGATCGCCGGGATCGCGTTCGAGTCCGTGAACTTCTTCTGCCACTCCTGCACTTCGGTCGACTCCGCACTGGCGGGGAGGAAGGCGGCCTGGCCGTTCTCGGAGACGGAGGAGAGCTTGCCGAAGGTGGGTCCGCCGACGCCCGCGGCGATGAACCAGATGACGATGACGACGGCGGGCAGCACGATGCGCAGCCAGCGTGCCGGATTCCAGTCGGATCGGGTCTTCATCAGTGCGCCTCCGGATTAGCTAGCCAAGTTAGTAATCAGCTTAGCGCGCATAATGCGGGGGTGCTACCCCGCATCCCGGCTATCACCCCGCGGTGACGAGCTCCGCTCCCGCGTGGGCCAGCTCGGCCAGCGCCGCCTCCGACGACGCGGGCGCCACCCCCGCCACCAGATCGGTGAGCACGCGGACGCGCTGACCCTGGCTCAGCGCATCCAGTGCAGACGCCCGCACGCAGTAGTCAGTCGCGATGCCGACGACGTCGATCTGGTCGATGCCGTGCTCGTCGAGCAGGTTGTGCACGCTCGACCCCGCCTCGGTGTGCCCCTCGAAGATCGAATACGCCGGGACGCCCTGGCCCTTCCGGATGTGGAACGTCACCGCAGAGGTGTCGAGCGCCGGGTGGTATTCGGCGCCCGTCGTGGCCGCCACGCAGTGCTGCGGCCAGGTGACGACGAAGTCCGGGGACGCCTCCGTCGCGAAGTGCCCGCCGTTGTCGTTGTCGGCGTCGTGCCAGTCGCGGCTGGCGAAGATCTCCGCGTACTCGGAGGCGTGCTCGGCGAGGTAGCGGGTGATCCCCGCGGCCACCGCAGCGCCGCCGTCGACGCCCAGGGCGCCGCCCTCCGTGAAGTCGTTCTGCACGTCGATGATGAACAGAGCCTTGCCCATGATGGCCTCCGTCACTGGTTGGAGAGGTTGCCGCCGCACTTGTAGAAGCCGGTGACGAGCGTGTCGATCGCCTGCTTGGCATTGTCTCCCACATTGCCGAGTGCGAACACCGCGAACGTGAGCGGGGTGCCGTCCGCCGCGTTGATGATCCCGGACAGCGTGTACCCGTTGTCGATCCACCCGGTCTTGGCGAGCACGGCTCCCCTGGCGACCGAGTTCGCTCCGGTGAACCTGCTGTATCCCGGCCCGAGCGTGCCGGACTGCCCGGCGACCGGCAGGCCGTCGTAGACGACGCCGAGCCCGTTCTGCTTGTTGAGCACCTTGATGAACAGCTGCGTCAGGTACGACGGCGGCACGGCGTTGTCCGCGCTGAGCCCCGACCCGTCGGCGATGTGGATGCCCGTGGTGTCGATCCCGTACGGCTTCAGCGCGGCGAGCACCCCGGCGTTCTCGGCATCGAACGTGTTGCCAGCGCCCGTCTTGATCGCGACGAGCCTGGCCAGCTCCTCCATGATCGTGTTGTCGGAGACGCGCATCGCCTGGTCGATCAGCGTGGTCACCGGCTGCGACTGCACGGCCGCGAGCTGCGGGGCCCCCGCCGGGGCTGTCCCTGCGCTGACCGGGACGTTCGTGCCGAGGTACTGCTGGAAGTACTGCACGGCGCGGGCGACGGGGTCGGTGCTGCGCGGGGACTCGACGGCGGTGGGGTCGTCCCTGTCGCCGTCCACCTGCAGCGCCGTGATGTACGAGGTCGAGCCTTCGACGACGCGCTCCTCGCGCTCGTCCCAGCTCGGCTGCCAGACCGGGCCGCCGAACAGCGACGTGTCCGTGACGATCGAGGTGATGGGCTGGCCGCCCATCGCCTGGTTGACCTGGATCGCGAGATCCTGGATCTTCGGGGCGCCGGTGTAGAACGACGCCTGCCCGTCCGGCAGCCGGGAGAGCGTGACGTCTCCCCCGCCGACGATGACGATCTGGCCGGGCGCGCTTCCCTTGACCACGGTGGTCGCCACCCGATAGTCGGGGCCGAGCACCTGCAGAGCGGCAGCGGAGGTGAGCGTCTTCAGCACGCTCGCGGTGGGTCCCGGCTTTCCGCCGTTCCTGTCGAAGACGACCTCGCCGGTGCGCGCATCCACCACCTGGGCTTCGAGGTTGCCGAGCCTGCCGTCCTGCGACAGCCCGGCGACGGAGCAGGTGCGCACGCGGCTCGCCGCCGGCTGGTTGGCGGGGACGGGACGCACAGGGTCGGCGCTCTTGGTCGGGGTGGGCGTGGGAGTCGGGGTCGCGCTGTGGGTCGGGACGGCGGCCGCCTCTGCGGGCGAGCCGACGGTAGCCCCGAGGGCCACCGATCCTGCGCCGAGGATGACGAACGCAGCGGATGCCCCGGCGATGATCCACGCCTTCGGGTGGTTCCTGATCGCAGCGAGCACGCCGCCGAAGGCGGCGGCCGCACCGGCGCCGACGCCTGCGCCCGACCCTGCGCGCTCCTCCGAGCGCCTGGCCGCACGGGTCGACGCGGTGGCGGGATCGCTCGGCGATGCCGAGTCCGCTGGGGGAACGATGGTGGCGGGGGTGTCGGCCGATTCCGGCTCAGAGCCGTCCGGCATGCCAATATCGGGCTGGTCCGATTCGCGCATCCGGGTATATTACCTGCGTTTACTGGGAGAGCGAATCCGGATCGGGTAGTGACTGCGTTCACCAACGTCACTCTGCGACGGAGGGGTTATCCCTTCCCACCAACCTCTGGATCCCTATCCGCAGTAGCCAACCAGCCCCTGCTGAAAGCAAGAAGTCGGTCGGTGCCCCATCGACCCGTGACATTCCAACCAAGATGAGCGCGCAGGGGTAGAGAGCAACCTGGCTTTCAACCAGGACTCGCGCACCGATTTGCTTAACCATGAACGTGCACGCATACGCGACTTCAGGAACGATAAAGCCGACGACGAGGAACCACATGTCACCGACCCCGGCAGCAGCCGAGGCGATCGACGCCAGCAAGACGATCCCGAGGGCGTCACGGCGCGTTGACGCGGCCCGGGAGACCGCTTCCCGTTGCAGTTCGAAGAGCCTCACCCAAACGACCGCTGAACGGGTCATTCGCCCGTGGTCTTACTCGTGCGGTCCGGACAGTCCGATGCGCCGCATTCCCGCTCGTTTGACATACACTTCTTCCGGTCCGGGGCGCAAATCAACACCATGGGCTAAGCGTTGCAATTTATCATATTTGTTGAGTTATCTCACGTCAAGAATTGATATTACCCCAGTCTCTCGTCGGGTGGCCACCATTACCGTCGTCAGGCCACGAAGTCCACAGCCCCGCGGGGTGGGTTGCCACTGCCGTACGCCGAGACGTGATGGAACACGACGCGTCAGATGAGGCGCACCAGCCCCCCATACGGCGCTATTTACCACGAACTAGGCCGACACATCCCGGATGGGCTTGTCCAGCGTTGACTGCACGCGCCGTCTCGCGGCCGGCCACGCCAGGATCGCCCGCCCGACCCGCTGCGACAGCAGCATCGACGGCCGCTCGACCACCCGGTAGAACCCCTCCGCCGCCAGCAGGATCACCGGCAGCAGCGCCAGCGCGACGAACAGCCAGGGCAGCCATGCGTCCGCCCTGGTGACCAGCGCGGCAGCCACCAGGATCGGCTCGTGGATGAGGTACACACTGAACGAGCGCGTGCCCGCCCACTGCACCGGCCGGGTCTCCAGCACCCGCCTTGCCGGGGCTTCGAGCGCGATGAAGACCACCCCGGCCACCCCGATCAGGCTCACAGCGGCGAGCGCCGCGGACACCGGCGTGTACACCGCGCCCGTCGGCACGAGGCTCGGGGAGATCATCAGCAGCAGCGCTCCCGCGATCACCGGCCACCAGCTCCGGATGCGCGTGGCCAGCCGCGTGATCGTCTCCCGCCGCGAGGCGACGATCATCCCGATCCCGAACACCGGCAGGTACTGCAGCATCCCTCCGGTCAGCCACGACAGCGGGAGCGCGTCGAGCACGGCCGGGAAGCGCGAGACGGCGGACAGGGCGATGAGCAATGCGATGCCGCCCAGCCACCAGTCGTGCACGCGGGCGACCTTCAGCAGCACGAACATCACGGGGAGCAGCAGCGAGAACCACACTTCCCAGGTCAGCGACCACAGCGGGCTGTCGAGGTTGGAGGTGCCGAGCACCAGCACCAGGTCGTGCCACACCGCCGAGAAGGTCGGAGGGAGGTGGGTGGCCAGCCAGCTGCTCCCCACCGATGGGTCGCGCGGCACGGCCACGGCCAACAGCAGCGCGAACGCCACGGCACCCCACACCGGGACGTACAGCCTCAGGATGCGCCTGCCGTAGTACGCCAGGATGCGCCTCGGACTCTGCCGGTGCGTCAGCAGCGGAAGAGTGAGCACGAAACCGGAGAGCACGAAGAAGATCAGCACGGCCTCGTGCCCGGGCATGACCAGTCGTAACGGCGTGCGGAACAGCCACCATTCCGGGGTCAGCGGCGTCGCATCCGACTTCTCGATGTAGAGCACGGAGACCGCCGGCACCACGAGCAGTGCGTGATAGAGCACCACAGACAGGGCGGCGACCCCGCGGAGGCCATCGAGGGAGCGGTACCGATGACCGGTCGCCGCCGGTGCCGCCCCGTGCGCGGCTTCGGGCGCCCCCTCGCCCGGAGCCGACGTCACGGAACGACCGCCACGGCGTAGTTGTCGAACCGGGTGGTCACCGGGGTGAGCGTCGCCGCCGCCGACACGTACACGCGCAGGCCGACGGCGCCGTTCGCCTGGAGGGCGGCGGTCGCGTCCGTCACGCTCGCCTGCCAGGCGGCGGGCTCGGCCTGGATGGCCGGCCAGAGCTTCGCACGCACGGTGGTCGGCGACGTGCCGAACACCTGGACGCGCAGCGAGAGCTGCTGGCCCGCCGAGTATGTCAGCCCGGAGACCGGCACGGCCTGCAGGGTGTTGCCGCTCTGCAGCAGCTGCACCTGCACGGCCCCGCTCGAGCTGATCCAAGCGCGGCCCTCGTAGCCGACGGAACCGACCTGGCGTCCGATGGCGGAGACGAAGATCCCGCCACCCGACGACGCGACATCGGTGGTGAAGGTCACCGTCGTGTCCGTCCTGTTCGACGACACCGCGTTCAGCGTCTCCGTCTTGGTGTTCCCGGCCGGCACGATCATCTGCCCGGTCCCGGAGGCGACGGTGTACGCCGTGGCGACCCCCGCGCCCGTCCAGGCGCCGCCGACATCCGCGGTGCCCCAGCCGCTCGCGACCGACCGTTCGAACGCATCCCGTGCCACCGTGTTGCCGGTTGCCGCCGTGACCGTCACCGACTTGGAGGTGCTGGCCTGGCCGCCCCTGTTGTCCGTCACCGTGAGCGCGACCGTGTACGTGCCGGCGGCCGCGTAGGTGTGGCCTGCCGTGGCGCCCGTCGCCGTGCCTCCGTCGCCGAACGTCCACGCGTACGAGGCGATGGAGCCGTCCGGATCACTGGATGCGCTGCCGTCGACGGACACGGACAGGCCGTTCGGCGTCGCCACGAACGAC
Organism: Leifsonia sp. NCR5; assembly: GCF_002105485.1. NCBI lineage: Bacteria > Bacillati > Actinomycetota > Actinomycetes > Micrococcales > Microbacteriaceae > Leifsonia > Leifsonia sp. NCR5. The sequence continues at coordinate 133,945 of NZ_NCSR01000008.1, forward strand.
GCGACCGGGTTCTGGTTCGCTCCTCCGCCCGCGATGGTCACCGTGTTGCCCGTGCGGTTGATCTGGTTGCCGTCCGGATCCGTCACATAGAGGCGATAGGTGTGCTGGCTGCCCCCGGCGAGCCCGCTGTCGGTGAAGCCCATCGCCGGACGGTTCCAGAACGTCGACAGCTGGTTGGTCTGGTAGACGGGGCTGGCGGTGTTGCCGTCGCGGACGAGCTTGTAGTTCAGGTTGGTGTTGTCCTGGTCGAACGTCGATGTCCAGGTGATCCTGGCCTGCCCTGCGGCGGGCGAGGTGGCGTTCGGCGTGGCGGCGGTGTTGTTGTTCGGCCCGACCTTGCTGCGCACGACGCTGTCGAACGCGTACCGGGTGAGCCCGTACTGGGCGACACCGTTGACGAACGGGAATTCACCGCCGACCGCGAGGTACTGGCTGTTGCCCGCCAGGCTCCATGCGGCCTGCCCCTGGCCGGTGTACGAACCGGTCACGTAGTCGGGGAACCAGTTCAGCAGCGTCGGCGACGGCTGGCCGCTGAAGTTGAAGTAGCTGCGGTTCCCGTCGTTCGTGAGCGTCCCCGTCCTCGCCTTCGAGAACGCGATGGAGTGGTGGAAGGTGCGCGGGTTGGTCTCCGGGTATCCGCCGACGTTCCGGCAGTCGTGCGGATGGCCGACGGCGTAGAGCGCGTCGCCGAGCGGGTAGACCGAGTACGTGTCGCCGTGGCAATCCTCCAGCCAGATGAGGGCTCCCGAGTTCGCGTCGGCCGCGAAACTGCCCTCCAGATTGCCGCCGGAACCGAACACGTACCCGGCGCCGTAGATGCGGTCGGCTGTCGCGACCAGGGTGGTGATCCCGGCCTGCGTTCCCGCATCCCTGACCACGCTGTTGGCGGGGAAGGGCAGGGCGGTCCCTGTCGTCCCCGTGAGCATGGCCAGGCCGTAGTGGGCGCTGCCGTTCACGTTCTTGAAGCGGCCGCCCGCATACACTTTGCTGCCGTCCGGGCTGACGGCCAGCGCATCCACGACGTAGTCGGCGCTCGCGGTCCAGCCGGTCATCAACGAGCCGTTGGATGCGTCGATCTTGGCGATGTAGCCCCGGCTCGTACTGTTCACGCTCGAGAACGTGCCTCCGGCGTACACCGCCGTGTTCGTCGCAGCGAGCGCTCTGACCTGGCTCTCCATGATCGGCCGGAACGAGCTCACGATCTGGCCGGTCGCCGTGCTGATCGCCACGATGCGGTAGTAGTTGCCCCCACCCGCCGTGGTGAAGTCGCCTCCGACGTACACGCGGCTCCCGTCCGGTGTCGCCGCGACAGCCAGCGCCTGCGCATTCAGCGGCACGTTGAAGGAGGTGATGAGCGCGCCGGTGGTGATGTTGTACGCGAGCAGGTTGCTTCGCGGAGTCGTGTTCGACCCGGCCGGCGACCCTGCGGGGCGCGCGGTACTGAACTTGCCGGCGACGTAGACGGTGTTCCCGACGACGGTCTGCGCCCAGGCGACGCCGTCGATCTGCGTCGTCGGCAGCGCATCCGCCCCGACGGTCGGCGGCGTGGCCGGATTGGTCGGGTCGGGAGGCATGGTGTCTGCGCTGGCCGGGCCGGCGATCACCAGCCCTCCGAAGACGAGACCGATCGCCGTCACGACGGACGCTGCGATACCGAGACCTCGGGACCTGGACGTGCGGAAAATGCTCATGACAACCTCGGGCAGGCTTGTCGTCTCGCGCTGCGGGCAGTGCGGGATGTGCCCGGCGGCTCGGCGAAGCGGCGGGCGGATGTGAAGTTTCGGGTTCGCGCTTCGGCGTCGCTCTCGTCGAGCACCGCACCGGCCACGAGTTCGGCGGGCTTCAGCCCAGCCAAACCTGAATGTTTCTCAACTTCCGACCAGAGTACGCCTCAGACAGCCCGGTTGACCCCGTGCTGGCACGGATTTCTGGTACGAGGGAATAGAAGAAGCCCCGTCCTGCGGGACGGGGCTGGTGGAGCCGCCCAAGGGAATCGAACCCTTGACCTTCTCATTACGAGTGAGATGCTCTGCCGACTGAGCTAGGGCGGCGTGGGTCTCGCCCGGGGGCGTAACGCACAGTCAGATAGCTTACCCGATGTTGGAGGGTGCCACTGACCATCTGAGATTGCGGCTCAGCGCACCTGGGTGCCGAGCGCCTGCAGCTGCGCGAACGAGCTGCGGAGGCGGTCGGCCAGCGGCTCGACGCCTCCGTGGTCCGCCCAGCACGACCAGGCGTGGCGCATCCCGGCGAAGGAGACGTACGTGACGAGCCTGGCGCGCTGGTGCAGCGCCTCGTGCTCGTCCGCGAGCGCTGGGTCGTCATGGGCGAGGCGGCGCTGCACGATGGCGCTGAGAGCGTCTTCGAACTGGTGCATGCTCGCCATGCGCTGGGCGAAGAGCTCCGGGTTGTCTTTGAGGAGGGCCCTCCGGAGCGCGTGGAGCTCGTGAACGCTCCTGGTCGCGTCCGCCGGCTCTGCTCCCCCTGGATCGCCGTCGGTGAGTTCGATCGTGTCGATCGCGGCGATCAGGAGTTCGCTGATGCCGTCGAGGATGGGCTCGTCCGGCCCGGCGTCGATGAAGCGTTCGATGCGCTCCTCGTCCGGCAGCTCGGGGAGCTCGCCGATGATGGCGGACTCCTTCGACGGGAAGTAGTTGAAGAACGTCCGGGGCGACACGTTGGCCGCGTGGCTGATCTCGTCGATGGTCACCCGGTCGAAACCGCGCTCGCTGGCGAGTTCGAGGGCGGCCAGCTGGATCGCGCGCCTGGTCGCCAGGCGCTTCCGCTCGCGGAGTCCGAGTTCCTCCTGCACCATGCTCATGGGACGATTATTTCATTCTCTGCAAATTTGCACCACTCCGCGGAGGGTCGGATCAGCAGGTCTTCCCGTCCTCCGGGATGGTGCCCTTGACGAGGAATTCGTCGACGGCGTCGTTCACGCACGAGTTGGACTTGTTGTACGCCGTGTGGCCCTCGCCCTTGTAGGTGAGCAGGTGCCCGTTCTCGAGCTCGCCCGCGAGGTTCTTGGCCCACACGTACGGGGTCGCCGGGTCGTTCGTGGTGCCGACGACCAGGATGGGTGCGGAGCCCTTCGCGGCGATCGGAGCACGCTCGACGGTCGAGGTGTACGGCCAGTTCGCGCATCCGATGTCGCCGTAGGACATGTACGGGCCGATCACCGGCGCGTCCTTCGCGAGCTGGGCCGCCTGTGCGCGCATCGTCGCCGGGTCGGCGTCGTAGGTGTAGTCGAGGCAGTTGATCGCCATGAACGCCTCGGTGGAGTTGTCCCCGTACGTCCCGTCGCTCTGCCTGTTGTTGTATGCGTCCGCCAGCGAGAAGGCGGTGGATGCGCTCCCCTTCATCACCGAGGTGAACATGTCGCTCAGGTACGACCACGCCGTCGCGTCGTAGAGCGGGTAGATGATCGCGGTGACGAGCGTGTTCGCGCCGAGTTCCCGCCCGTCCGAGTTGCGGATGGGGCTGCGCTCGACCGAGGAGAGCAGGTCGCTGATGGTCTTCATCGAGTCGTCGACCGAGCCGCTGAACGGGCAGTCCTTCTGCGCGAGACAGTCTTTGAGGTATGCGCGCAGCGCGCTCTCGAAGCCTTCGGCCTGCACCTTGGTCACGTCGAAGTTGCTCGCGGCGGGGTCGAGCGCTCCGTCGAGGACGAGGCGGCCGGTCTTGCCGGGATAGAGGTCGGCGTAGACCGCGCCGAGGTATGTGCCGTACGAGTATCCGAGGTAGTTGAGCTTCTTGTCGCCCAGCACGGCGCGCAGCAGGTCGAGGTCGCGCGCGGCGCTGACGGTGTCGACGTGCTCCAGCAGCGATCCGGTGTTGGTCGAGCAGGCGGAGCCGAAGTCTTTCGACACCGTCGTGTTCTCCGCGATCCACTCGTCCGAGCCGCGCGTGCCCGGCGTGATGCCGTACAGGTATTCGTCCATCTGCTTGGCGTCGTAGCACTTCACGGCGGTCGAGTGCCCGACTCCCCGCGGATCGAAGCCGACCACGTCGAAGTGCTGCTGCAGCGTGCTGTCCGTCGCGTAGTCTACGGAGTCCCTCACGAAGTCGTAGCCGGAACCACCAGGACCGCCGGGGTTCACCAGCAGCGATCCCTGCCTCGTGCCCTTGGCGGTCTGCCGGATGAGCGCCAGCTCGATCTCGCCCGCCGACGGCTTCTTCCAGTCCAGGGGCGCTTTGGCCGTCGCGCACTGCTTGCCGGAGGCGCAGCTCTGCCACTTCAGCACCTGGCTGTAGAACGGCTGCAGGTCGGCGGCGACCTGCTCGGCGACGGGGGTGGAGGTCTGCGTGGTCTTGGCGGGGATGAACCAGGTGACGCATCCGGTGAGGGTCAGGGCGACGACGGCGGCGATCGCGACGAGCGCGGTGCGTGTGCTGCGGCGCGCTCGGCTCCGGGCGGGGCGAGCGGCTGGGCGGCCCTGGCGGGTGGTCACTGGTCGTTCCCCTTTCGAGCGGCACCGCCGCGCAGGATGGTGGTGAGCATGGCCTCGATCGCCAGCGCGGGCGCGACGTTCCCGTCGATCCTCTGCCGGGCGGTGGCGATCGCATCCATCGCGGCGAGCGTAGCTGCGGGACTCGTGTGAGTGCTGAGAGCATCCAGCCGGTCGCGCAGTTCGAGGTTCACGAGCTCGCTCTGACTGCCGAGCTGCAGCATCATCACGTCCCGATACAGCGAGAGCAGGTCGACCAGGATGCGGTCGATGCCGTCGCGGAGGCTGCGCGTCGCCCGCCGCTTCTGGTCCTCCTCGAGCTGCCGGAGCTGCGAGCGCAGCGCGGGAGGGATGGTGCCACCCGGTTCGATGCCGAGCGAGCGCAGCGCGTGCTCGCGTTCCTCCGCATCCCGTTCCTCGGTGATCGCCTTCGCGTCTGCGCCGGCGATCTCGAGCAGGCTCGCCGCCGTGATCACGGCGTCGGAGACCGACCGGATGCGCAGCACGCGCTCCAGGGTCTCCTCGCGCCTGCGTCTGGCCTCGTCGTTGGTCGCGAGCCGGTGCGCCATGCCGATGTGGCTCTGCGCGTGCCTGGCCGCCCGTTCGGCCGTCACGGGGTCGACGCCGTCACGGCGCTCGATGAGGGACGCGACATCGGACACGCTCGGAACGCGCAGCCGCACGGTGCGGACCCGCGACCGGATGGTCGGGATCAGGTCGGCGTCGCTGGGCGCGCAGAGGATCCAGACGGTGCGCTCCGGCGGCTCCTCCAGAGCTTTGAGGAGCACGTTCGACGTGCGCTCGCTCATCCGGTCGGCGTCTTCGATGATCATCACGCGATACCGGCCGACGGACGGGGAGAACTGCGAGCTGGCGACCAGCGTGCGCACCTCCTCGATGGAGATGATGACCCGTTCGGTGCTGAGCACAGCGAGGTCGGGGTGCGTGCGCGCCTCCACCTGGCGCTGTGTCGCCAGGTCGCCCTCCGGGGTGCCGGGGCTGAGCAGCGCGGTCGCGAAGGCGAACGCGAGGTTGGACCTCCCGGAGCCGGGCGGCCCGGTGATCAGCCAGGAGTGCGTCATGCTCCGTCCGGTCGGCGAGCCGGACGTGGAGCCTGGAGCCGTCGCGGACCCTGCGGCGCCTCCTTCAGCGACGGCGACAATGGATGCGCTGGGCGCAGACCCTCCCGCCGCTGCGGCTTTGAAGATGGCGATGGCGTCGTCCTGACCCGTCAGGTCATCCCACACTGCCATGCCTCCCAGGCTAGCGCTCGCCACCGACACCGCCGAACCCACGACGTCTCCGGATGCGCGGCTCTCGGCCACGATCAGACATATGCCTGGTCACACATACGCCTGGTCACACGTACGGTTCGAGCCTGGCGCGGATGTCCGCGGCGATCTCGTCGACGGGACGCGACGCATCCACCACCAGGAACCGCTCGGGCTCCGCCTCGGCCAGACCGAGGTACGCGGCACGAACGCGGGCGTGGAAGTCGGACTTCTCTGCTTCGAGCCTGTCGTAGCGGGTGCGCGAGGAGTCGAGCCGCTGCCTGGCGGTGGCCTCGTCGAGGTCGAGGAGGATCGTCAGGTCGGGCAGGAGTCCTTGCGCCGCCCACAGCGACAGGTCGCGGATCTCCTTCGGGTCGAGCACCCGGCCTGCGCCCTGGTACGCGACGGAGGAGTCGAGGTAGCGGTCCTGCAGGACCACCTCTCCGCGCGCGAGCGCCGGCCGCACGAAGGTCTCGATGTGGTGCGCCCGGTCGGCCGCGTAGAGGAGGGCTTCTGCGCGCGCGGCGATGTCGCCCCGGTGGTGCAGCACGATCTCGCGGATCTCGACGCCCACCTCCGTGCCACCCGGCTCACGGGTGCGCACGACGGTGCGGCCGCGCGCGGCCAGCCACTCCTCTATGAGCTTCGCCTGCGTTGACTTGCCCGTTCCGTCGCCGCCCTCGATGGTGATGAAGAGCCCGCGACGTTCCGGATGAGTGTCGACCGTGCTCACTCCGCTGCCGGTTTCGTGGCCGCCGCCTTGCGTGTGGTGGTGGTCTTGGCTGCGGTTGTCTTCGCCGCTGTCGTCTTCGCCGCCGTGGTCTTCGCCGCAGGCTTCTTCGCGGGCGCCTTCTTGGCCGGAGCCTTCTTGGCCGGAGCCTTCTTGGCGGGACCCTTGGCGCGCTTGTCAGCGAGCAGCTGCACGGCCCGCTCGAAGTCGACCTCGTCGACCGTCTCGCCGCGCGGGATGGTCGCGTTCGTCTCGCCGTCGGTCACGTACGGGCCGAACCGGCCGTCCTTGACCTTGATCGCCTTGCCGCTGACGGGGTCGGCGTCGAACTCCTTGAGCGCGCTCGACGCCCGGCGGTTGCCGTACTTGGGCTGCGCGAACAGTTCGAGCGCCCCCGCCAGGTCGATGCCGAAGATATCGTCCTCGCTGGTCAGCGAACGGGTGTCCGTGCCCTTCTTGAGGTATGCGCCGTATCGTCCGTTCTGGGCCTGGATCTCTTCCCCGCTCTCGGGGTCGATCCCGACCGTGCGCGGCAGGTCGAGCAGCTGCAGAGCGGTGTCGAGGTCGAGGGTCGCGAGATCCATCGACTTGAACAGGGACGCCGTGCGCGGCTTCGCGGCCGCTGCCTTCTTCGCCGGCTTCTTGGCCGGAGCGGCGACGACTTCTCCCGTGGCCTGGTCGACGGTCTCCGCCGCGGCCTCCTCCGGGTCGATCTCGGTCACGTACGGCCCGAACCGGCCGTCCTTCGCGACGATGTTCTTGCCGTTCTCGGGGTTCACGCCGAGGACCCGGTCGGTGAGGACGGGCGCTTCGATGAGCTCGTGCGCCTTCGCGGGCGTCAGCTCGTCGGGGGCCAGCTCCGGCGGGATGTTCACCCGGCGGGGCGTTGCCCCTTCGGCCGCGCCTTCTTCGGCGACTTCGAGATATGGGCCGTACTTGCCGATCCGCAGCGTCACGTCGTCGTCGATGGCGATCGAGTTGATGCTGCGCGCGTCGATCTCACCCATGTTGTCGATGACCCGGCGCAGGCCGGTGTGCTTGTCGCTGCCGAAGTAGAAGCTGTTCAGCCAGTCGACGCGCTCGGCCTCGCCGTCGGCGATGCGGTCGAGGTCGTCTTCCATCTCGGCGGTGAAGTCGTACTGCACGAGGTCGCCGAAGTAGTCCTCCAGCAGCCGGACGACGGAGAACGCCACCCAGCTCGGGACGAGCGCCTGGCCGCGGGGCGTGACATACCCGCGGTCGACGATGGTCGAGATGATGCTGGCGAACGTCGACGGCCGGCCGATGCCCAGCTCTTCGAGCGCCTTGACGAGGCTGGCCTCCGTGTAGCGCGGCGGCGGGGTGGTCTCGTGGCCGTCGGCCTCCACATCCTGGACATGCAGCTCCTGGCCGACCTGCAGCGGAGGCAGCTTGGCGTCGGCGGAGTCGGACGAGTTGCGCTCTTCGTCCTTGCTCTCCTCGTATGCGTTGAGGAAGCCGCGGAAGGTGATGACGGTGCCGCTCGCCGTGAACTCGCCGACGGTGCCGTCGTGGACGCCCTCGGTGATCTTCGTCTCCACCGTGACGGAGGCGGTCTGTCCCTTGGCGTCGGCCATCTGCGAGGCGACGGTGCGCTTCCAGATCAGGTCGTACAGGCGGAACTCGTTGCCGCGGAGCACCTTCTCGAGCTCGGCGGGCGTGCGGAAGACCTCACCGGACGGACGGATCGCCTCGTGCGCCTCCTGGGCGTTCTTGCTCTTCGAGGCGTATGTGCGCGGCTTGTCCGGAACCGTCTCCGGTCCGTAGAGCTTGGCGGCCTGGGTGCGGGCCGCGTTGGTGGCTTGCTGGGAGAGCGAAGCGGAGTCGGTTCGCATATAGGTGATGTAGCCGCTCTCGTACAGCGACTGTGCGACGCTCATCGTCTGCTTCGCGGAGAAGCGCAGCTTGCGCGCGGCCTCCTGCTGCATGGTCGACGTGGTGAACGGCGCGGCCGGGCGGCGGGAGTACGGCTTGGAGTCGACCTTGCCGACCGTGACGACGGTGCTTGGCTGCGAGATGGCGGCGGCGAGGCTGGTCGCGGTCTCCTCGTCCAGGGTGCGCGCGTTGGACGTGAGCTTTCCGTGGTCGTCGAAGTCGCGCCCTGTGGCGACGCGCTCGCCGGACAGCCGGGCGAGCCTGGCCTCGAAACCGTTCGCCTCTTCCGGCGTGAAGTGTGCGGTCAGGCCCCAGTACGAGGCAGGGACGAACGCGAGACGCTCGCGCTCCCTGTCGACGACGAGCCTGGTCGCGGCGGACTGAACACGCCCGGCGGACAGTCCAGGGCCGACCTTGCGCCACAGCACGGGCGAGACCTCGTACCCGTACAGCCGGTCCAGGATGCGCCTGGTCTCCTGGGCGTCGACCAGCGCGGTGTCGATCTCTCTGGTGTTGTCCCGTGCCTTCTCGATGGCTTCTTTGGTGATCTCGTGGAACACCATCCGCTTCACGGGGACCTTCGGCTGCAGCACCTCGATGAGGTGCCACGCGATGGCCTCTCCTTCGCGGTCCTCATCCGTTGCGAGGAGGAGTTCGTCGGCGTTCTTGAGCGCCCGCTTGAGGTCGGCGACGGTCTTCTTCTTCTGGTCGGAGACCACGTAGTAGGGCTCGAAGCCCTTCTCGACGTCGACGGAGAACTTGCCGAGCGAGCCCTTCTTGAGCTCGGGCGGAAGGTTCTTGGGCTCGATGAGGTCGCGGATGTGTCCGACGGATGCCATCACCTCGTAGCCGTCACCCAGATACTGAGCGATCGACTTCACCTTGTTCGGTGACTCGACGATGACGAGTTTCTTCGTGTCAGACACCTGACTCCTCTTATATGTACGCACTGTGTTGCAACAGTTAGACGTTCGTAGCGCGCTCCCCCGGCGCCGCACCCCTGCGGCGAGCGTGGGCCACACGGCCCGACAGGCAAACCATACACACCCGAGCCGCTTGTCTGCCTAATCCGCTGTTCTGCGTTCGCCGAGGGCGCAGCCCTTGTGGTTGCGGGAGGCGGGAGGAAAATGAGGTCATGGCTACCACTTCAACGACGACGTATACCGCCAAACTGACCGACGGCCCCCTCGAGGGCAAGACCATCGCGACCGAATACCTGGACAGCGGCCAGCCCCGCCCGCGACTCGAGATCCCGTCCCCGACCGCGGGCAAGCGCTACCTCTATATCCGCTCCTCCGCGATCGAGTTCGCCTCCGACGACGCCCTCGACCGTCGCCCGAGCGCCGTGGAGTACCGGTATCTGGAGGCGATCTTCGACTGACGATCCCGCGCCCTGTCGTCACGGCGTCCCCGGCGGACCCGCACGGGCCGAAGCGCGCGCCGGCAACCCGAGATAGGAGACGGAGGTCTCGACGATGGCGACGACACCCTCCAGCTCGCACGACAGCAGCTGCGCGGCGTTGGCCGCCGCGACGCTCTCCGCCGCCTGACAGGGACTGCCCGGCTTGAGCCCGGACGCCACATCCGCCGCGGCGAGCGCCGCAGCATCCGCCCCTGCTGCCGCCACGCGCCGCGCTGCGAACGCCCCGCCGAGCGCGACGGCCACGGTGCCGGAGCAAATGACCACCCCGATCACCGCGACGGCGAGCACACTGGCCGCTCCGCGGTCGCTCCGGATACGTGCACTCAGCCGGCGTCTGCGTGACCGCGCCTCGGCGCCCGGGCGGCGCGTGGTGTCTCGGCGCTCTAGCTCACCCATCTCCTCCTCCTTCCACTGCGCCTAGTCATCGAGCGCGCACGCCCTCGCCGAGACGGCCAGCCCGAGGGCTCCGAGGCCGGTGACCGCGCTCGCGCTGGTCGCTCGCGCGCAGACCATTCCGCCCTCGCGCTCGACGGTCAGTTCCGCGTTGGCCATCCGGCGCGCGGTGTCTGCGGGGTCGTCGCCCCGGGCGAGCATCCGGGCGGACTGGGCGGCCGCATCCACCAGTCGCGACTGCTGGGTCACCGCCTGCACGGCGCCGAGGCACAGGGCGAGGCAGGCGAGCACGGCGGGAAGCGCCACCGCGAACTCGGCGGTCACGCTTCCCCGTTCGCCGTCAGACGCCGGTCGTGAGTGCACGTGTCACCAGGTCGGTGAGGATGGCCTTGACCTCGTCGCCACGCAGCAACACCACCAGCAGCCCGGCGAAGCCGACCGCCCCCATCGTCGCCACCGCGTATTCGGCCGTCGCCGACCCTCGTTCCTCCCGGATGACCCGTGAGATGAATCCCGTCATGATGCCTCGTTCCTTTGGTCTGTGTCTGTTGTTCGTGTGTTGGTGCGGTCGCGGCTGCGAGCGCACTTCCAGCCTTCGGGGTGGGACGAGTGGTTGCCCCGTGCATCCGGGATCGGTGGAGAACCGTCAGAATGCGGAGACTGTGGAGGAGACGATCGAGAGAACCACGGGAGCGACGCCGAGAAGCATGAAACTCGGCAGCACGCACACCCCGAGCGGGACCATCGACCGCACGGCCAACGCCGCCGCGTCACTCCTCCCCTGCATCCTCCGTCGTCGCCGCGCCTGAGCCGCCGCGCTCCGCAGGAGGTCGACCGCCGGCGCTCCCGCCCGTTGCGCCAGGCTCAGGATGCGCGCGACGGACGCCCGGTCGTCTTCGTGCACCGGATGAGTCGCGCATGCCTCGTCGCACAGGGCCAGAGCGCTGGGCACCCCGAGCCCTCCGCTCAGCGCGACGGCGAGCAGGTCGTGTCTCAGGCCTGGGAGGTCAGAGCCTGGGCTGGCGCGATGCAGGAGGGCGCGCATCCACCGTCGGCCGAGCAGGAGGAGAAGGGTGCCGGAGCCGAGGAGTGCCCAGCCGACCACCGAGCCGGTGAGCGTTCCGAGCAGGTCGACCCCCATCACGACGGCGAGCGCCATTCCCACCAACGGCAGCCAGGAGACGAGCCGGGCGGTCGCGCGCGGTCCGGCCACGGCGATGGCGATGTCCCGCTCGGTCTCCGCGCGGTCGCGCAAGGCGTCGGCGATGGTGCGGAGGGTGGGCGCCAAGGGTGCACCTGCGGCGTCGGCGACGTGCCACGCGGAGGCGAGTACCCGACCGGACGCGTCGTCGGGCGACCGCGAGCGGGCGCGGCGGGGAGGAGCGAGCGTCCCGGCTCTGACGGCGGAGGTGGAGTCGACGGAGGCCGCTGATGCAGCCACAAGTGCGTCGGCGACGCGCTCGCCCGCTTCGATCCGCACGACCGCCCGCACGACGAGTGGATGCGCGGAGAACTCCCGCACGTACCCCCAAGCCGCCGTGGGCGTCACCCCGGCTTCCAGCAGCGCGACGAGTTCCTCCACCAACTCCGCCAGCTGTTCAGCCGCTTCGCCTGGCCCGGCAACCGCGCGACGACCACGCCGGCCCTCCTCACCGCGCACCCGCGGTCGACGCACCGACCCCGTCACCCTCCTCCACCACGGCGAGACGCCCATCGGCGGCCACCGTCAGGCGGCCGAACCCGGCCACGCGACGTACGCCATCCACCCGCTCGACGTGGACGAGCATCCCGATGCCGCTGACCGCCTGTCGTGCGAGGGCACGCTCGCCGAGTCCGGCCAGAGCGCCGAGTGCTTCGAGGCGGGCGGGGACGTCGGCGAGCGCGTTGGCGTGGAGGGTTCCTGCCCCGCCGTCGTGGCCGGTGTTCAAGGCAGCGAGGAGGTCGACCACCTCGCTGCCTCGACACTCGCCGAGGACGAGGCGGTCGGGACGCATCCTGAGCGCCTCCCTGACGAGTCGCCGGAGGTCGACGCCGCCCGCTCCCTCGAGATTGGGCTGCCTGGTCTGCAAGCCGACCACATGCGGGTGTGCGATGCGGAGTTCGGCGACGTCCTCGATCGTGACGATCCGCTCGTTCGGGGGCGCGTGGGACAGGAGGGCGCCGAGCATGGTGGTCTTGCCTGCGCCGCCGGCCCCGGTGACGAGCAGGTTGGTGCGAGCCGCGATCGCCCGCAACAGCGTCTCCGCTTGGGCGGGGGTGATCGCGTCGTCGGCGAGCAGGCCGGGCAACAGCAGCACGCGCTGGTGCGGGATGCGCACGGACAGCTGCGTGCCACCGGTCGAGACGGGCGGCAGCACGGCGTGGACGCGCACGCCGTCGAGGAGGCGGACGTCGACGAACGGCGTCGCCTCGTCGATGTGCCTGCCGCCGCTTGCGATGAGGCGCACGGCGAGGTCTCTGGTGGTGCGTTCGTCGGAGGTCCAGCCGTCGATGCGCCGGAGGCCGCGCGGTCCGCCGTCTGCCCAGAGCGCGCCACCGGCCGTGATGAAGAGGTCGGTGATGTCGTCGCGCAGCAGGTACGGCGCCAGTGGGCCGAAGGTCCGCCAGAGGCCGCGGTCGGCGCTGGGCGGGCGTGATCGCTCCACAGCGTCCACCGTCTCGATGGGATCCATCGCGCCAAGCGCATCCCGCCCGGCCACATTCTCTCTACGTCTCGTCTTCATACCCCGACGCTACGTATCGCCCAGCACCCGGCGCAGGACCCCACGAAACCCGTGGAGAACTCCGCGACCGAGCGACCTGTGGAGAGCTGCAACCGGAAAGGCCGGTTAAAAAGAGGGGGGCCGCACCTATTGGGGGGAACAGGTGCGGCCACTGCGGCGCATGATTGGGGGGAATCGTTTGCGCCGCACGCCAGAATTAATATTCGGCCGAGAAACAGTTTACGCACAATCAATGCAAACGCAAGTCTTCGTCGAGGTGGTCACCGCCAGGTTGTAGAGTCGTGGATTGTCGCGCCACGACTTGACCATTCAGCATCGCAAAGGAGCGAACAGACTCCCCATGAGCAACACAATCGACAATCTGCTGCACGAAGCACGCCGATTCGCACCCAGCGAAGAGTTCGCGGCAAACGCGGTCGCGACAGCCGAGCTCTACGAGCGTGCCGCCGCCGACCGCCTCGGATTCTGGGCCGACCAGTCCCGTGAACTCCTCCACTGGCACAAGCCGTTCACGCGCACCCTCGACTGGACCAACCCGCCCTTCGCGAAGTGGTTCGACGACGGCGAGCTCAACGTGGCGTACAACTGCCTCGACAGGCACGTCCTCGCCGGCAACGGCGACCGCATCGCCATCCACTGGGAGGGTGAGCCGGGGGACAGCCGTTCGATCACCTACGCGGAACTGACCGCGGAGGTCAAGAAGGCCGCCAACCTGCTGACCAGCCTCGGCATCACCGCAGGCGACAGGGTCGCGATCTACCTTCCGATGATCCCGGAGGCGGTCATCGCGATGCTGGCCGTCGCCCGCATCGGTGCCGTGCACTCTGTCGTCTTCGGCGGGTTCAGCGCGGAGAGCCTGCGGTCGCGCATCGACGACGCATCGGCGAAGCTCGTCATCACGGCGGACGGCGGATGGCGCAAGGGCAAGGTCTTCCCGCTCAAGAACGCCGTGGATGCGGCCCTCGCGTCCGGCGACACCACCGTCGAGCACGTGCTCGTCGTCAAGCGCGGCGAGAACGACGTGGAGTGGACGGACGGCCGCGACCTGTGGTGGCACGACGAGATCGCCCAGGTCGACGCCGACCACGTCGCCAAATCGTTCGAGGCGGAGCAGCCGCTGTTCATCCTCTACACCTCGGGCACGACCGGGAAGCCGAAGGGCATCCTGCACACCTCGGGCGGCTACCTCACGCAGGCCGCGTTCACGCACAAGAACGTCTTCGACCTGCACCCGGAGTCCGACGTCTACTGGTGCACGGCCGACATCGGCTGGATCACCGGTCACAGCTACGTCGTCTACGGCCCCCTGGCCAACGGCGCGACCCAGGTGCTCTACGAGGGCACCCCGGAGACGCCGCATCCCGGCCGCTGGTGGGAGATCATCGAGAAGTACAAGGTCTCCATCTTCTACACGGCGCCGACCGCGATCCGCTCGTTCATGAAGATCGGCCGCCAGCACCCGCAGAAGTTCGACCTGTCGAGCCTGCGCGTGCTCGGGTCGGTCGGTGAGCCCATCAACCCGGAAGCCTGGATGTGGTACCGCGACGTCATCGGCGGGAACACCACCCCGGTCGTCGACACCTGGTGGCAGACGGAGACCGGCGCGATCATGGTGTCCGCGCTTCCGGGCGTCACGACGCTGAAGCCGGGCTCTGCGCAGGTGCCGCTCCCCGGCATCTCGATCGACATCCTCGACGAGGCCGGCGTTCCCGTCGGCAAGGACCAGGGCGGCCTGCTCGTCGTCACCGAGCCGTGGCCGAGCATGCTGCGCGGCATCTGGGGCGACCCCGAGCGGTTCAAGGAGACGTACTGGGAGAAGTTCGGCGACAAGTACTTCGCCGGCGACGGCGCCCGCTACGACATGGACGGCGAGATCTGGCTGATGGGCCGTGTCGACGACGTCATGAACGTCTCCGGCCACCGCCTCTCGACGGCGGAGATCGAGTCTGCGCTGGTCGCGCATCCACTCACCGCCGAGGCTGCCGTGGTGGGAGCAGCGGACGAGACCACCGGCCAGGCCGTCGTCGCGTTCGTGATCATCAAGCAGAACCAGCTGGAGCAGGCCGAGGCGATGGATGTGGCCGCCGAGCTGCGCAAGCACGTCACCGAGCAGATCGGCGCGATCGCCCGCCCCAGGGAGATCTTCATCGTCACCGAGCTGCCGAAGACGCGCTCCGGCAAGATCATGCGGCGCCTCCTGCGCGACGTCGCAGAGGGCCGCGAGGTCGGGGACACCACGACGCTCGCGGACACCGCCGTGATGAGCTCGATCCAGAGCAAGCTGTCCTAGCGCAGCCCGTTCACGCAGAGGGGCCCGCATCCACACCGGATGCGGGCCCCTCCGTCGTACGGGATGCCGTCGTACGGGATACGTCCTACTCGAACGACAGGATCAGTTCGACCTCGACCGGCGAGTCCAGCGGGAGGACGGAGACGCCGACGGCCGAGCGGGCGTGGACGCCTGCGTCGCCGAAGATCTCGCCGAGCACCTCAGACGCTCCGTTGATGACCCCCGGCTGGCCGGTGAACGAGGGGTCGGAGGCGACGAAGCCGACGACCTTCACGATCCTGGTCACGCGGTCGAGCGAGCCGATGACGCTCTTCGCGGCAGCCAGGGCGTTGAGCGCGCAGGTGCGGGCGTACTCCTTGGCGTCGTCGGCCGGGACGAGCCCGTGGCCGTCGCCGACCTTGCCGGTGGCGGGGAGGGCGCCGGACACCATCGGGAGCTGGCCGGAGGTGTAGACGTGGTTGCCGTCGACGACGGCCGGGGTGTATGCGGCTACGGGCGGCACCACATCCGGGAGCTGGATGCCGAGCTCGGCCAGCCGGGCTTCGATGGCGGCCATCAGGCGTCGTCCCCGTCGATGATCGGGCGCTTCAGGTAGGCGACGAGGCCGCCCTCCGGACCGGTGACGACCTGCACCAGCTCCCACCCTTCCGAGCCCCAGTTGTTGAGGATCGCGGCGGTGTTGTGGACGATCAGAGGCGTCGTGAGGTATTCCCAGCGCGGCATTGTGCTCCTTGCGTTCGGGGGGTTTATCAGGTTTATCACCTACCCTGATCCTATGTCTGCCAAAAAACCACGGGCTAGAGGTGTGCTCGGCGCCGTCGGCGCGTTCGTCGGCATGAGTGCCGTCGCAGGCCTCCTTGTCACGGCCGCCGTGACCCCCGCGATCGCGGTCACGGGGATGGCCGCCAACGACAGCATCGGCGTCTTCGAAGGCCTTCCCGAGTACCTCGAGATCGGCCAGCTCGCCCAGCCGACCACCATCTACGCCAAGAACGGCGACCAGGACGTCCAGCTCGCGACGTTCTACTCGCAGAACCGTCTGCCCGTCACGTTCAGCCAGATCTCCCAGGCCGCGAAAGACGCAGCCATCGCCGGTGAGGACCCCCGCTTCTACTCCCACGGCGGCGTCGACATCCAGGGCACCATGCGCGGTGTGCTGTCGACCGTCGTCGGCCACGATGTGCAGGGTGGATCCTCGATCACGCAGCAGTACGTGAAGAACGTGCTCCTGCAGAAGTGCGAGGCCATGCCGGTCAAGACCAAGGAACAGAAGGCCAAGTACCAGACCTGCGTCGTCGATTCCACGGGCGTCTCGCCCGACCGCAAGGTCAAGGAGATGAAGTACGCGATCGGCGTCGAGAAGAAGTACTCGAAGGACGACATCCTCGCCGGCTACCTCAACATCGCCGGATTCGGCGGCTCGGTGTACGGCATCGAGGCCGCTGCGAAGTACTACTTCAACACCTCGGCCGCCGCGCTCACGCCCGCACAGGCAGCGAGCCTGATCGCGATCGTGAACGAGCCGACCACGCTCAAGATCGACAGCCCGGACAGCAAGAGCAACGGCGCTGCGAACGGGTACGCGAAGAACAAAGAGCGCCGCGACTACATCCTGAACAAGATGTACCAGTACAAGAAGCTCACCAAGGTGCAGTACGACGAGGCGGTGAAGACGCCGGTCACGCCGGTGATCACCCCGTCGGTCCGCGGTTGCCAGACGGCGGGCGGCTCCGCGTACTTCTGCGACTACGTGCAGCGCATCGTGCAGAACGACCCGTCGTTCGGAGCGGACAAAGACACCCGCGCGGCGAACTTCAACCGCGGCGGATACAAGATCTACACCACGATCGACCTCACGCTGCAGCAGACGGCCGAAGAGACGATGGCGAGCTACGTGCCGCCGACGTACGGCGACGTTCAGCTCGGTGCCTCGCTGGTCGGCGTTCAGCCGGGCACGGGACGCGTGCTCTACATGGCGCAGAACAAGCACTACAGCCAAGACCCGGATGTGCTGATGGACCCCGCGTACACCTCGGTGAACTACAGCACCGACCTCGACTACGGCGGCTCGAACGGTTTCCAGGTCGGGTCGACGTACAAGGTGTTCACGCTGGCGGAGTGGCTGAAACAGGGCCACTCGCTGTACGAGTCGGTGAACGCCAACGTGCGCACGTACAACCAGTCGCAGTTCAAGGACTCGTGCGGCCAGTGGGGCGGCTCGTGGCGGCCCACCAACGACTCGCCGGGTGAAGAGGGATACCGCACAGCGCAGAATGCGACCACCAACTCGATCAACACCGCGTTCGTGGCGATGGCCCTGCAGCTCGACCTGTGCGAGATCAAGAAGGATGCGGAGGCCTTCGGTGTGCACGACGCGGCCGGAGTGCCGCTGAAGAGCAACCCCGCCTCCGTCCTCGGCACCAACAACGTGGCGCCTTTGACGATGGCGACCGCCTTCGCGGGGATCGCGAACAACGGCCTCACCTGCACGCCCATCGCGATCGACAAGATCGTCAGCGGCGATGGCAAGGAGATCGCGCCGCCGGCCTCCAAGTGCACGCAGTCGGTCGACCCGGCTGTCGCTCGAGCCATGGCATACGCGCTGAAGGGTCCGATCGAGGGCGGCACCGCCTCCGGAACGAACACCACCGGAGTCGACATGCTCGGCAAGACCGGAACCACCGACGGCAACAAACAGCTCTGGCTCATCGCGGCGACGACGAAGGTCGCCGGCGCGTACTGGGTCGGGAACATCGAGGGTGACACGGACATGCGCCGGATCTATCCGACCCACGGCAGCAGTCCAGCCAGTCTGCGCGACAACGTCATGAACGCCGTCATGACGACGGCCGTGAACAAGTACGGCGGAGATGACTTCCCGCGCCCGGACAACAAGCTGCTGCAGGGCGCACAGGTCACCATCCCCGACCTCACCGGCAAGTCGCCCGCCGACGCCAAGTCGATCCTGAACGGCCTCGGCCTCGACGGTGTCGATGGCACCGCGGTCGACTCGGCTGCCCCCGCTGGCACCGTCGCCGGGACCGACCCGGCCGCCGGCACCTCGGTCACCAAGGGCAACGGCGTGACGATCTACACCAGCAACGGGTCCCTCGTACCCCTGCCGAATGTGGTCGGGCAGAAACTGTCCGACGCGCAGAAGGCGCTCAGCCAGTTCAGCGTGAAGGTCACCGGCGGAAGCAACAAGGACGGGATCGTCGAGGCGATGGACCCGGGTGCTGGCACGCCAGCAAAGCCCGGATCCACGGTGACCCTCAAGATCGCCGCCGCCGAGCCGTCGCCCGGGGTAGGAAAGTAGTGGCGGGCCGTTCCGGCCTGCACGCGGCGGGCACAGCACTCGGTGTGCTCGCCGCGGCCGGTGCGGCCGCGTTCGCGTGGGGCTCGCTGGTCGAGCGCCGCCTGTTCACCCTCCGGCGCGTCACGGTCCCCGTGCTGCCCGCCGGGGCCGAGTCGATCAGGGTGCTGCACCTCTCCGACCTGCACATGGCGCCGTGGCAGCACGACAAGCAGGAGTGGGTGCGGTCGCTCGCCGACCTCAAGCCCGACCTGATCGTCGACACCGGGGACAACCTCGGCCACGCCGACGGGCTCACCGGCATCGAGCGCGCGTTCGAGCGCTTCGAGGGCATCCCCGGGGTCTTCGCGCACGGCTCCAACGACTACTTCGGGCCGCAGCGCAAAAACCCGCTCAAGTACTTCGTCGGCCCGTCCACCAAGAAGGCGTCGACCGCTCCCCGGCTCGACAACGCCGCCCTCACCGCGTACTTCCGCAGCCTCGGCTGGCTCGACCTGAACAACGCGGCCGGAACAGTGGATGTGCGCGGCACCCACCTGGAGTTCTTCGGGGTCAACGACCCGCACATCCACTTCGACAGGGTGGAAGCCATCCCTGGCGCGCTGGACGAGCTGCGCGAGAACGACCCTTACGGCGAAGACTCGCTGTGGCCGCAGGATGCGCCGCGTCCCGCCCGCCCCACGGTCACGCTGGGCGTCACCCACTCCCCGTACCGCCGCGTCCTCGACGCGTTCGTCACCTACGGCGCCTCTATGATCTTCGCCGGGCACACGCACGGCGGTCAGGTCTGCGTCCCCGGCTTCGGCGCGCTGGTCACGAACTGCGACATCCCGCGCAGCCAGGTCAAGGGCCTGAGCATCTGGCGTCACGCGTTCCGCTCGGCGTTCCTCAACGTGTCTGCCGGCCTCGGAACGTCGACCTACGCGCCGGTGCGCTTCGCGTGCCGCCCGGAGGCGACGCTCGTGACGCTCACCGCATCGGCCTGAGTGGTCACGAGCACCCCCCAAGCTCGTGTATTCTTATTGAGGCCTACGGGCCAATCGGGGTGTGGCGCAGCTTGGTAGCGCGCTTCGTTCGGGACGAAGAGGTCGCAGGTTCAAATCCTGTCACCCCGACAAGAAAATGCCGGAGCATGTCAATGCTCCGGCATTTCTGTTTCCGGCGTCTCGGCAGCCCGTGCCGATAGCCTGGGGGCATGTTCGACGACGTGGATGCCGTGGCCGAGTCCGAGGGTTTCAGCGGGGTGGTCACGGTCGACGTCGACGGCGTGGAGGAACTGCGGGTGGTGCGCGGCCTCGCCGACCGGCGGTGGGGCATCCCGAACTCGGTGGAGACGGCGTTCGCGCTCGCGAGCGGGAGCAAGGGGTTCACGGCACTCGCGGTGCTGTCGCTGGTGGAGGACGGAGCGTTCGCGCTCGACACCCCGGTGAGGGAGCTGCTGGGCGACGATCTGCCGCTCATCGACCCACTGGTCACCGTGCGGCACCTGCTGACGCACCGCTCCGGCATCGGAGACTATCTCGACGAAGGCGATGACGGCGCGATCACCGACTACGTGATGACCGTGCCGGTGCACACTCTGGTGAACGCAGCGGACTTCCTCCCCGTCGTGGATGGCTTCCCGCAGGTGTTCCCGCCCGGCGAGCGGTTCGCGTACTGCAACGGCGGGTTCGTGGTGCTGTCGATCATCGCGGAACGGGTGAGCGGCACCCCGTTCGCCGACCTCGTCGCCCAGCGGGTGTTCGAGCCGGCCGGGATGCGGAACAGCGGCTACTTCCGGTCCGATGCGCTGCCGAGCGGCGCGGCCGTCGGCTACCTGTTCGCGCCGGGCGATGGCGACCGCACGAACGTGCTGCACCTCCCGGTGCGGGGCGCCGGCGACGGCGGCGCGTACGCGACGGCGGGCGACCTGAGCAGGTTCTGGCGTGCGCTGTTCGCGGGGGCGATCGTGTCCAAGGAGACCGTCGCGCTGCTCAGCGCGCCGACCAGCGCGGGCGTCGAGGGCAGCCGCGCATACGGCACCGGGTTCTGGCTGGACGACGGCGGCCGGGTCGCGCTCGAAGGGTACGACGCCGGGGTCTCGTACTACGGAAGCCACGACCCGGCGACCGGGCGGAGCGTCAGCGTGCTCTCGAACTGGTCGGACGGCGCCTGGCCGGTCGCCCGCGCACTCCTGAGCAGCTGACGCGCCAAAAGCCGAACCGCTACCGTCGCACCGGCAGCATGTTGCCGTCGAAGAACGCCGCCAGCTCGTTCCGCGCATCCACGGGGAATATCCCGGCCACGTACTGGTCGGGACGCACCACGACGATCACGCCGTCCCTGCTGAGCTCGCGGTCGCGGAAGATGTCGCGGCCGTGGCCGGCGGCGAAGACCTGGTTGAGGTCGATCAGGCCGTACGGCACCTTCACCGGCTTGAAGACGGCCGGCACGTCGCCCGGCTCGACCAGCGTGTAGTCCTGCTGGTAGATGACCTTCGTGTCGAAGGTGGCGTCGTCGTCGCCTCCGGACGGCGTGAAGCGCATCCACGGGGAGGCCGGATCGGTGCGCCACCACTCGGCGAAGTCGGCGGTGGGTGTGCCGGTGAGCGCGGGCGCCGCGGTGTCGGCGAAGACGTAGACGCGCCAGCGGCCGTCCGCCTCGTGCAGGTGCCCGAGGTGGCGCCAGCGGTTGTCCGCGCGACGGATCACCTCGGCCGACTTGAAGCGCTTGCCGAGCGGGAAACCAGGAGCGAGCGCCTGGTGCTCGTCGCCGGTGGTGATCATCGACGGGGCGTACTGCGTCATGAAGCCGGCGGGGAACTCGAACGTGGAGACGTAGTAGCGCTCCAGCTCGCCGGGGTCGTCCCACGAGTCGGCCGGGCGAGCCAGCATGTCCGACCACTCCTTGTCGAAGTCGATGAGGTTCTGGGCGACGACCTTGCGCTCGTCCTCGTAGGTCGACAGCAGCGATTCTGGCGCGCGCCCTTCGAGCACCGCTGCGAGCTTCCAGCCGAGGTTGAAGCCGTCCTGGATGGACACGTTCATGCCCTGCCCGGCCTTCGCCGAGTGGGTGTGGCAGGCGTCGCCCATGATGAACGCGTGCGGCGTCCGTTCGCCGCGCAGCTCGGCGGGCACGTCGTCGAAGCCGTCCGTGATCCGGTGGGCGACCTCGTACACCGACGACCAGGCGACCTCGCGCACGTCGAGCGAATACGGGGCGATGATCGTGTTGATCCTGGCGATCATCGCATCCACCGGGGTGGACCGGATGGCGCCGGCGTCCGCCCCGTCGACCTCGCCCAGGTCGACGTACATGCGCACGAGGTAGCCGCCCTCGCGCGGGATGAGCAGGATGCTGCCCGCCCCGTGCGACTGGATCGAGCACTTGACCTGAATGTCCGGGAAGTCGGTGTTCGCGAGCACGTCGAGCACGCCCCAGGCATGCATCGCCGCCTCGCCGTGCAGGTGGTGGCCGAGGGAGGCGCGCACCCTGCTCCTCGCCCCGTCGCCGCCGACCAGGTACTTCGCGCGCACCGTGCGCTCCTCGCCTGCACGCTCCCCCGCCACGTACCGGATGCGCGCCTCGACCGGGTATTCCGCGCCCTGGTGGATGGTCAGGTCGACGAACTCCACGCCGTAGTCGGGCACGATGCGGCCGGGGGCGCGCTCCGCGTCGCGCAGGAAGTAGTCGAGGATGCGGGCCTGGTTCACGTAGATGTGCGGGAACTCGCTGATCCCCGTCGCGTCGTCCGCTGCGCGGGAGACCCGGACGATGCGGGACGGGTCGGCGGCGTCCGGCTTCCAGAAGCACATCTCGACGTTGCGGTATGCCTCGTCGACCACCTCGTTCGCGAACCCGAACGCCTGGAAGGTCTCGACGGAGCGCGCCTGGATGCCGTCGGCCTGCCCGACGGCCAGGCGGCCGGGGCGCTGCTCGATGGCGCGTGCGTCGATGGACGGGAAGCGGGAGAGCTGCGCGGTGACGGCGACGGCGGCGGGGCCCGTTCCGACGATGAGCACATCCATCCGGTCGGGGATCTCCGTCGGCCGGTCGATCCCGTGCCCCTCCGCGGGTTTGATGCGGGGGTCGTGGTCGACGTAACCGCGGTGGTGGATCTGCATCTCGGTGCTCCTCATTGAACAAAGCTTGTTGTACCTATAGTTGCGACATCGTTGCAACTATAGATACGATGCTAGTTGTCGTCGCGGAGCGTCGCAAGACGCACGTGCGAACACGCGCAACGAAGGGATCCGGATGTCGAACACCGCAGGCGCGCAAGCGCAGGCCGAGGGCGGATCGCAGACCCTGGCCCGCGGCCTCAGCGCCCTCGCCATGATCGGCGAAGACGGAGCATCGCTGAGCGTGCCGGAACTCGCGAACCGGCTGGGCATCCATCGCTCGATGGCGTACCGGCTGGTGAAGACGCTCGAGCAGCACGGCTTCGTGGAGCGGTCGCCGTCCGGCGAGCTCGAACTCGGCGCGCGGCTGGCGTCACTCGCGCGCGGTGCGGCCAGGAGCCTGCAGACGGCGGCGGCCCCCGAGCTGGCCGCTGTGGCGGACGAGCTCGGGATGACCGCCTTCCTGGTCAGCTTCGACGGCGAGGTCGCCGTCACGCTGACCAGCGCCGAGCCGCGGCACGCGGAGACCACGGTGGCGCAGCGGCCGGGCAGCCGTCACGCGATCGGGCAGGGTGCGCCGGGGCGCGTCATCCGCTCGCTGCTGCACCCGGACGAGTTCCCTCCGCAGCGCTTCGAGCGCAGCCACGACGAGGTGCTGCCCGGGCTGTACTCGATCGCGGTCCCTCTCGCCCTCCCGCACGGCAGGTCGGCCGCGATCGCGGTGCTGTACCTGCCGCATCCACTGGACGAGGAGCACGTGGCCGACGTGCTCGTCGCCGCGGCGGGACGAATCGCGGCGGCGTTCCGGTAGATGACGAGATGCCAGTAACTGCGCCGGATTCGGCGCATTCGGGCGCAGTTTCTGGTATCTCGTGCGGCGCGGGGCGCGCCTAGAACGCGTCGGGGCGGGCGAAGTCGACCGTCAGCTCCTCCGCGTGCGGGTCGATGTGGGTGCGGATGTACGGCAGCGTCCTGGCGATGGAGGTGTCGATCCTGGCGCGCAGGTCGTCGGACGAGACGGCGTAGTCGGTGAAGTCGCGCTCGCTCGCGTAGATGCCGAGCGGCAGGGTGAGCGACTGGAAGAAGCCGAACAACGGCCGCATCTGGTGCTCCACCAGGAGGGCGTGACGTTCGCTGCCGCCGGTGGCGGTGAGCACGATCGGCTTGTCGACCAGCGCATACTGCCCGACGTGGTCGAAGAACAGCTTGAACAGGCCGGTGTACGTCGCCCGGTACGCCGGGGAGCCGACGACCACGATGTCGGCCGCCTCGACCGCTTCGAGCGCTGCGATCGCGTCGGGGCCGAGGCTGTTGCGGAACGGCCCGAGGCTCAGCTGGCCGAGCAGCGGGGCCAGCTCGACCGTGG
Source organism: Leifsonia sp. NCR5 (assembly GCF_002105485.1). Classification (NCBI taxonomy): domain Bacteria; kingdom Bacillati; phylum Actinomycetota; class Actinomycetes; order Micrococcales; family Microbacteriaceae; genus Leifsonia; species Leifsonia sp. NCR5. The sequence goes on from NZ_NCSR01000008.1 coordinate 157,895, forward strand.
TGGCCGTACCGCCCACCGCGGCGGCGAACGCCTCCGTCACCTCCCGCACGAGCACCGTCGTGCGCGAGGGATGCGTCGGGCTGCCGCTGACGCCGACCACCGAGATCCTGCGCTCGTCCGCCATCAGAACGACCCGACGTTCGCTGTGCCGAGCTGCAGCGGCCCGACCGGGTTGTCCAGGTTCGCTCCCCCACGGTAGCGGGCTCCGATGTGGTCGTCCGGCAGGCGGCTGTTCCCCGCGCCGAACAGCCGTTCGCGCAGCGTCCCGAGATGCGCACCCTCCTCGGGCAGACGGCCGCGCTTGCGCAGCTCCGGCACGACCAGTTCGGCGAAATCGCGGGCGGTGTCGAACGAGTGGTACTGGCGGAGGTTGATGCCGTCGAGGCCGTCCTCGTCGAGCCAGCGCTCGATCTCGTCCGCCACCGTCTTGGCGGTGCCGACCACCAGGAAGCGGTCGTCGCGGTTGCCTCCGATGAAGTCGAGCGCCTGGCCGACCGTCCTGTCCAGTGGGAGGAACGGGACGCGCTCTGCCGGGAACTCGGCCCGCAGCAGGGCCTCGCGCACGGTGATGTCGCGCGGGAACGCGGTGAGGTCGACGGGCAGGCTGCTGTGGGCGAGGATGCCGTCGAGGCTCGAGTGCTGCTGGTAGAGCCGCCACTTGTCCGCGGCCTCCTCCTCCGTGCGCCCGACGATCACCCCGGCCATCGCGATGAACTTGACCGCGTCCCTGCCCCGGCCGTGGCGCTCCGCCGCGTCGCGCATCCCGTCGGCGTTCCGGCGGAACTCCTCGCTGGTGCGGCCCCCGGTGAAGACGACCTCCGCGTGGCGGCCGGCGAACTCGATGCCGGCCGGCGACCCGGTCGCCTGGAACATCACGGGCGTCCGCTGGGGAGAGGGATGCACGATGTGCGGCCCAGCGACCGTGAAGCGGTCTCCGACGTGGTCGATGTAGCGCACCTTCGACGGGTCGGTGAAGATGCGGCGCTCGCGGTCGGCGACCACCGCGTCGTCGTCCCACGATCCCTCCCACAGCTTGTAGAGCACGTCCACGTATTCGTCGGCGTACTGGTAGCGAAGGTCGTGCGGCACCTCGCCGTCGAGCCCGAAGTTGTGGGCGGCGTTGGGCAGGTAGGAGGTGACGACGTTCCAGCCGACCCGCCCCTTGGTGAGGTGGTCGAGGGTGGACATGCGCCTGGCGAACGCGAACGGCGGCTCGTAGGTGGTCGAGAAGGTCACCCCGAAACCGAGGCGCTTGGTGACGGCGGCCATCGCGGGGATCACGAGCAGCGGGTCGATGTTGGGGCTCTGCAGGCCCTCGCGCAGCGCCGTCTCCGGGCCGCCGCGGAACACGTCGTACGCGCCGATCACGTCGGCGAGGAAGACGCCGTCGAAGCCGCCGTGCTCCAGGATCTGGGCGAGCTCCGTCCAGTAGTCGAGGTCGGCGAAGCGCTCCCTGTTGTTGCCGGGCAGCGGCCAGAGCCCGTGGGTGATATGGCTCACGCAGGCCATCTCGAACAGGTTGAGGAACAGCTGTTTGCGCTCTGGCATGGGTCTCAGGCGCCTTCCTGCGCGACGCGCGCGCTGTCGTTCTGCCGCCCGGCGAACGATGCCGGGTCGAATTCGGGGATCGCTGCGATCAAGTCTCGCGTGTACGGGTGCTGGGGGCGGAGGAATATGTCGTCAGGTTTCCCCTGCTCGACCACCACGCCGTCCTTCATCACGAGAACGCGGTCGCTCAGGTGGCTGATCACGCCGAGGTCGTGCGAGATGAACAGGTACGCGACGCCGGACTCGCGCTGCAGGGCGACCAGCAGGTCGAGGATCTGGGCCTGGATGGTCACATCAAGTGCAGAGACGGCCTCGTCGAGCACGATCACGGCCGGGCGGGGCGCGAGGGCGCGCGCGATGGCGACCCTCTGCCGCTGGCCGCCGGAGAGGCGCAGCGGGAACCGGCCGAGCACGTCGGCGGTGAGCCCGACCTGCCGCAGCAGCTCGACCAGGCGCGCCTTCCTCGCCGCGGCATCGGCGAACCGCTCGCCGCGGAGGGCGTCCAGCAGGATGCGCTCGACGTTCCAGCGCGGATCGAACGAGCTCAGCGGGTCCTGGTAGACCACGGAGATGCGACGCCGGAGCGTACGGCGCTTGCGCTCGCTCAGGCTCGACCACGCCTGACCGAGCAGGCGCACATCTCCCCCGTCGAGGCTTTCGAGCCCGAGGGCGAGCCTGGCCGTCGTGCTCTTGCCGGAGCCGGACTCCCCGACGATGCCGAGGGTCTCCCCCGCCGCGAGCGCGAACGAGACGCCGTCGACGGCGCGGGTGACCGTGCCGTCCGCCGTGTGGAACCGCTTGACCAGGTCGGTGGCCTGGAGCACGGGCGCCTCGGGGACGGGAGCATCCTGAGCCGCGCCGGCGACCGCATCCCGCACCTCGGGGAACGGCGGAGACGCCGGGCTCAGCGGGGTGCCCCGCGTGGCCTCGCTCGGCACCGCGGCGATGAGCGCCTTCGTATACTCGTGCTGCGGGGAGCCGAGCACTGATGCGATACTGCCCTGTTCGAGCACCTGGCCCCCGCGCATCACCAGGATGTGGTCGGCCAGGCGGGCGACGACGGACAGGTCGTGGCTGATCAGGATGACCGATGCGCCGCGCGCCTTCATCCGTTCGAGCTGGGCGAGCACCTGCGACTGCACCGTGACGTCGAGCGCCGTCGTCGGTTCGTCCGCGATCACGATGTCGGGGTCGAGGGCGATGGCGGTGGCGATCAGCGCGCGCTGGCGCAGCCCGCCGGAGAGCTGGTCCGGCCGCTGACGCGCCCGCACGGCGGGGAACGGCACACCGACCCGTTCGAGCAGGTCGAGCACACGCTGCTTCCTCGCCGCTCTGTCGCCCCAGCCGTGCAGCCGCAGCGCCTCTGCGATCTCCTGGCCGACCGGGCGCAGCGGGTCGAGCGAGACCAGCGCATCCTGCAGCACGAAGCCGATGTCCCTGCCCCGGATGCGCCTCCACTGACGCGGGGTGAACGACCGCACGTCCTCGTGGTGGATCTCGAGCACGTCGGCGTCGACGATCGCGTTGCGGCCGGCGAGACCGACGATCGACCGCGCGGTGACGCTCTTACCGGAGCCGGACTCGCCGACGATCGCGACGCACTGGCCGGGCAGCAGGTCGAACGAGACGCCGGACACGACCTGGCGCACGGCGCCGTCGATGCGGAACGCGGTGCTGAGGTTCTGGACGCGGAGCCGGGTGGCCGGCCAGTCCAGTTCGTCGACCACGCTGTCCGCGGCCGCTGGGCTCTCCTGGGTGACGCTCATCAGCGCTCTCCTTTCTCGAGACGGAGTTGGAGGTGGCGGCCGATCGTGGTCGCGGCGAGCGCCACGGCGACGATGACCAGTCCGGGGACCACCACGAGCCACCAGGCCTGGGTGATGTACGCGCGGCCCGCGTCGAGCAGGGCGCCCCACTCCGACGACGGAGGGGCGACGCCGAGGCCGAGGAACGACAGGCTGGACGCCCAGACGATCGACTGGCCGACGGAGAGGGCGAACACCGCGACCAGCGGGCGCAGCGCGTTCGGCAGGATGTGCGCGCGGATGATGCGCCAGCGCGAGTGCCCGAGGGCGGTCGCCGCCTCGACATAGCCGGAGTTCCTGGCGCCGAGGATCTGCCCGCGGATCATGCGCGCGTATCCGGGCGCCGTGCCGAGACCGACCGCGAAGATCTCGGTAGCGGCGGACGGTCCGGCGATGGCGATGAGCAGGAGCGCGAGCAGCAGGGCGGGGAAGGCGAACATGACCTCCACGAACCGGTCGACCACGACCGCGGCCGGCTTCGGGCCGAGCGCGGCGATCGAGCCGAGGATCAGTGCGGTGACGACGCCGACCGCCGCGGCGCCGAGGCCGATCAGCAGCGACTCCCTGGCGCCCCAGACCACGCGCGTGTAGAGGTCGCGGCCGGACTCGTCCGTGCCGAACCAGTGCGCGAACGACGGCGGCTTGAGCGCTGAGGCGTAGTCGATGGCGGTCGGCGCGTGCACCGTGAGCGCCTGCGGGGCGAAGGCGGCGACGGCGAGGAGCAGCGCGAAGGCGACCGCGACGTAGAGCCCCCACGGGCGCCGTGCGATGGCCGAGGCCGCCGCTCCGACACGGGATGCGCGGTTTCCGCTGCCGACGGAAGGTGTGCCGAGTGCTGTCATGACAGGTCCATCCGGGGATCGATGATGGTGTAGACGATGTCCACGAGCAGATTCGCCACCACGTAGACGACGGCCACGAGCGTGACGATGCCGACCACGACGGGCAGGTCCTGGTTGTTCACGGCCCCGACGAGCACCGAGCCGATGCCCGGCCGGGAGAAGATCGACTCGACGATGACGGCGCCGGACAGCGTCGCACCGAGCGCCCAGCCGGAGAGCGTGATCGCGGGGATGACCGCGTGCCGCAGAACGTGCCGCAACCGGATGCCCCACTCGCCCATCCCGCGCATCCTGGCCGACAGCACGAACGGCTGTTCGAGCGCCCGTTCGAACTCGGCCCTCGTGCTCTGCGCCATGAACCCGGCGAGCGGGATGGCGAGGGTGAGCGCGGGCAGGATCAGCCCGTTCACGCCGGTGCCGCCGATGATCGGGAACCAGCGCAGGCCGAGACCGAACACCAGCAGCAGGATGATGCCGAGCCAGTATGCGGGGAGCCCGGCCGCGACCACGTCGACGGTGGCGCCGAGCGCGCCGACGCGGGGGCCGCGACCGGCGGTGACGGTCACCCACACGATCATCAGCACCCAGGCGAAGACGATCGCTGTCAGCGACAGGGTCACGGTGGCGCCCAGCTGTTCGCCGATGATCGCGGTGACAGGGCGGTACTGCTGGTACGACGAGCCGAAGTCACCGGCCAGCAGGCCGCGCAGGTAGTCGAGGTACTGCACGATCACCGGGCGGTGCAGGCCGTACTGCTCGTTGATCTGCGCCAGCTCCGCCGGGGTGCGCTGCTGCGCCTGACCGGCCCGGATGTTCAGGATGGCCGTGGCCCTGTCGCCGGGGAGGGCGAGCTGGGCGAAGAACGCGACCGTGGCGGCGCCCCAGAGCACCACGACGGCGGACACGACCTTGCGGCCGACCGTGAACAACACGCGCCGGGTGCGGCGCGGTCGCCGCGGCTCCTCCCCGATCGGGGAGGAGGCCGCGACGGCCGGCGAGACCTGGACGGTCTCGCTACTTGGTGAGGTATGCGTCATAGAACGTCGGTCCTCCCTGTGCGTGCTCCTGCCAGACGCCCTTGAGCTTCGTCGAGACCGCGAGGGTGCTGAGCCTGTCGTAGACGCCGATGGAGAGCGCGTGCTCTGCGATGTAGTCCTGCGCCTTCTCGTATGAGGCGTTCTGCGCATCCACGGTCGCTGCGGAGTTGCCGTCGAGGATGTACTGCGCGAGCGTCTGGTCGTTGTAGAAGGCGGAGTTGGCGTAGTTGGGGTCGTCGGCGGTGGACGGGCGCCAGTTGATGTAGAGGATGCCCGCGGTCACGGCGGTCCAGTAGCCGACGCTCAGGTCGTGGTCGTCGGGCGTCGAGTACTTCCCGGCGAAGAACTCGCTCTGCGGCACGGGGATGAGCTGCACGTCGAAGCCGACCTTCGACGCCTGCTCCTTCACGCCCTGCAGAATGGCGGCGCCGTCGGAGTTGATGATCGAGCCTGCGCCGTACGGCAGGATCACGCTGAGCGCTTTGCCGTCCTTGACGCGGACGCCCTTGCTGTTCTTCTGCGACCAGCCGGCCGCATCCAGCAGCGCGTTCGCCTTCGCGGTGTCCTGGTGGTACCAGTTCGCGGCCTTCTCGCTGTATCCCGGGGTCGCCTGGCTCACGCCGCCGTTGCCCTCGACCGGGATGACGCCCTGGCCGATGGTGTCGACGATCTGCTTGCGGTCGAGGCTGTACGCGAACGCCTGGCGCACCTTCTCGTCGGTGAACGGACCCTTCTGAGTGTTGAACGAGATCTGCTGCGGGCGGCCGGGGGTGACGTACTTCTCCAGCTGGTATCCGCCCTCCTTGAGCGTCTTCCACTGGATGGCCGGCACGTCGTAGATCGCGTCGACCTGCCCGCTCTGCAGCGCGGCGACGCGCGTCGTCGGGTCCGCCACGAACTTCCAGTCGACCTCGTCGACGTAGGCCGGGCCGGTGTGCTTCGCGTTGGCCGGCCAGGACGTGTAGTTCGCGTTGCGGGTGAGGACGATGTCCTGCCCGCGGTTCCACTTCTTCACCACGAACGCGCCGGAGCCGATCGGCGCCTCGCAGTTCTGCTCCTTGGTGCGGGTCTCCAGCGCGTGCTGCGACTGGATGCCGAAGTAGCCCTGGCTGAGGTTGTCCGCCAGCCGCGGGTACGGCTTCGAGAGGTTCACCTGCAGGGTCTGGTCGTCGACCGCCTTCGCGGACGAGTAGTAGCCGTTCAGCCAGACCTTGGCCGTGCTGTTGCCGCCCTTGACCCAGTAGTCGAAGTTGTACGCGACGGCGGCGGCGGTCACCGGGGTGCCGTCGGTGAACGTCACGCCCTTCTTGAGCGTGAAGGTCCAGGTGAGGCCGTCGTCCGACTGCTTCCAGGCGGTGGCGAGCCAGGGGACGACCTTGTGGTCCGCATCCAGCGAGGTGAGGTTGTCGAGCACCTGGTACGAGAGGTATGCCTGCTCGATCCAGCCGCCGAACACGCACGCCGGCTCCTGCTGGTGGGCGTAGACGATGGTGCCGCCGGTGACCTTCTCACCGGTGGAGGCTGTGGACGAACCGGCGCACGCGGTCAGCGCCAGGGCGCTGGAGAGCGCGAGAGCGGTGGCTGCGATGGCGGTGCGGAGGGTGCGCGAACGCATGGGGGGACTCCTCGGGGGTGCACGGACGGGTGATGTCCGACCACGCTAGAGAAGCCGTTCAGGATGCGCAGCAACCGGTGCGACGGATAGCGCAACACTGTGTCATTCGTCGACATGTGCTGGCGCAGCGCCGCCGAGGAGCGCTACCCTGCCGAGCCTCCGAGCACGTCCCGCACGATCTCCAGCGACCGGATGCGCCCATCCACGGTCGCAGCGCCGGACGCGATCGTCAGCTCGTCGGCCCCGGTGGAGGCGAGCAGCGCTTCGAGCCGAGTCTTGACCTCCTGCGGGGTGCCGACCGCCTGCCTGGCGTTCCTGGCGGCGATGAACTCCTCTTCGAGCGGGCTGAACTCGTAGGCCAGCGCCTCCTCGATGCTGACCGGCTGCGGCTTGGCTCCCATGCGCATCCGGAGGAAGGACAGCTGGCCGGGGAGCGACAGGGCGCGCACCACCTCGGGGTCGTCGTCGGAGACCACGTTGACGGCGATCATCGTGTGCGGCTCCCGGAGCGATTCGCTCGGCTCGAACCGCGAGCGGTAGAGGTCGAGCGCCTCCTCGGTGTGGTCGCCGGCGAAGTGGTGCGCGAACGCGAACGGCAGCCCGAGGGCGGCGGCGACCTGCGCGCTGAAGCCGCTCGATCCGAGCAGCCAGATCTGCGGGGCGTCGCCGAGGCCGGGCACCGCGATGATGCTGTGCAGCGGGTTCGCGTCGCTCATGCCGCCGGTGAAGAAGCCGATCAGGTCGAGCAGCTGCTGCGGGAAGTCGTCGACGCCGAGACCTTCTGTGCTGCGGCGGAGGGCCATCGCCGTCGCCCCGTCCGTTCCCGGCGCGCGGCCGATGCCGAGGTCGATCCGGTCGCCGTAGAGCGCGCGGAGCGTCCCGAACTGTTCGGCGACGACGAGCGGCGCGTGGTTCGGCAGCATCACGCCGCCGCTGCCGACCCGGATGCGCGAGGTCGCGGCCGCGATCCCCGCGATGAGCACGGCCGGCGCGCTGGAGGCGATGGCCGGCATCCCGTGGTGCTCGGCCACCCAGAAGCGCTGGTAGCCCAGCTCCTCCGCGGCCTGCGCGAGCCGGACGCTGCCCGCCACGGCGTCCGCGTTCGTGCCCCCGTACGGCCGGTTGGCCAGATCGAGGACGTTGAGCGGGACGGGTGCTGGTGCAGGGCTTGGCGTGGTCACGTGGAAGTCAACCGCCGCCGCGGTGCTGCGATTCCCCCAGGCGGGAAGTTTCCCGTTCGAGAGAAAGGGTGCGGCTCACCTCGTTGTGAGCCGCACCCGTTCCGCTGCGATCAGGACTGGCTCGCCCTGCGGCGTGCCGCCGCGATGAGCGAGAGCACGATCAGGCCGACGACCACCAGTGCTCCGCCGATCCAGGCGAAGTACCAGCCGATGGTCGAGCCCGTGGAGGCGAGACCGGTCGAGCTGGAGCTCGTGGTGGATGCGGGAGCGTCGGCGGGGAGCACCGTGACGGTCACTGCGGAGGCGGCCTGGCTCGTTGAGCCGGTCGCCGTGACGGTGTACGCGCCGCTCGCATCCTGCGGGACGGTGACCTCGACCTGCGAGCCGCCCTGGGGGGTGGCCGTGGGGTCCGAGCTGAGGGTGGCCTGGGACGCGTCCTTGCCGGAGACGACGTACTGGACGCCCTCGGACGGCTTGAACGTGCCGGGCGCGCAGGTCATCGTGCTCGTGCCACCGGCTGCGACGGTGGTGGGGCTGATGCTGCAGTCGCCGCCGTGGGTGTACGGGACGGCGTTGGCGGCGGCTGGTGCCGCGAGGGCGATCGCAGCGCCGATGATCAGCGCTGCCAGAACTTTCTTGGACATTCGGGGAGCCTTTCGGGGAGGCCTATCAGTGCACGGGTACGTCAAACTTGACGTTTCCTCACTTTACCGTCGTGCCGCAGTCCAGGGCAACGACCGACACCTTTCCGGATGCCCCCACATCGGGGGACGTCCGCGGCAGCGTCGGTGTGACTTCCACATCCATTCCGGGCTCCGTCTGCTTCACATTCAGCAGGTCGACACTGACCGTCTTCGACTCCCCGGGAGCCAGCTCGACCGTGAAGACGCTCACCGGCCGCTTCTCGTCCGTGCCGGAAATGGTCGCGTACGGAGCCCCGTCGCTGGTGGTCGAGACGAGCAGGCCATCCGTCGCTCCGTACACGGCGACGCGTGTGCGGATGTTGCCGGGCGGCACCCCGTATGTTCCTGCGCCGGTGACATAGTCGGGCAGCGTCGTGCCGGCGTCAGCCGGGGCCTTGTTGGTGAGCGTGACGGTGATCCTGCTCGTCGGCTTGCCGTCCACCCGGCAGATCGCCGTGCCCGCCTCGACCTTGGCGGTGAGGTAGTAGTCCATCTTGGCGCCGGTGGCGTCGTTGAAATACACGCCGAGACCGGCGGTCGACGCGTCGGATGCGGGAAGCGCGCCGGACAGCGTCGTCGGTGCCAGCACCTTCTGCTCCTCCGGATGCGCGCTCCACACCAGCAGACGCCGCTGCGCTCCGGCGTTCGCGAGCGCCTTCACCAGCTCGCCGCCGTCCGCCTTGCCGGAGGCGACGCTGTCGAAGACGGCGGTCGCGGCCGAGGCGAAGTACGCATCCTGCTGCTCGGGCAGCGCGAACTTCTTGTAGCTCTCGCTCAGCAGCAGCGGGATGGCGTCCGCCGCGGTGAGCATATCGCCCGTCGGCAGCGCGACGGGTCCCGTCGCTTTGAGCAGCCCGGTGAGCACGACGGGGTCGATCGTGAGCACGCCGTCCACCGCCCCTCCGTGGGTCTCCTTCCACATCGTGGCCGCCGTGGTGGCCGCGAGCGGGAAGTGCGGCGTGAGGTTCACATCCTGGATGAACCGGGCGAGCAGCGGGCCGTACAGCCCCTGGGTGGACGCCGGGATCGCGGACACCGGAGCCGGCCACGGGCCGATGCTCGTTCCGGAGGACTGCGCTTCGAGCGAGATCGCGCCGTTGTCGGCCTTGATGAGGGCGAGCGCGCCGACGAGACCGCCGGTCGCGCGCAGCTCCGCCGGGTTCTGCACGAGCACGAGGTAGGTGCGCGGCCCGTCCGCCCCGAGCATCGGGGGCAGCAGACGGGCACTGTTGCCCACCGCATCCACGACGGTCGCCGCCTTGCCGAGCTGGGTGCGCAGCCGGTCGACCGCGCTGGTCACCTGAGGGATGGTGCCCTCGGTGTCGATGCCGTCCACCTCGGTCTTGGCGTGGTGGAAGGCGAGCTGCGCCTTCACCACCACCGGCCTGGCTGCGGCGATCGGCGCGAGGTCGATCTTCTTGTCCACCGGCTTGATCGCGCGAGGGTCGACCTGGTTCGCGATCCCGACCAGCGGGTCGATCACCTCGGAGGCGAGCTGGTCGGTGGAGGCGGCGGAGACGCGCACAGCCGTGAGGTTCGAGCCGAGCAGCGGCACCAGCTCCGCGACGCGCCAGACGGGGTCGCCGGTCAGGGAGGCCGCCTCCGCCGCGTGCGTGCGCAGGGTCTTCGCCGCGGTCTTGGCCGTGGCGATGTCGCCGGCGACCACAGCGGTCTGCACCTGCTTGGCCGCGGGAAGCGCCGACTCCAACTCGTTCTTCGCCAGCAGCCCCCGGATGCTCACCCATGCGCCGACGAGCAGCAGCACGAACACGACGGCGGCCACGATCCAGAGGATCATCCTGCGCCTCGCGGGGTTCTTCTGCGGGCGCGGCGGAGCCCCGGCCGGGGTGTACGGGGTGCTGCCAGACGTCGCCATACGACTAATCTAACAATTCCTCACTTTTTGCGGAGGGTTTCTTCCCACCCAGAACCGGGGGTATTTCCGGATGCGGTCAGCGACCGAGTCCGCGGTACGTCCATCCGGCGTCCCGCCAGGCTGCGGGGTCGAGGCAGTTCCTGCCGTCGATGATGCTGCGACGCGCGACCAGCTCGCCGATCGCAGCGGGGTCGAGGCCGGTGAACTGCGGCCACTCGGTGAGCAGCACCACCACGTCGGCGTCGCGCACCGCCTCCTCGGCGGACGCGGCGTACGTCAGCTGCGGGGCCTTGCCCGCCGCGCTCTCCAGCGCCTCAGGATCGGTGGCCGTCACGACGGCCCGCGCCTCCGCGAGCCGCATCGCCACGTCGAGCGCCGGGGAGTCCCGGATGTCGTCCGAGTGCGGCTTGAAGGCGAGCCCGAGCATCGCGACGCGGGCTCCCTCGAGGTCGCCCACCTCCTCGCGCACCAGCTCGACCACGCGCTCGCGGCGTCGCAGGTTGATCTTGTCCACCTCGGTGAGGAAGGCCAGCGCCTCCCCCTTGCCGAGCTCCCGCGCCCGGGCGCTGAACGCCCGGATGTCCTTGGGCAGGCAGCCGCCGCCGAAGCCGACGCCGGCGTTCAGGAAGCGACGGCCGATCCGCGCGTCGTGGCCGATCGCGTCGGCCAGCTGGGTCACGTCCGCTCCTGTGGCCTCCGCGATCTCCGCCATCGCGTTGATGAAGCTGATCTTGGTGGCCAGGAACGCGTTCGCCGAAACCTTCACGAGCTCGGCCGTGGCGTAGTCGGTGACGATCACCGGCGTGCCGGTGGCGACCGCCGAGGCGTAGACCTCGTCCAGGATGCGCGCTGCGCGCTCCCCCGCCTCGCCGGCCGGGACGCCGTAGACGAGCCGGTCGGGGGCGATCGTGTCCTTCACGGCGAAGCCTTCTCGCAGGAACTCCGGGTTCCACGCGAGCGTCGCGCCCGGCACGGTCGACTCGACCTGCTCGGCCAGCCGCGCCGCCGTCCCGACGGGCACGGTGCTCTTGCCGACGAGGACATCCCCGGGCTTCGCGTGCTTCAGCAGGGTGCTGAACGCCGCATCCACGTAGCGCATGTCCGCGGCGTCTCCGTCGGCCACCTGCGGGGTGCCGACCGCGACGAAGTGCACGTCGGCGTCCGCCGCAGCGGCGAAGTCGGTGGTGAACCGCAGACGACCGGATGCGATCGAGGAGGCGAGCACGTCGGGCAGGCCGGGCTCGAAGAACGGCGCCTGGCCGGAGGACAGCAGGGCGATCTTGCGTTCGTCGACGTCGATGCCGACGACCTCGTGGCCGAGGTGTGCCATGGAGGCGGCGTGCACCGCACCGAGATAGCCGCAGCCGATCACGGAGATTCTCATGCTGAAGTCGTTTCTTCCGGGGAGCGGGTGCTCGGACGATCAGGTGAAGTCGGGGTCGGGCTCGTCAGTGTACGCGGCGGCGTCGAGTGGCCAGTGCCTGCGGCCGTTGTTGAGCACGCCCTGGCTCTCCTGCAGGTAGCAGGCTCCGCAGAGCGACTCGTAGCTGACGGATGCGCCGTCGATCGCGACCTGGTCGCCGTCGAAGACGAAGATCCCGTCGATCTTGCGCGCGTTGAAGATGGCTTTCCTGCCGCAGCGGCAGATCGTCTTGAGCTCTTCGAGGGTGTGCGCGATCTCGAGGAGCCGCCTGCTGCCGGGAAAGGCGACGGTCTGGAAGTCGGTGCGGATGCCGTACGCCAGCACCGGGATGTTCTCGAGCAGCGCGATCCGGAGCAGGTCGTCGATCTGCGCCTCCGTCAGGAACTGCGCCTCGTCGACGAGGAGGGCGCTCACATCGCGGTCGAACCGCTTGATCGTGCGCTCCCTGTGCTGCTGAAACTTGCCGTACGCGTCGGACTCCGGCGCCAGCAGGTAGTCGACGTCGCGGGTCACCCCGAGTCGCGACAGGATGCCCATGTCGCCCTTGGTGTCGATCGACGGCTTCGTGAGCAGCACGCGATGACCGCGCTCCTCGTAGTTGTAGGCCGCTTGGAGCATCGCCGTGCTCTTACCGCTGTTCATCGCGCCGTAGCGGAAATACAGTTTTGCCACGCACCGATCCTAGGGGGTGCCGCCCGAACGTCAGGTCAGGTAGCCGTCCTCGGCGGCGCGCCGGATCAGATCGGCGCGGGAACTGGTGGGCCTCCCCGCCTTGCCGTACTTCTCCCTCACCCTGCGCAGGTAGGTCTTCGCGGTCTCGTATTGCACGTTCATCGCCTTGGCGACCTCGGAGGTGGTCCTGCCGTCGGCATAGAGCGTGAGCGCCTGCCGCTCTCCGTCGCTGAGCCGCGGTCGCGCGGACTCCGGGATGCTCGGCTTCGGTCGCCACGCCGGTTCCTGCTGCGCGGTCTTCTGCGTGTCGTCCGTGCCACGGCCCATCGCACTGAGGGCGGCCTCGAGCACCTCGGACATCGGCTGGGTCTTGCTCAGGTATGCGACGGCGCCGGCGGCGAGCGCCGCATCCCGGTCTTCGGCGGTGTCGACGGCGCTGAGCACGATCACCTTCGCCCCCGCCGCCCGGCAGGTGCGCACGCGTGCGCCGATGGAGATGGTCTCCCGCAGTTGCAGGTCCATGATGACCAGATCGGTGGGGAACTGGTCGCTGTGCACGAGTTCGAGCCAGCTGCTGGCCCGCAGCACCAGGTCGAGGTCGGGGGCGTTCTTCTCGATCCACGACGAGAGGCTGTCGAGCAGCAGTTCGTGGTCGTCGAGCAGCGCCAGGCGGATCGGCGGTGGCGGAGTGGATGCGCTGGTCACCTGTTCTCCCCTTCCGGGTCGGCGAAACGGATCGTGATGTTCTGGCCCCGGCTGCGCATGGACGCATCCATCGACACCGAGCGCAGGGAGCTGAGCAGTGCGGCGACGGCCCTCCGCTGGTCGCGCGGAATCTGCCCGGCCGCCGCGGTCAGCTCGAACGCCGGATGCTCCGGGTTGCTCGCGACGATGCGCACGGACGCCGGGTCGAGCCCCGGCAGCGCCGCGACGGTCGCGATGATGGCGCCGACGATCGCCCGCTGCTCGTCACTGAGCACCCTGTCGAGCCGCTCAGGGTCGTCGACCATCCGGAGGGTGCGCGTCGTGCGCTGGTCGAGTCCGCGCTGGGCGAGCGCGTGGGAGAGGCGTTCGGCGAGCCAGGTGCGGTCGACGGCGGTGACGGTCCCGTCGCGCAACCGGATGGCGAGCTCGCGTGCCTCAGCGGTGTCCGCCTGCGTGATCTCGCCACGCCGCAGCAGGTCGGCGAGGAACGGCACGGTCGACTCGTTCAGCGTGGACATCTGCTCCTGCCCCACCATGCGCCTGGCGGTTTCGCGCAGCTCGGTGTCGAGCTCGGCCTGCCCGCGCTTGGCGACCTGCCGCCAGGCCAGCGTCTCGCCCGTCATCGTCCAGGCGTACCCGCACCCTCCCAACGCGAGCGCGACGATCGGCGTCGCGGACACGGTGAAGTACACGACGGGACTCGTGACCAGCGCGAGCGAGGGCCCTTGCAGCGCCGAGGAGAGCCCGAGTGCGAACGCGGAGACGATGGCGACCCCCATCACCTCGGAGATCGGCCGGTACAACGGCATCGCGATCAGGAACAGGGCGACGGCGATCTGCCCCCAGTCGTCCTGGATGCGCAGGTTGCGTCCCCACGACGCCGCCGTGAACGCGAGGGCTGCGATCAGCGTCACCGCCATCACGGAGAGGTGCGCGCCGCGTCCGAACGGAGCGAGGGCCGGATGCGCGCGCACGGAGAACGCGATGCCGGCGAGGACGAGCAGCACAATGGCGGAGTACGCGAGCGCGGGGTCGCGCAGCTGGTGGGCGTGCTGGACGGTGGAGTAGACGGCGTACCCGACGGCCACCACGCAGAGCAGCGGGACGAGCATCCACGCCGATTGCACGCCGAGCGGGTCGAGCCGCTGCGGGGTGCGTTCGAACGACCCGGATCGCAGCCGCACGATGGTGGCGTCGTCGAGCGCGGTCATCCCGCCGCCTCCTCGTCGCCGGCCGGGACGACGATGAGCACGGTGGTGCCGACGTCCTCGCTCGAGTAGATGGTCACGGCGCCGCCGACGCGTCCGATCCTGTCGTGCACGGACTGCCGCAACCCGAGTCTGTCCGCCGCAGCAGCCGACGGCACGAATCCATGCCCCTCGTCCACCACCATGACGGAAACCGAGTCGCCCGACGACGACAGCGTCACCTCAGCGGTCGCGCTCCCGGAGTGCCGCACCACGTTGACGAGGCACTGCCGCACGGCCAGCCCGACGGCCCGCCTGCGCTCCTCCGACAGCCGGCCGATCACATCCCGGTCGCCGGAGATGCTCACCGCCAGCCCTTCGTCGCGGGCGGACTCGACCGCCCGGTGCAACTCGCTGCCGAGCCACACGTCCCCGGTCGTGCCGTCACCCCGTGGATGCGCGTGATGCGCCTCGAGGCCACCCCCGCCCGCGAGCGAGTCGCCTCCCTGGCTCGCGCTACCTGCGCCGCTCGTGTCGCTCGCGCCGTCGCCACGCTCCCCTGCCTCGGGACCGC
>NZ_NCSR01000009.1:0-170095 GCF_002105485.1 Leifsonia sp. NCR5
GGGTGCTGCGCGGGGGCGGAACGACGAAACGGGCCGCCACCCCGGAGGGTGACGGCCCGTTCGCAAGAAGTTCGCGGTGTCAGCGAGAAGCTGCCACGGGCGGCTCCTGAGCTATCGACGGAGTCCGAGACGCTCGATCAGCGAGCGGTAGCGGGCGATGTCGATGTCCGACAGGTAGCCGAGCAGGCGGCGACGCTGACCGACCAAGAGGAGCAGGCCACGACGCGAGTGGTGGTCGTGCTTGTGCTCCTTGAGGTGCTCGGTGAGGTCCTTGATCCGCTTGGTCAGGATTGCAACCTGAACCTCGGGGGATCCGGTGTCACCGGGGTGGGTCGCGTACTCTTCGATGATCGCCTTCTTGACGTCTGCATCAAGTGCCATAGAGGTGATCCCCTTTCTCTCGTTGCGCGGTGCCCGATGGCCGAATGCCTGGGCTCTCTTTATCCGCGGCCGTTAGACGGCAACCTGGAAAGCTTACCAGACGAGAGGCCACTCCCCCTCCGCGCTCACGCGGCCTCCGGCTCCGGTTCGAGCAGCGCGAACGCGCCGCCGAACGGGTCGACGGCGCCGACCCAGCGGCCGACGCCCGGCGCGGACGCACGCTCGCCGCGCACCGCGCCGCCGAGCTCGGTCAGGCGCACGGTCGCCGCATCCAGGTCGGCCACCGCGAAGTACACCAGCCAGTGCGGAGGCACGTCCCCTCCCGGCTCGTAGGCTCCCGCGACGCTCGCCTCCCCCACGTCGAACAGCGTGTACAGGCCGTCTCCCAGCTCCAGCTGGCTCACGCCGACGCCGAGCACCGACTCGTAGAACGGGTACGACGCCTCGCAGCCGTTCTCGACCAGCTCCAGCCAGTCCACGGCTCCCGGCTCCTCGCGCAGCCAGGGGGAGTCCCCGGCGCCGCTCTCCTTCTGCCAGAGCCCGAAGACCGCTCCTGCCGGGTCGGCGACCACGGCGAGCTGCAGTCCGGGCACCAGCTCACCGGGCGGCAGCAGCACCGCACCGCCCGTCGCGGTGGCGGCTGCGGTGGATGCGGCGATGTCGTCGACGAGGAAGTACGTGGTCCAGACCGAGGTGCTCCCCTCCGGGAAGCTCGCCGGCAGCGGGCCGATGGCGGTGACGGGCACGCCGCGCAGCGTGGCGACGGAGTATCCGCCGGTCTCGGCGCTCGCCGGCGTCACGTCCCAGCCGAACATCCGGCGGTAGAAGGCGGCCGCCCCTGCCTGGTCCGTGCTCTGCAGATCGACCCAGATCGGGGTGCCCTGCGGGAAGCTGTCGATGATCGGCATGGCCGGTATCGTACGCGCGACGGCCGGGCCCTGCGATAGCCGCAGGGAGTATCGTGCGCGGTATGAAGGCACTCCAATATCGCGAAATCGGTTCCCGTCCAGAGGTCGTCGAGATCGCCGATCCGGACATCGGCCCCGGCCAGGTGCTCCTGAAGGTCACCGCCGCCGGGGTCTGCCACTCCGACGAGTTCATCATGGGACTTCCAGCCGACCAGTACGTCTACGGACTCCCGCTCACCCTCGGCCACGAGGGCGCAGGCATCGTGGAGGCGGTCGGCGACGGGGTCTCCGGCGTGAAGCCCGGCGACGCAGTCGCCGTCTACGGCCCGTGGGGCTGCGGCCGCTGCCTGATGTGCGCGCAGGGCAAGGAGAACTACTGCCTCAACGCCCAAGCGGAGGGCATCATGCCGCCCGGACTCGGGTCGCCGGGCTCGATGGCGGAGTACATGGTCGTCGACAACGCACGCCATCTCGTCCCGCTCGATGGGCTCGACCCGGTCGAGAACGTCTCGCTCACCGACGCGGGCCTCACCCCGTATCACGCGATCAAGAACTCGCTGCCGAAACTCGGCGCGGGCACCACGGCCGTCGTGATCGGCACCGGCGGCCTCGGCCACGTCGGCATCCAGATCCTCCGCGCGCTCTCCGGGGCGACGGTGATCGCGCTCGACGTCAACCAGGAGAAGCTCGACCTGGCGAAGGCCGTCGGCGCCCACCACACGATGCTGTCGAACCAGGATGCGGTCTCCGCCGTCCGCGACCTGACCGGCGGCCGGGGTGCGAACGCGGTCTTCGACTTCGTCGGCGTGCAGCCGACGGTCGACCTCGCGGGTGCGATGGCGGCGACGGAAGGCGACGTGACCATCGTCGGGATCGGCGGCGGGGCGCTCGCCGTCGGCTTCGGCCGCATCGCATACGACGTCGCGGTGCGCACGCCGTACTGGGGCTCCCGTTCCGAACTGATCGAGGTGCTCGACCTGGCCCGCGCCGGCTCCATCGAGGTGGAGATCGAGACGTATTCGCTCGACGAGGCGCCGAAGGCGTACGAGCGACTGCACGAGGGCAAGATCCGCGGGCGCGCGGTGATCCTGCCGAACGGCTAGCCGGGACGCTTCAGGCGCTCAGCGCATCCAGAGCGGCGGCGACGACGGTGGCCGGATCGTCGTCGCTGTTCGCCGCCCACCAGGTGAGCGCGGAGAACGAAGCGGCAGAGAGGGCGTCGGCGCGCACCTTCGCATGCAGGCCGTCCGGCGCCGTTCCCGTGCGGCGCGCGATGAACGCGGCGAGCACATCCCGGTTGGCGGCCAGACGGCTGAGGCCGAAACCGATGAGGGCGTCGTCGGAGCCGATGAGCAGCAGGCGCCGCCGGGTGGCCTCGACGCGGTCCGGCGGGAGGTCGAGAGCGCGCGCGATGGCGCGGTGCAGCACGGACGCGATCGGTTCGTCGTCCGGTGCAGCGTCGAGCTCGGCGGCCGTGCGCGCGACCACGGGCTCCATGCCGCCCCAGACCAGGGCGGGCTTGCTCGGGAAGTAGCGGAACAGCGTGCGGCGCCCAATGCCGGCGACGCGCGCGATGTCGTCCATCGTGGTCGCCTCGTAGCCGTGCTCGGCGAAGTGCCGGAGGGCGAGCAGGGCGACCTCGTCCGGGTCCACGTCCACGGGACGGCCGCGGCGGCGCGCGGCGGGCTGCTGCTCCTGTTCGGCTGCTGGCGAATTCACATCTCCATTATGGCACCGAGTGCTATAAATACATCGACGCCCAGATCGAGCGCCACACACGACTCAGGAGATTCAGGAATGAGCACAACAGATTCCGCTCGCTTCGCCGGCAAGACCGCCATCGTCACGGGCGCCGGTTCGGGCATCGGCCGGGCGACGGCGCTCCGCATCGCGGCGGAAGGCGGACGCGTGATCGCCAGCGACATCGCCCCCGACCGTCTCGAGGCGCTCACCGCCGAGCACCCGGACCTCGACCTGGTGACCGTCGCAGGAGACGTGTCCAGCGAGGAGACCATCGCCGCCATCCTCGACGCTGCGGGCGGACGCGTGGATGCGCTCGCCAACGTCGCCGGCATCATGGACGGCTTCCAGCCGGCCGCCGAGATCGACGACGCCACCTGGGACCGCGTGATGAACATCAACATCACCGCGATCATGCGGCTCACCCGCGCGGTGCTTCCGGTGATGCTCGAGGCCGGCGCCGGCTCCATCGTCAACGTCACCTCCGAGGCCGGCCTCCGCGGTTCGGCCGCCGGCGTCGCGTACACGACCTCGAAGCACGCCGTGGTCGGATACACGAAGTCCACCTCGGTGTTCTACGCCCCCAAGGGGATCCGCACCAACGCCGTCGCCCCCGGACCGGTCGCCACCAACATCGAGGCGCCGTTCCGCTCCGAGTGGGCAGGCCAGCGCCTCGGCCCGCTGATGCAGACGATGGTGCCGCCGGTTGCCCAGCCGGAGCAGCTCGCCGCATCCATCACCTGGCTGCTCAGCGACGACTCCTCCAACGTCAGCGGCGTCATCCTCGCCTCCGACGGAGGCTGGTCGGCGATCTAGTCGCGTCCCGTCGCGGAGACGCGCGGCCCCGGCTGCGCGTCTCCGCCGCGGTGCGAGCGCGCGACGGCACGGGCGAGCACGCGGAGGCCGTCCGGCACGTCGGCGGGCGCGATGGCGCCGAAGCCGAGCATGAGGCCGGAGGCCGGGGTCTCGCCGAAGCCGAAGCGGGCGATCGACTGCACGGACACCCCGGATGCCGCAGCCTCGGCCGCCGCCCGGTCCGAGTCGAACACGGCCCCGTCCCTCGGGAGCAGGCAGACGTGCAGCCCGGCGACCGACGGCACCGCCTGCAGCACGTCGCCGAGCATGGCCTCCGCCTGCTCCAGGATCTGGCGCTGCCGCATCCCGTACTGTTTCGTGGCCTGTCTGACGTGCCTGGCGAAGCCGCCGGAGTCGATGAACCGGGCCATCGCCGCCTGGGTGACGTGGTCGTTGTGCCAGTCGGTGAGGCGTTTCGCGCTGCGCAGTGCCGGCATCAGCGACGGCGGCGCCACCAGGAAGCCGAGCCGGAGCGCGGGCAGCATGGTCTTCGAGAACGTGCCGACGTAGACGACGCGGCCCTCGGTGTCGAGGCGCTGCAGCGGATCGAGCGGGCGGTCGGCGTATCGGTACTCGCTGTCGTAGTCGTCCTCCACGATCACCGCGTCGTTCGCGCTCGCCCAGGCGAGCAGCTGGGTGCGCCGCTCGAACGAGAGAACGCCGCCGAGCGGGAACTGGTGCGACGGCGTCACGTAGACCAGCTTCGCCCCGTCGGGCAGCGCATCCACCCGGATGCCGTGCTCATCGACCGGAACGGGAACGACGCACGCGCCCATCGTCTCGAACAACTGCCGCACCGGCGGGTATCCGGGGTCTTCGACCGCGACGACGTCGCCGGGGTCGAGCAGCACCCTCCCGATCAGGTCGAACGCCTGTTGCGCTCCGCTCGTGATCAGGATGTCGTCGGCCAGCGCATCCACCGACCGGGCGACGCCGAGGTGCCTGGCCAGCGCATCCCGCAGCCGCTGCAGTCCAGCCGGATCGCGGTAGTGACCGGAGCGCAGGATGCCGCCGCGCAGCTCGGCCGCGACGAACCGGCGCCACGACTCGGCGGGGAAGAGCGCGGGGTCCGGCGTCCCGACACTGAAGTCGTACGCGATCGGCAGCGACTCCGTCCACAGCGGATCGTGGATGTCCGCCCAGCGCTGCACAGGACGCGCCGCCGTGCGCTCCCCGCGCGCCGCCGACGGGCTCGGCGCGGCCGTCGGCGCGGACACGAAGGTGCCGGACCCCACCCGCGACGCCAGGTAGCCCTCGGCGGTGAGACGTTCGTACGCGGTCGCGACGGTGGAGCGCGAGACGGACAGCCGGTCCGCCAGCTCCCTGGTGGCCGGGAGGCGCTCGCCGTGCCGCAGCCGCCCATCCAGGACGGCGTCGCGCAGCTGCCGGTAGATGCGGTCGGCGCGGTCGCCCCTGCCGTCGATCTGCACGTGCACGTCCACAGGGACCTCCTGCGATTGGCCTGATCGGAATGTGGTGAATTGGAGCTTACCCGCGGCCAATGACGTTTCTAGGCTGGCCGCATGACAGAACGAATCGACATCTCCTCCATCGTCCCCGACGGCTACCGCAAGGTCATCAACCTCGACGGCTATGTGGCCCAGCACGTCGAGGAACCGCTCGGCGACCTCATCAAACTCCGCGCATCCCAGATCAATGGATGCACGTTCTGCGTCGACATGCACTCCGTCGACCTGCAGGCAAGCGGCTACCCGCTGCGCAAAGTGTTCTCGGTGATCACCTGGCGGGAGTCGGAGTGGTTCAGCGAGCGGGAGCGGGTGGCGCTCGAACTGACCGAGGAGGTCACTCTCATCCAGGGCGGCGTGTCCGACGACCTCTACGGGCGCGCGCTCGCCGAATTCGGCGAGGAGGGCCTCGCCAACCTGCTGCTCGCCATCGCGACGATCAACGTCTGGAACCGGATCGCCATCCCGACGCTGATGCACCCGCCGGCGCTCTGACCGGCGCGGAGTACGTCACGCGCGAAAAGGCGCGGTGCGGCCTCGAGCCGCACCGCGCCTTTCCTCGTGCGCGTGTCTGGGAGATCGTGACGATCTAGGAGACGCCGAGCAGGTCGATCACGAAGATCAGGGTCTTGCCGGAGAGCGGGTGACCTCCACTGGCCGGGCCGTACGCCTGCGCGGGCGGGACGGTCAGCTTGCGGCGACCGCCGACCTTCATGCCGGGGATGCCGTCCTGCCAGCCCTTGATGAGGTTGTTGAGCGGGAAGTTGATGGACTGCCCACGGCTCCAGGAGGAGTCGAACTCCTCGCCGGTCTCGTACTCGACGCCGAGGTAGTGCACGTCCACCTTGGAACCTGCGGTCGCCTCTGGACCGGTGCCCTCGACGATGTCGACGATCTCGAGGGTCTCGGGAGCCGGGCCGTCGGGGGCGTCGACTTCGGGCTTCTGGTTGGTGTTTTCTGCCATGCATCCATCCAACTGGCTCCGCGGGCCCGCGTCAAAGCGCGTTCTCTGAGAGCGCATGTCCGAAATCCGCTCTTGCGCTCGCCCCGGATGCGGAGCACCCTTGACGTAGATCACAAGATCAACTCGTCGCCCGGGAGAGTCGCAGGCATCGCCGCACCACCGGGCGTCGAGTCTTTAACGGGCTGGGATCACCGTCGGCCGGGATGCTCCACCTCCGTTCGTTCGCCGTGTGGGATTCTGGCGCTATGAGTTCTGCAGCCGGACGGGACAGCGCCGACGTCCGCATCCACAACCTGGCGCTGCTGATGCGCCTGCTGGTCGACGGGCCGAGCGCCCGCAGCGAGCTCGCGGCGGCGACAGGACTCTCCCGCGGCACGGTCACGGCCCTGGTCGACGTCTTGAGCTCGGCAGGGCTGGTGCGCGAGTCCGCGGTGGTCGGGTCGGGGAACGGGCGGCCGAAGACCATGCTCGCCCTGGCGGCGGACCGCATCGCGTTCGCGGCCATGCAGCTCGACGCCGATCAGGCCATCTTCCTCGCCCACGATCTCGCCGGGGAGGAGCTGGTGCGCGTCGCCGAGCACCACGGCAGGCCGATGGGCGACCCTGACGCCGTGCTCGACGTCGCTGCGCACACCCTCGGCGCCGGGCTCGACGCGCTCGAACGCCTCGGCCGCATCCCGGTCGGGTTCACCGTCGTGATGCTCGCGCCGGTGGGCGGCGAGCCGAGGATCGTGCTCGCGGACACCGACCTCGACTGGGGGCAGGTGGACGTGCTCGGGATGCTCGGCGCCCGGGAGCCGCGCCTCCCGGCCGACACGATCCTCACCTCCGACGAGCCCGCCGCCCTGGCCGAGGCGCAGCGCCTTCCGGGCGAACGGTTCGTGCTGTACCTGAAGAGCAACAGCGGCATCGGCGGCGCGTACCTCGCCGACGGCGCCTTCATCGCGGGCGCGCACGGGCTCGCGAGCGCGATCGGGCACCTGCCCGTCGACCACGACGGACTCCCCTGCGCCTGCGGCCAGCGCGGCTGCTTCGTGACCGTCGCAGGGCCGGACGTCGTGCTCGCCGCGGCGGGACTGGCCGAGCTGCGCGACCGGGACGGCCTCACAGCGGCGCTGGCCGAACTGGTCGAGCGGGTGCAGGCGGGAGACGCGGCGGCGACGGCAGCGTTCGACGCGGCAGCGGTGTGGATCGCCAGGACCATCGCACTGCTCCGGATGGCGCTCGATCCGTCCGTGATCGTGCTCGGCGGATACTGGGCGGAGCTCGCGCCGCGGATCGCCGCGGCCGCCGCTCCCCGCCTGCGGATCGGCGCCGCCGAACAGCTCGCGCTCGCTCCCCCGATCGTCGCCGGCCGCCTCGGCGCGGACGCCGCGCTGCTCGGCGCCCTGCACCAGGCCCGGGATGCGGCCATCGCCGACCCGCTGAGCCTCGCGTCGCGCTAGCCGTTCTCGGCGCCCTCGTCGTCCGCCTGAGTTAATTCGACTCTTGAACTAAACGACCGTGTCACCGATACTCATTACCAAGCAACACACGGTTTTTGACGTTCGGGAGCGAGCGCCGTTGAGAGAGGATCATCCAGATGACGTCACCGACCACCGCCCCCGAGGTGGACACGACCGCCGGCCGGGTCCGCGGGGTCTGGCGCGATGGCTCCGCCGCGTTCCTCGGCATCCCGTTCGCCGAGGCTCCGACCGGCGAGCGCCGATTCGCCGCTCCCGTCCCGCACGCGGCGTGGGAGGGGGTGCTCGACGCCACCGCGTACGGGGCGACCCCGCAGCGTGCCGCGCTGTCCGAGATCACGCTGATCCCCGAGCCGTCGATCCCCGGCGACTCGACCCTCAACGTCAACGTCTTCACGCCCGCGCCGCGCAGCGACTCCGCGCTGCCCGTGCTGGTCTACATCCACGGCGGCGGGTTCGTCGCCGGCTCCCCCGCGAGCCCCTGGTACGACGGCGCCGCCTTCGCCAGGGACGGCGTGGTGACCGTGTCCGTCTCGTACCGGCTCGGCTTCGACGGGTTCGGCTGGATCGAGGACGCTCCGCAGAACCGGGGCGTCCTGGACTGGCTGCTGGCGCTCGAGTGGGTGCGGGACAACATCGGAGCGTTCGGCGGCGACCCGGCGCGGGTGACCATCGCCGGGCAGTCGGCGGGAGGCGGAGCGGTGCTGTCGTTGCTGGCCGTGCCGCGGGCGGCCGCGCTGTTCCAGCGTGTGATCAGCGTCTCCGGCGCGACCAGCGACCTGCCCGTCGCAGACGCGGAGGTCTTCGGGCGCAGGCTGGCCGAGCTCGCCGGCGTGCAGCCCACCCGAGCGGGACTGTCCGCGCTCGACGAGGCGACCATCCTCGCGCTGCAGGCGCAGGTCGCCTCACCCGCGCCGGCGCCGCGCGACGAGGACGGCGAGGACGACGCGCTGGCCGGTCTCGTCCAGCTCGCCGCCGGCGGCCTGGTCTGGGGTCCCGTCGTCGACGGCGACCTCCTGCCGCAGGCCGTCGTGGACGCCCTGCGCTCCGGCGTCGGTGCGGAGAAGGAGCTGGTGCTCGGGGCGACGGACAACGAGTTCAACATGGCGCTGACCGCCCACCGGGATGCGCTGGCCGCCGTCCCCGCGGCCGCGGTCCTCACCCGGTTCGGGCTGGCGGACGACACCGCGGCCGCGTACGCCGCAGCGCACGACGGGCGCGACACCGCCGACATCCTCGGCCAGTACATCACCGACCGCCTGTTCCGCACCACGGCGCTCACCATCGCCAGGGAGCGCGCCGCCGCCGCCGCACCGACCTGGCTCTACCGGTTCTCCTGGCCGTCCCCGACGATGGGCGGCGCCTGCCACTGCCTCGACGTGCCGTTCTTCTTCGACTGCCTGGACGCGGAGCGGGTGCAGAACATCGCCGGACCGAACCCTCCGCAGTCGCTCGCCGACGACGTGCACGGCGCCGCGGTGTCGTTCATCGTCGGCGGCGACCCCGGCTGGGCGCCGTTCGACGCCGCCACGGAGGCCGGGCGGGTGTTCGACCTGCCGTCGCGCACCGAGGAGCACGCGTACGCGGACGTGGAGGTGCTGCTGCCGCAGGCGGTGCGCTGACGCGCATCCACCCGGGCCGGCAGCAGCGGATCAGCCGAAGACCTTGCCAGGGTTGAGGATGCCGAGCGGGTCGAAGACCGACTTGAGCTTCACCTGCAGGTCGTAGGAGTCGGGGCCGAGCTCATCGGCGAGCCAGCGTCGCTTCAGCACACCGACGCCGTGCTCGCCGGTGAGCGTTCCGCCCAGGTCCATCGCCGTGCGGAACAGCTCGTTCGCCGCATCCCACACCACCGGAGGCACCTCGGCGCCGGAGTAGACGAAGTTGGGGTGCAGGTTGCCGTCGCCCGCGTGCGCGACGGTCGGGATGGGCACCCCGTACTTCTCGGAGATGCGCTCGATCGCGGCGAACATCTCCGGCATCCGGGAGCGAGGGACGGAGACGTCCTCGATCAGCACCTCTCCGGTGGCGGCGAGCGCGGGGTGGAAGGCGCGGCGGATCGCCAGCAGGCGTTCGCCGTCGTCCGCGTCGGCGGAGACGCGCACGGCGCCTCCCTCCGCCCCGATCAGCTCGGCGGCGGAGGCGGCGTCCGCCGCAGCGCTCGGGCCGTCGAACTGAACGAGGAGGTAGCTGCCGCCTCCCGTCGTGCCGAACGCCGAGGCGATGGTGTCCGCGCCAAGGTGGGCGGAGATGCGGTCGAGGGACGCGGCGTCGAGCAGTTCCATCACGGCGGGGCGGAGTCTGGATGCTGTCACGCGCGCGGACGCTGCCGCCGCCGACCGCACATCCGGGAACAGCGCTCCGATGGTGGTCGGCTCCCCGGCGGGGATCGGGATGGCGCGCACCGTGGCGCCGACGATCACGCCCAGCGTGCCCTCCGACCCGACGAACAGCGCGGTGATGTCGTAGCCGGTCACGCCCTTCACCGTGCGGTGACCGGTGGAGACGAGGCGTCCGTCCGCGAGCACGACGTCGAGGGCGAGGACGGCCTCGCGGGTGACGCCGTACTTGGCGCAGAGCAGGCCGCCGGCGTTGGTGGCGATGTTGCCGCCGACCGTGGAGATGGCCTTGCTCGCCGGGTCGGGAGCGAAGAACAGGCCGTACGGTTCCAGAGCGTCGTTGAGGTCGGCGTTGATGACGCCCGGCTCGATGACGGCGAGCTCGTCGTCGGCGGAGATCTCCAGGATGCGGTTCATGCCGGCCACGCTGAGCACGATCGCGCCGTCCGTGCCGTTCGCGCCCCCGGCCAGGCCGGTGCCCGCTCCGCGGGGGACGACCGGGATGCGGAACTCGCTGGCGGCGCGCATGGTCGCCTGCACGTGCTCGACGGCCGTGGCGTTGACGACGGCGAGCGGGCTTCCGTCCGCGATCCAGCCGGAGCGATCCGTGCGGGCGGCGTCGAGCGCCTCCCGATCGGTGCTGAGCACGCCGGCCGCGATGGCGTCGTCACCGAGTGCTGCGGACAACCACTCCAGAACATCCATGCGATTCAGCATATTCAACGCGGGTAATGTCCGTTTTCCGCTACCGAACGTCGGTGGCGAGTGCGAGGCTGGGGGCATGAACCGCGAAACAGACAAGCTCGCCGACCCGGTCTTCGCCGAGCGCTACCGTGCGATGAGCGCCAGGGACACACGGTTCGACGGGCAGTTCATCACCGGCGTGCACTCCACTGGCATCTACTGCCGCCCGAGCTGCCCGGCGGTCTCGCCGAAGCCGGGCAACGTCACCTTCTACCTCACGGCGGCCGCGGCGCACGAGGCAGGGCTCCGCGCCTGCAAGCGCTGCCTCCCGGATGCGGTGCCCGGCTCCCCGGAGTGGAATACCCGCGACGACCTCGCCGCCCGGGCCATGCGCCTCATCGCGGACGGGACGGTCGAGCGCGAGGGCGTGCCGGGACTCGCCCGGCGCCTCGGATACACGCCGCGCCACCTCGGGCGGGTGCTCGCCTCGGAGCTCGGCGCCGGACCGCTCGCACTCGCCAGGGCGCACAGGGCGCAGACCGCCCGGCTCCTCCTCGCGGGCACCGACCTGTCGATCACGGACGTGGCGTTCGCGGCGGGATTCACCAGCGTGCGCCAGTTCAACGAGACGATGGCCGACATCTACCGCACGACGCCCGGCGCGATCCGGGCCTCCGCGAAGGGGCGGGCGGGCGCACGGGCAGCATCCACGGACGTGAAGGATGGCGGAGAGCCCGCCGCATCCGGGGCCGCCACCCTGAGCCTCCGGCTCCCCGCCCGCGCGCCGTTCGACGGCGCAGCCCTGCTCGGCTTCCTGGGCGCCAGGTCGATGGCGGGCGTCGAGAGCGGAGACGCGGATTCGTACAGCCGCGCGCTCGCCCTCCCCCACGGCCCTGCCGTCGTCCGGCTGACCCTCGGCGGTACGCCGACGGCACCGCACGTGGAGTGCGACGCGACCCTCGCCGATGTGGCCGACCTCGCGCCGCTCGTCGCCCGCGTGCGCCGCCTGCTCGACCTGGATGCCGACGCCGCCGCCATCGACGCCGCCCTCTCCGCCGACCCCGCCCTCGCGGCCAGTGTCTCCGCCGCGCCAGGGCGCCGGGTGCCTGGCGCCGTCGACGCGGAGGAGATCGTCTTCCGCGCTCTCATCGGCCAGCAGATCTCCGTCCCTGCCGCGCGCACGGCGCTCACCCGGCTCACCGACGCGCTCGGCCGCCCGCTCGACCTCGGCGGGTTCACGCGCCTCTTCCCCACCGCCGCCGACATCGCCGAGCACGGCAGGCAGGTGCTGCGCGGTCCGGCGAGACGCATCGACACCATCGTGAACACGGCAGCGGCCATCGCCTCCGGCGAGCTCGTGATCGACGTCGGCGAGTCGCGCGAGGAGCTGGAGGCACGGCTCACCGCCCTCCCCGGCATCGGCCCGTGGACCGCCGGCTACATCGCGATGCGCGTGCTCGGCAGCCCGGACATCCTGCTCACCAGCGACCTCGCCATCCGCCAGGGGGCGGCCAAGCTCGGCCTGCCGGACGACGCGAAAGCGCTCGCCGTGTACGGCGCTCGCTGGGCGCCGTGGCGCAGCTACGCCGGAATGCATCTGTGGAGGTCCGCGCAGGCGTAGGCTCTCTGAGGACTTACATGCATTCGACGTGCATGCATTCGACTGACATGCGCTGAGGGAGGAGGGGATCTCGCAGGTGCCAACCATCGCCGTCGTGATCCCTGCCCTGAACGACTCCGAGATGCTCGCGCGCTGCCTGGACGACCTCGCGGCCCAGCTCCGGCCCGCCGACGAGATCATCGTCGTCGACAACGGCAGCACGGACGACACCGCCGCCGTGGCCCGCTCGAAGGGCGCCACCGTGATCGGGCAGTCGCAGCGCGGGATCTGGCCTGCCGCATCCACCGGCTACGACGCGGCGTCGACAGACATCATCGCCCGGCTGGACGCCGACTCCCGTCCCCCGGTCGACTGGCTGCTGCACATCGAGGCGGAGTTCGTCGACGACCCGGACATCGGCGTGCTCACCGGCCCAGGCATCTTCTACGACGGCAACACGCTCATCGCCGGCCTCGGGCAGACGCTCTACATCGGCGGCTACTTCTGGTCGATGGAGATCTGGCTCGGCCACCCGCCGATCTTCGGCTCCAACTTCGCCATGCGGCGCACCGTCTGGGAGAGCGTGCGCGGTCGCGTGCACCGCGGGATGCGAGAGATCCACGACGACCTCGACCTCGCCATCCACCTCGACCCCAGCCAGGTGGTGCGGTACGACGAACGCCTCACCGTCGGCATCTCCGCCCGCCCGTTCAGCACCTGGCGCGGCTTCGGCCGACGGCTCGGCTGGGCGTACACCACGCTCAGGATGCACCTGCCGGAGGAGTCGCCGTGGCGTCGCCGCGCAGCGCGCCGCCGCTGGGAGGCCGAGCACGCGGACGACGCGCCGGGCGCGATCGCCTGAGTCTGCGCCCGCGCGTGCGCCCGCGTCAGGTGACGCGGCAGTACGTGGTGAGGTAGCCGATCCCGCCGATCGAGACGGTCACGGTCGAGTGGTCCTTGAGGAACACCGGCGGGGTGCGCGAGTATCCCGCTCCGCCCGGGCTGCCGGTGGAGATGAGCGTGCCGGGCTGGATCGTCGCCGACTTCGACAGGTAGGACACGATCTCGGCGACCGAGCGCACCATGTCGGCGGTCGACGCGTCCTGCAGGATCGTGCCGTCGACGTTCGTGGTCAGCCAGAGGTCCTGCGGGTCGCGGATCTCGTCGGCCGTCACCACGACGGGACCGTTCGGGGTGAACCCGTCGAACGACTTGCAGCGCGACCACTGCGCCTCGGAGAACTGCAGGTCTCTGGCCGTGATGTCGTTGACGACGGTGTATCCCCAGACGTAGTCGAGCGCATCCTGCACCGACACATCCCGGGCCGGCTTGCCGATGATGACGCCGAGCTCCGCCTCGTAGTCGACCTGCGTCGTCAGGTCCCCCGGCCAGGTCGTCGTGCCGCCGTGACCGGCGAGCGAGTTCGGCCAGAGCGAGAAGATGGTGGCCGCCTTCTCCGAGCGCAGCGCGAGCTCTGCGGCGTGAGCGGCGTAGTTCGCGCCGATCGCGATGACCGCCGGCGGCCGCAGCACAGCCGAGGCGTGCCGCAGCTCCCTGACCGGCGTGAGGCTGGTGTGCTGTGCGAGTGCGTTGTCGACGACCGCCTTGACGTGTGCGAGGACACCGTCGCCCTGCTCGATCAGGTCTTGCAGATCGCGCGGGGCCGGGTCCATCACCTCCTCGAGGAAGAGGGCGCCGTCGCCGATGACGGCCGCAAGACGCGGCGTTGGATCTGTGGTGGAGCTGAGGTGCGAGAATCTCACCTGCCCAGGCTATCGGGCGCGGTGGTGGGTCACGAAAACGCGCTGGATGCCGTGAAAGGTCCGGCGTGTCGGCTAGCGTGGAAGGGTGTCCATCGAACAGAGGCGGCCCGGAGTCGCCGGAGGCGACGACGACGCTGCGCGTCTGGATGCGGGTCTTCCCGACATCGACTGGTCCATCGCGCCGGTCGGAGCCGTCTTCAGCAGGTTCGCCGCGCCGAGCGGCGAGCTCGCCGTGGTGTCGCTCGGCGACCCGTCCGACCCGCGCGTGGTGCTCATCCCGGGCGTGACGGGCTCGAAGGAGGACTTCTACCTGCTGGCGCCGATCCTGGTGGCCGCCGGGTATCACGTGCAGAGCTTCGACCTGGCCGGCCAGTACGAGTCTGCGGATGCCGGCCCCGTTCCCGGCGGCCACTACACGTACGAGCTGCTGGTCACCGACATCGTCGCGTTCCTGCAGTCCGGGCCACCCGCCCACGTGCTCGGATACTCGTTCGCCGGCGTGCTCGCGCAGCTGGCGCTGATCGAGCATCCCGGGCTGTTCCGCAGCCTCACCCTGCTGACGACGCCGCCGGAGCCCGGCCAGGCGTTCCGCGGCGTGCGGGTGATCGGCTGGCTGAGCTGGTTCCTCGGCGGCCGCCAGGGTGCAGGGCTGATGATCTGGGGCATCGTCACGAACAAGAACAAGGTGCCGCCGTCGCGGCTCGCGTTCGTGCGCTCGCGCTTTACCCTCACCCGCCGGTCGAGCGTCGACGACATCGTGGGGCTGATGAAACGGGTTCCGGATGTGCGCGGCAGGGTCGCAGCCATGCGCATCCCGATACTGGTCGCCACCGGCAACCACGACCTGTGGCCGACGCACCTGCATGCGGCCAACGCGCAGGCCCTCGGGGCGACCCTCGCCGTCTACAGCACCGGGCACAGCCCGTGCGAGACCGCTCCGCATCAGCTCGCTCGCGACATGGTCGCGCTGTTCCGCCGCGCAGAGCGCGCGGAGGCGGCGCGCCAGGACTGACGCGCCGCGCCTCCCGCTGCCCGCTGCGAAGCTCCGCCCAAACGGAGAACCCGGCGACACGCCGCAGAAAACTCCGCACGAACGGAGAACGCGAGGTCACCCTGCCCAAAACTCCGCACGAACGGAGAACCCGGCGCCCTCGCCGAGCTCCGCTTGAGCGGAGAACGCGACGACGCGCGCCGAAAACTCCGCGTGAGCGGAGGTTTCGGCGGCGTGTCGCCGCGCGCGTCCTGCGCTACGCCGTGGGGTCGGTGCCGGCGTCGATGATCGGGATGGCCGTGGTGATCGCCTCGAGGCCGCTCAGGCGAGCAGGCGACAGCAGCCTGGTCACGTCCTCACGGCTCATCAGCTTGGCCTCCACGACGAGGTCGGCCACGTTGCCTCCGGTGAGCAGCGCCGTCTTGGCGAGCGCGGCTGCGGCCGCGTATCCGATGTGCGGCATGAGCGCCGTGATCACGCCGACGGACGAACCGACCATCGCTCCGAGACGCTCCTCGTTCGCGGTGATGCCGTCCACGCAGTTCACGCGCAGCGTGTGGAAGGCCTGCGTCATCCAGGTGATCGACTGCAGCAGCGAGTGCGCGATGACGGGCTCGAACGCGTTCAGCTGGAGCTGACCGCCCTCGGCGGCCATCGTCACCGTCACGTCGGCGCCTGCCACCGAGAACGCCACCTGGTTGACGACCTCCGGGATGACCGGGTTGACCTTGCCGGGCATGATGCTCGACCCGGCCTGGCGCGGCGGGAGGTTGATCTCGCCGAGGCCGGCCTGCGGGCCGCTCGACAGCAGGCGCAGGTCGTTGCAGATCTTCGAGAGCTTGATGGCGCTGCGCTTCAGCGAACCGGAGAACGACATGAACGCCCCGGCGTCGCTCGTCGACTCGATGAGATCGGGAGCCGTCTCCAGGTTGAGGCCGGTGATCACGTTGAGGTGGCGAACGGCGGCTGCCGCGTATCCGGGGTCTGCGGTGATCCCGGTGCCGATGGCCGTCGCGCCGAGGTTGATCTCCGCGAGAAGCCACTTCGTCTCCGTGAGGCGGGCGTGGTCCTCCGTCAGCGTGGTCGCGAAGCCGTGGAACTCCTGCCCGAGCGTCATCGGGACCGCATCCTGCAGCTGCGTGCGGCCGACCTTGAGCACGTGCCGGAACTCCTCGCCCTTCCGCGCGAACGAGTCGCGCAGCTGAGCGAGCTGGTCGAGCAGGTGCCCGAGAGCGAAGGTGAGGGCGATCTTGATGGCCGTCGGATACGTGTCGTTGGTGCTCTGGCTGCGGTTGACGTCGTCGATCGGGCTGATGTACTGGTACTCGCCCTTGGCGTGGCCGTCGAGTTCGAGCGCGACGTTCGCGATGACCTCGTTGGCGTTCATGTTCGTGGACGTGCCCGCGCCGCCCTGCATGACGCCGACCACGAACTGGTCGTGGAACTTGCCGTCGATGATGAGCTGGCAGGCCTGGTCGATCAGAGCGGCCTTGTGCTTGTCCAGCACGCCGATCTCCAGGTTCGCGCGCGCCGCCGCCTGCTTCACGCTGGCGAGCGCCACGATCAGATCGGGGTAGACCGAGATGGGGCGCTTGGCGATCTGGAAGTTCTCCAGCGCGCGGGACGTGTGCACGCCCCAGTACGCGTCCGCCGGAATCTCCCGGCTGCCGAGCGAGTCGGATTCGGTGCGGACGGGGCCGCCTTCCGCGGTCGGGGTGGGAACGTCCGAGACGTTCTGCGACGCGTCGATCACGGGAATCGGGTGGGTCTTCGGCTCGTCCATCATTGCTGTCGGGGTATTCACGCTTGGCTCCGTTGCCTATCGTTTTGGGTTGGCATTCTGATGTCGGTCGTTCGTGGCCACCGACGATACGAGCCTACCCCGTGCATCCCGCGCGGTCGGGGGCTAAGCGGTTCAGCCGAGCTTGCGGAGCAGCCCGCGGGCGAACCGGTCCTTCGCTTCGGTGAACGGCGGGTAGATCAGCCGCAGTGTGTCCGGTTTCAGCGATTTCGTCAGCACCGCCTTCTCGTGGCTGAACGTGCGCAGCGAGTGCTCGCCGTGATACGCGCCCATGCCACTGGCGCCGACCCCGCCGAACGGCAGCCCCGCGACGGCCAGGTGTGCAGCGGGGACGCCGAAACCGACGGCGCCGGAACTCGTCTCCGTCAGGAAGCGCCTGCGCACCCTCTTGTCCTCGCTGAACACGTAGAGCGCGAGCGGCTTGTCGCCCGAGACGATGTACCGGATGGCGTCGTCCAGCCCGTCGACCGTGACGATCGGCAGAATCGGGCCGAAGACCTCCTCCCGCATCACCGCGGCGTCGCGTGGCACGTCGGTGAGCACGGTCGGCGCCAGGTAGCGGGATGCGGCGTCGTGGGCTCCCCCGGTGACGGTCGCGCCCGCATCCAGGAGCGCCGTGAGCCGCTGGAACTGGCGGTCGTCGACGATCCGGCCGTAGTCGGGGCTGGTGGCGGGGTCTGCGCCGTAGAGGTCGCTCACGGCGGCGGCCAGTGCGGTCGCGAGGCGGGCGGCGACGCTCGGGGTCGCCAGCACATAGTCGGGGGCGACACAGGTCTGGCCCGCGTTCATGAACTTGCCCCAAGCGATGCGCTGGGCCGCAGCATCCAGGTCGGTGGTGTCGTCGACGTAGACCGGCGACTTGCCGCCGAGCTCCAGCGTGACAGGCGTGAGATGCTCGACGGCGGCCGCGGCGACGATGCGCCCGACCCGGCCGTTCCCGGTGAAGAAGATGTGGTCCCAGCGCTGGGCGAGCAGCCCGGTGGTCTCCTCGACGCCGCCCTCGACCACGGCGACGGCCCGGGTGTCGAGGTACTCCGGGATCAGTCTCGCCATCGCGGAGGAGGTCGCAGGGGCCAGCTCGCTCGGCTTCAGCAACACGGCGTTGCCCGCCGCGAGAGCGCCGACGACGGGAGCGAGCAGCAGTTGCACGGGATAGTTCCACGGGGCGATGACCAGCACCACACCGACCGGCTCACGGACGATGGATGCGCCGGCCGGCAGCAGAGCGCCGGGAACACCGACCCGCTTCGGCCGCAGCCAGCGACGCAGATGCCTGGTCATGTGGTCGATCTCGCCCACCACGAACCCCAGCTCGGCGATCTGCGACTCCGTCGGGTTCTTGCCGAGGTCAGACAGCAGGGCGTCCTCGAACTCGGCCGAACGCTCGGTGAGCATCCTGCGCAGCGCACGCAACTGGGCGAGCCGCCACGAGAGGGGCTTCGTGATGCCGCGATCGAAGGAGGCGCGGAGGTCGTCGGCGGTCTGCGCAGGTGTCATGCGGCCATCCTACGGATGCGCGGCCGGACGGTACTCCAGATCGAAGATGGCGTGCCCGAGCCGTTCGCCCCTCTGCTCGAACTTGGTGACTGGGCGGTCCTCCGGACGCGGGATGAACAGGCTCTCCCCCGCGGTGTTCACCAGGCCGGGCTCCGCATCCAGCACGGCGATCATGTGCTCTGCATACGGCTCCCAGTCGGTGGCGAGCCGGAGCACGCCGGTGGGGGCGAGCGCGCGGACGATGAGCTTCGCCACATCCGGCTGCACGATGCGCCGGCGGTGGTGACGGACCTTCGGCCACGGGTCGGGGAAGTAGATCATCACCTCGGCGATGCTGTGGTCGGCCAGGCCGTGCTCGAACACCTCGACGGCGTCGTGCCGCACCACCCGGATGTTCTCGATGCCGCGCACGCGCATCTCGCCGAGCACGCGCCCGACGCCCGCTCCGTGCACCTCGACGCCGAGGAAGTCGGTGTCCGGATACCGTTCGGCGAGGGTGAGCAGGTTCTCGCCGTTGCCGAAGCCGATCTCGACCGCGCGCGGCGCCCGGCGGCCGAACGCCGCATCCAGGTCGAGGAGCTGCCCGTCGAACTCGACGCCGTACACCGGCCAGAGCTCGTCGATGGCGCGGGTCTGCGCCTCGGTCTTCCGCCCTCGCGTCACGAAACTGCGGGTGCGGGTGCTCTGCTGCTGCTTCTCGTCGTCCACGTCCTCCATTGTCCCAGGCCCGGGGACCGCGAAAGTCCGGCGCGGGAGACGCAGGCCTC
The DNA here is from genome assembly GCF_002105485.1 of Leifsonia sp. NCR5. NCBI lineage: Bacteria > Bacillati > Actinomycetota > Actinomycetes > Micrococcales > Microbacteriaceae > Leifsonia > Leifsonia sp. NCR5. The sequence goes on from NZ_NCSR01000009.1 coordinate 19,220, forward strand.
GGGCGCTAGAGCCAGGCGAGCGGGAGGAACGCGAGGCCGACGCCGACGCCGATCACCGCGAGCAGCGCCACGAACACGGCGCCGGCGAGCATGATCGAGTTGAGGACGATGCCCCAGACCGCGAACGCCTTCGCCTGCGGTTCGCGGCCGAGCGCCAGGATGCCGACCACGAGGCCGGCGATGGGTGCGACGAACGTCCAGCTGAAGACGATCGACGCGATCCCGAGCACGAAGCTCGTGATGCTGAGCGTCCGGGCGGGAGCCTGGTATGCGACGTTGGTCATGGGTGCTGGTTCTCCTCGATCGATGGTGTGCATCCAGTCAATCGGCAGGCGCGCATCCACACCATCCGGTTATCCCCCGATTCCGCTCAGGGGTCACCCTGATCTGGAATCGGGGGCTGATCTTCGCTAGTGCGGGAGCACGGCCTCGATCGGACCCCTGGCGAAGTAGACCAGGAAGCCGGCGGCGACGATCCAGAGCAGCGGGCTGATCTCGCGCGCCTTCCCGGAGAGCGACCGGACGAGCACCCAGCTGATGAAGCCGACGCCGATGCCGTTGGCGATCGAGTACGTCAGCGGCATCACGATGATCGTGAGGAAGACCGGGAGGACGCTCGAGAACTCCGAGAAGTCGATGTGCCTGATCTGCACGACCATCAGCGCACCGACGATCACAAGGGCGGCAGCGGCGACCTCCAGCGGGACCACCTGGGTCAGCGGGGTGAAGAACATCGCGAGCAGGAACAGCGCGCCGGTGATGACGCTGGCGAAACCGGTCTTCGCCCCCTCGCCGATGCCGGATGCCGACTCGACGAACACCGTGTTCGACGATGCGGAGGTGCCACCGCCGACGATGGCGCCGACGCCCTCCACGATGAGCGCGGGCTGCAGGCGCGGGAACGTGCCGTCCTCCTTGGCGAGACCGGCGCTGCGGGCGAGGCCGGTCATCGACCCCATCGCGTCGAAGAAGTTGGTGAAGACGAGGGTGAAGATGAGCATGATCGCGGCGAGGGCGCCGATGCGGCCGAACGAGCCGACCACGTCGAACTGGCCGACGAGGCTGAGATCGGGAAGTGCGACGAGCGAGGTCGGCAGCTGCGGGACCGTGAGGTTCCAGCCTGCCGGGTTCTTGCCGAGCGACGGCCCGACGTGGAAGATCGCCTCGGCGACGATCGCGACGACGGTGGCCGCGACGATCCCGATCAGCAGCGCACCCTTGACCTTGCGGGCCATCAGCACGGCCATGATCACCAGCGCGACGAGGAACACGACGGTCGGCACGGTGGCGATCGACCCGGCCTCACCCAGCTGCACGGGAGGCGACGACATGTTGGTGCTGCGCACGAAACCGCTGTCGACGAAGCCGATGAACGCGATGAACAGACCGATGCCGACCGTGATCGCCGTCTTCAGCTGCGGAGGGACGGCGTTGAAGATCAGGCGGCGCAGACCGGTGGCCGCGAGGATCACGATGATGACGCCGTTGATGACGACGAGCCCCATCGCCTCCTGCCAGGTGAGGATCTTCACGACGTTGACCGCGAGGAACGAGTTGATCCCGAGTCCGGCGGCGAACGCGAACGGCAGCCGGGCGACCAGCCCGAACAGCACGGTCATCACACCGGCGCTCAGGGCGGTGACCGCCGCGAGCTGCGTCCCCTGCAGCGAGTGGCCTGCCACATCCTCCGTCCCGCCGAGGATCAGCGGGTTGAGGATGACGATGTACGCCATCGTCACGAAGGTCAGGACGCCGCCGCGCAGCTCAGTGGCCCAGTTGGACCCGCGGGCGCTGATCTCGAAGAACCGGTCGAGCCTGCCGCGGAACGTCGGCGCGGTTTCGGTGTTCGTAGGCGATGCGGACAAGGTCGTCTCCCGTAGTATCTCCGAGGGCTTTCATGCGCGAACGCGCGCCAATAAGCCTAGACGCCCGCAACGCCCCGATACGACGCGAAGGATGCGCCATGCCCCTGCCCTGGAAGCTTCACGGTGACGGAAAAGACGTCGCGGCCTCGGCCGTCGTCCTCCCGGGAGAGCGGCTCACCTGGCCGCGCACGATCGGTCTGGGCGCCCAGCACGTCGTCGCGATGTTCGGTGCGACGTTCCTCGTGCCGGTGCTCACGCACTTCCCGCCGAGCACGACGCTGCTCTTCTCCGGCATCGGCACCATCCTGTTCCTGCTGATCACCGGCAACCGGCTGCCCAGCTACCTCGGCTCGTCGTTCGCTTTCATCGCGCCGATCACGGCGGCGACGGCCAGCAACGGGATGGGCGGGGCCCTGTTCGGCATCGTCGCCGTCGGCATCCTGCTGGCCATCGTGGGCGGGATCGTGATCCTGACCGGCACCGGCTGGATCGACGCCCTGATGCCCCCGGTGGTGGCCGGCGCGATCGTGGCGCTGATCGGGTTCAACCTGGCTCCTGCCGCCCGGGACAACTTCGTGAAGGCGCCGTGGACGGCCATCGTCACACTGCTCGCCGTTCTGCTCTGCACCGTGCTGTTCAAGGGCCTGCTCGGCCGTCTGTCGATCTTCATCGGCGTGGTGGTCGGCTACATCTTCGCCGTGATCGTCGGCGAGGTCGACTTCACCGCCGTCGCGAAGGCGGACTGGCTGGGCTTCCCGACGTTCGCATTCCCGGCGAATCCGTTCGAGAACCCCGGTGCGACGTTCGGCATCCTCCCCGCGTTCCTGCCGGTCGTCCTGGTGCTCGTGGCGGAGAACGTCGGCCACATCCGCGGCGTCGCCCAGCTGACGGACCCGTCCGTGAACAAGCTCACCGGCCGCGCCCTGTTCGCCGACGGCCTGGCGACCACCATCGCCGGGTTCTTCGGCGGCTCGGGAACGACCACGTACGGCGAGAACATCGGCGTGATGGCCGCGACCCGCGTCTACTCGACCGCCGCATACTGGGTGGCGGGCTTCGTGGCCGTGCTGCTCGGCCTCTCCCCCAAGATCGGCGCGGTCATCAACACGATCCCGGCCGGCGTGCTCGGCGGCGTGACCACCGCCCTGTACGGCCTCATCGGCATCATCGGTGTGAAGATCTGGCTCGACAACAAGGTCGACTTCTCGAAGCCGGTCAACCAGTTCACCGCCGCCACCGCCCTCATCGTCGGCATCGCGGACTTCACGCTCAACCTCGGCCAGCTGACCTTCAACGGCATCGCGCTCGGCACCATCGCGGCGATCGTGGTCTACCACCTGATGCGGACGGTCGCCCGCCTGCGCGGCACCGACTGACGCGGTTCCTGAGCCAGCTCTGTCCACTGCTCCGACTCGGTTCCATCCGGTGTCCGTTCGAGCGGAGAATCGCGCGTCCCCCGCGTGAATCACCGCTCGAACGGACACCGCACCGGCGTGTCGGCCGGGATCTCCTTCGTTACTCCGGCGCGCCGAGCAGCGCCACGGCCGTGCGCTCGTCGGTGATCAGCGACCGGATGAGCCCGCCGGCGGCCGCCGCGCGGATACCGGCCGCCTTCTCCGCACCGACCGCAATGCCGACGGTGTGCGGGATGGTGCGCAGCGCATCCATCGGCGTCCTCACCATCCTGTCGCTCCCCGCGAACTCCACCGGCTGACCGTCGATGTCGATGAAGTTGAGCGCGACGTCGCCCACCGCCTTGCGCAGCTCGACGTCGCTCATCGGCACCGACCGGGAGATGGATGCGCGGGTCAGCGGCGGCGCGCCGATGCCGAGCAGCGCGCCGGTGGCCGACGCCCACAGCGCCTGAACGCGCTGGAACGACGGGTCGTCGAGCAGGCGCTCGTACAGCGCGGCGGACGGCATGGCCTCCGCGAACAGGAACATCGCCGTCGCCTTCGTGCGCTCGGCCATCGACCGGGCGATCTCGTTCGTCTGGTGCCACGGCTCCGGCTCCGCCACGCCGCCGACGGTGGGCACGAGCACGACGCCGGGGAGTTCAGGAAGCGGTCCCCTGGCGACCTCGTAGAGGGTGTTGCCCGACGCGATCAGCAGCGCATCCCCGGGGTTCAGCCCCATGTCGGCCAGCGCGGCCGCGACCTGTTCGGAGAGACCGGTGCGCAGGTTCGCCGACTGGTCCCCGGCGGCGATGTACGCCTTCGCGAGCCCGAGCTTCGTCGCGAGCCGAGCCGCCAGGTCGGAGACTTCCGCATTGCGCGGGTTCACGATCTCGATGCGCACCAGGCCGATCCGCCTCGCCTCGCTGAGGAGCCTGCTGACCGTCGGGCGGGACACGTTGAGCCGTCCGGCGATCTCCGACTGGGTGGCGTCTTCGAGGTAGTACATGTGCGCTGCGGTGTGCAGCGTCGCGAGCGGGAAGCGGCTGTGCCCCGCGCTGGACGCGCTCGCTGGGCTGGGTGGCGTGGATGTCATAGGTGGGTTCGCGGCCGGTGGGTGGGACGGTCGCTCGACTGAAGGATATTCCCGTCCGCGTCGCGCAGCCCGGCGACCCGCCAGAGCGGCCATCCGTCCCCTCCCGAAACGATGCCAGTATTTCCTCTCGATACTGCACAGATGTTCTTGCACATCCGTTCAGCATCCCGTTAGGGTGATCGGCAACGAAAGGAGCACGGTGCAGAACTTCGACTCGCAGCCCTACGACCGCTCTGGTGTGACCTGCGGAATCGCGCACATCGGGGTCGGCGGCTTCCATCGCGCCCATCAGGCCGCCGTGATCGACGACCTGCTCCGGCAGGGTCGCGCGCGCGACTGGGGCATCTGCGGCATCGGCGTCCTGCCCACGGACGCCGGGATGCGCGACGCCCTCGCGGCGCAGGACCACCGCTATACCCTCGTGCTCAAGCATCCGGACGGCACCTGGGACGCCAGGACCATCGGGTCGATCGTCGATTTCGTCCACGCGCCGGACGACCAGGAGGCCGCCATCGAGCGGCTCTCCTCCCCCGGCATCCGCATCGTCTCCCTCACCATCACCGAGGGCGGATACAACATCGACCAGGTCACCGGCGCCTTCGACCTGGATGCGCCCCACATTCGCGCCGATCTGGGCGCCACCGCCCCGGCGAGCGTCTTCGGGCTCGTCGTGGAAGCGCTGCGGCGCCGCCGCGAGCGCGGCATCGCACCGTTCACGATCATGTCCTGCGACAACATCCAGGGCAACGGCGAGATCGCGCGCACGGCGTTCACGGCCTTCGCCCGGCTGCGCGACCCCGGCCTCGCCGAGTGGATCGAGCAGAACGTGGCGTTCCCGAGCTCGATGGTCGACCGCATCACACCGGCGACCACCGCGGACGACCGCGAGCGCATCGAGGAGCGCTTCGGCATCGCGGACCTTTGGCCGGTCGTCGCAGAGCCGTTCTTCCAGTGGGTCCTCGAAGACGAGTTCCCGGCCGGGCGGCCGCCGTTCGAGCGCGCCAGCGTCCAGCTGGTCTCCGATGTCGAGCCGTACGAGCTGATGAAGCTGCGCCTGCTCAACGCCGGCCACCAGGGGCTCTGCTACCTCGGCCGGCTGAGCGGGTACACCTACGTGCACGACGCGGCACGCGACGAGAACATCGCCGCCTTCCTGCTCCGCTACATGGACGAGGAGGCGACGCCGACCCTGCGACCTGTTCCGGGCGTCGACCTGGCGGAATACAAACGCACCCTTATCGAGCGATTCGCGAACGCCGAGGTGCTGGACACCATCGCCCGGCTGTGCGCGGAGTCGTCGGACCGCATCCCGAAGTGGCTGCTGCCGGTGGTGCGCGAGCGCAGGGCGGCCGGTCACCGCACGCCGCTGTCCGCCGCCATCGTCGCCTCCTGGGCACGCTACGCGGAGGGCGTCGACGAGACGGGCTCCCCGATCGAGGTCGTCGACCGCCGGCGCGACGCTGTCATGGCCAACGCGGCCAGGCAGCGCGAGGAGCCGACAGCGTTCCTGACCGAACGGAGCCTGTTCGGCGACCTGATCGACGACGCCGAGTTCGTCGACGACTACCTCAGCGCGCTCGGTTCCCTGCACGCCGCCGGCGCGCGGGCGACCGTCGCAGCGTTGGCCTGAGCGCGCTGCACCGCGCTCCCCCACCGACTCCATCCCGTCCCACCCCACACCGACCCAAGGAACACCATGACTACCGCTGACGCCCGCACCGCCATCCCGGCCACGATGACCGCCGTCGTCGTCCACGGCCCGGAGGACTACCGCCTCGAACAGCTGCAGACGCCCACCCCGAAGGCCGACGAGCTGCTGATCCGCGTCGAAGCCGTCGGCGTCTGCGCCTCCGACCTGAAGTGCTACCACGGTGCAGCCAAGTTCTGGGGAGACGAGAACCGTCCGGCCTGGGCGCAGTCCGGGATCACGCCGGGCCACGAGTTCGTCGGCGAGGTCGTCGCGGGCTCCTCCTCCGCCCTCGCCGCTCAGCGTGTGAGCATCGGCGACAGGATCGCCTGCGAGCAGATCGTGCCCTGCGGCGACTGCCGTTACTGCGTCCGCGGCCAGTACTGGATGTGCGGACCGCACGCCATGTTCGGCTTCAAGGACTACAACGGCGCGATGGCCGAATACGCCATCGTCCCGGCCAAGGCGCTCGCGCACCGGGTCTCGAAGCAGCTTCCCCCGCAGCACGCCGCATACGCCGAGCCGCTGTCCTGTGCCATGCACGCCGTCGAGCGCGCCGACGTCCAGTTCGGCGACGTGGTCGTCATCGCCGGCGCGGGCCCGATCGGTCTCGGCGCCATCGCGGGCGTGCGTCAGAAGAACCCGCTCCTCGTCGTCGCCCTCGACTTGAGCGACGACAAGCTCGAGCTCGCCAGGAAGTGCGGAGCGGACGTCACCATCAACATCGCGTCCGAGAACGCCGTCGAGCGGGTCAAGGCGCTCACCGACGGCTACGGCGCCGACGTCTACATCGAGGCGACGGGGCACCCCTCCGCTGTCGGCCAGGGCCTCAACCTCCTGCGCAAGCTCGGCACCTACGTCGAATACTCCGTCTTCGGCTCCGAGGTCACCGTGGACTGGTCGATCATCAGCGACGACAAAGAACTGGATGTGCGCGGAGCCCACCTCGGCCCCCACTGCTGGCCCGCCGCCATCAAGCTCCTCGAATCCGGCGTGCTGCCGATGGACGAGATCTGCACGCACCAGTTCGCCCTCGCCGACTTCCAGCAGGCGCTCGACCTCGTCGGCGACACAGCAGGCGCCTCCATCAAGGTCTCGATCCTGCCCTGACCGGCGACGCACCACGGCACCACGGCACCTCGCACGAAAGCAACGGAGTTTTTCCCATGACCACCACCACAGTGACCACCACTGAGACCTTCCTCGACAGGATCGGCATACCGCATCCCCTCCGCTGGGGGTTCCTCGGCGTCCTCGTCTTCATGACGGGCAACGGCGTCGAGTCCAACTTCCTCTCCCCGCACATGACGGAGGCGCTGGGCGGCAACCAGCTCGTCCTGGTGGCCCAGATCATCGCCATGTACAGCCTCGCGGTGCTGATCGCGTCCTACCTGTCCGGCGCGCTGGCCGACCTGTGGGGGCCGCGCCGCGTGATGACGCTGGGCTTCGTGGCCTGGGTGGTGTTCGAGATCGCCTTCCTCGTCAGCCTGTCGATGGCGAGCGTCCCGCTGATGTTCGTGTCCTACTTCCTCCGCGGGTTCGGCTTCCCGCTCTTCGCGTTCGCGTTCCTGGTCTGGATCAACCAGGTCGCGCCGAAGAAGCGCGCAGGCACGGCTGTCGGCTGGTTCTACGTGATGTTCACGGGCGGCCTTCCGACGCTGGGCTCGCTGTTCGCGGTGTTCGTCATCCCGGCATTCGGCGGCGGATACCACGGCGAGACCTGGACCATGATCGCCTCGATCGGGCTCGTCCTGATCGGCTGGGCCATCGCGAGGTTCTGCGTGAAGGAGGCGCACGGCGCGCGCCGTCTGGCCGATCCTGCCGACTCCACGGCGAAGGTGCTCAGCGCCGGTATCGTGCTCACCGCACGCAACCCGCGCATCCTGATGGGCTTCCTCATCCGCCTCATCAACACCGCCCCCGAGTTCGGGATGTTCATCGTGCTCCCGGCGATCGTCGCCGACAGCCTCGGCTGGGGTCAGAGCAGGTGGCTGATCATGACCGTCGTCATCTTCGCGGGCAACATCGCCTTCAACGCCGTCTTCGGTGCCATCGGCGACCGGATGGGCTGGGTGCGCACCGTGCGCTGGTTCGGCATCGTCGGCTCCTCGATCGGCCTGCTGCTGTGGTGGTACGTGCCGCACTGGGTGCCGGCGGGAAGCGACTGGGGCTTCGTGGTCGCGACCATCGCGGGAACCGTCTTCGGAATCATGCTCGCCGGCTTTGTCCCGATGGGCGCGATCATGCCCGCCCTGGTGCCGCAGCACAAGGGTGCGGCGATGGCCATGTACACCACGGCGGCGGGCGGCGCGACGTTCCTCGGCTCCGCCGTGGTCGCCCTCGCGCTCCCGCTCTGGGGCCCGGTCGGCGTGGTCTGGACCTTCGTCGCCCTGTACGCCTGCGCGTTCGTGATGATCGGTTTCCTGAAGGTCGACCAGCACCGCGACGACGCCACAGCCGCTCCGGCCTTCGCGGAGGCGGGAGCACGATGACCACCATCTTCACCGACGCGTCCGAGTTCGCCGACGACCAGCTCACCGGCTTCGCCGCGCTCTACGCCGACCGGCTGAGGGCGGTGCACGGCGGCGTGGTCGCGCTCCCGTCGGGAGACCCCATCGTCGCGGTGGTCGTCGGCGGCGGATCCGGTCACTACCCGGCGTTCGCCGGCCTGGTCGGGCCAGGCTTCGCCTCCGGGGCCGTCGTCGGCAACATCTTCACGTCGCCGTCCGCCTCGCAGATCTACTCGGTCGCTCGCGCCGCCGACCGCGGGCGCGGCGTCATCCTCACCTTCGGGAACTACGCGGGCGACGTGATGAACTTCGGGATCGCCGCCGAGCGCCTGCGCAGGGAGGGCATAGACACCCGCATCGTCGTCGTCACCGACGACGTCGCCTCAGCGAGCGACGGGCAGAAACGCAGGGGTATCGCGGGCGACTTCACGGTCTTCAAGGCGCTCGGCGCCGCGGCGGCCGACGGCCTCGGCATCGACGAGGTCGAGCGCGTCGGCCGCGCGGCCAACGCCGCGACACGCACGCTCGGCGTCGCGTTCTCGGGCTGCACGCTGCCGGGAGCCAACGGCCCGCTGTTCACGGTGCCCGCCGGGATGCTCGGCCTCGGACTCGGGATCCACGGCKAGCCCGGCATCCGGGACGTCCCGATGCCCTCCGCGCCCGCCCTCGCCAGGATGCTGGTCGACGGCGTGCTCGACGCCGCGCCGCACACGGGTGGCGGCAGGGTCGGTGTGATCCTCAACGGCCTCGGCACCACGAAGTACGAAGAGCTGTTCCTGCTCTGGGGACTCGTCGCCCCGCTGCTGGCCGAGCGCGGGCTCGAACCGGTGGATGCGGAGGTCGGCGAGCTGATCACCAGCCTGGACATGGGCGGTTGCTCGCTCACCCTGATCTGGCTGGACGACGAGCTCGAACGCTTCTGGCGCGCCGACGCGTACACGCCCGCGTACCGCAAGCTGGCGGCTCCCATCGCCGCATTGGATGCGTCGGCCGCTCTGTTCGACGCCGGAACCTCCGCCGCGTCCGCCGTGCCGGACTCCTCGCCGGCAGCACGCGACCTCGCCGCCGGCATTCTGGGCGGCCTCCGCCTGGTGGCGGACCTCCTGCACGAGAAGGAGTCCGAACTCGGCGCGATCGACGCGGTCGCCGGAGACGGCGATCACGGCCGCGGCATGGTCAAGGGGATCGACGCCGCGGTGTCGGCCGCCACGGCCGCTGCTGACGCGGACGCCGGGGGCGGACACCTTCTGGCCGCCGCCGGACAGGCGTGGGCCGCGCGTGCAGGGGGCACCTCCGGGGTGCTCTGGGGCGCGGCGCTCGAAGCAGCAGGCCGGTCGCTCGGAGACACCGCGGACGGGTACACCGCCGCCGACGCCGTCCAGGCCGTCGAGGCGTTCGCCGACGCGATCCTCGACCTGGGTCGCGCCACCATCGGAGACAAGACCCTGGTGGATGCGCTGCTCCCGTTCCGCGACGAACTCGCTTCTGGCGTCGGCGCCGGGCGTCCACTCGCGGCAGCGTGGGAGCAGGCCGCCGCTGTCGCCGCCGCTCACGCAGAAGCGACCAGCGCCCTCACCCCGCGACTCGGACGTGCGCGCCCGTTGGCGGAGAAGTCCGTCGGAACTCCGGACGCCGGGGCTACATCACTCGGCATGATCCTCGTCGCCACCGGCGGCCTGCTGTCTCGAAAGGACGACGAATGAGCGCGCCCATGCGCATCGTCATCGGAAGCGATGACGCCGGATACGACTACAAACGAATCCTGCTGGCCGAACTCGAACGGGACGCCGGAGTGGCCTCGGTCGTCGATGTCGGCGTCGACGCCGGGGAGTCGACGCCGTATCCGTCGGTGTCGTCCGCGGCTGCCGAAGTGGTCGCATCCGGGGCCGCCGACCGCGCTCTGCTGATCTGCGGCACCGGGCTCGGCGTGGCTATCGCGGCCAACAAGATCCCCGGCATCCGCGCGGTCACGGCGCACGACTCGTTCTCGGTCGAGCGCTCCGTGCTCTCGAACGATGCTCAGGTCCTCTGCCTGGGACAGCGGGTCATCGGGATCGAACTCGCGAAACGGCTTGTGCGCGAGTGGCTGACCTACCGCTTCGACCCCGCAAGTCCATCGGCCGCGAAGGTGGCCGCGATCGGAGAACTGGAATCATGACAGAGCAGACCTTCGACGGCCGCGTGGCCGTCATCACCGGAGCGGCCAGCGGAATCGGCAACGCTGTCGCGCACCACTTCGCCGAACGCGGCGCGACGGTCGTGGCCGTGGACCGCAGCCCGTCCACCCAGGACGCGGTGGATGCCCTGCCTGCGCCTGGGGGCGGCCGCGTGCCGTCGGGTGCCAGCACGACGGGCACCGGCCGCCACCTCGCGCTCGTGGCCGACCTGCTCGCGCCGGGCACAGCAGCATCCATCGCCGCGGCGGTGCACGAACGGTACGGACGGCTCGACGTCCTGGTCAACTCGGCGGGGATCGCGCTCCTCTCCCCCGCCATCGACACGTCCGACAGCGACTGGGATGCGACGCTCGCCGTGAACCTCACGGCCAGTTTTCGCATGGCCCAGGCCGTCGCTCCCGGCATGATCGGCGCCGGCTACGGCCGCATCGTCAACCTGGCCTCGCAGGCGAGCGTCGTCGGCCTGGACCAGCACGCCGCGTACTGCGCGAGCAAAGCCGGTCTCCTCGGCCTGACCCGCGTGCTGTCGCTTGAATGGGCCAGGCACGGCGTGACGGTCAACGCGGTGTCGCCGACGGTCGTCGAGACGCCGCTCGGCAAGAAGGCGTGGGCAGGAGAGAAAGGCGATGCGCTCAAGGCGCAGATTCCGGCTCGCCGATTCGCGCAGCCGGAGGAGGTCGCCGCCCTGATCGGCTACCTCGCCTCCGAGCAGGCCGGGATGGTGACCGGGGAGAACATCCTCATCGACGGAGGCTACGCCTCGATCTGACCCCGAAGCCGGCTCCCCAGCGGCCCTGCTCCCCCGCTCCGACGCGCCCTGCGGCATGATGTGCGTGTGCACACGACGAGGACACGCAGCGCCGCCGGAACGCTCGGCGCGCTTGTGCTCGTCGCCGCCGCCCTGTCCGGATGCGCGCCCGTGGTGCGCTCCTGCCCGAGCTGGGCGGATTTCTCCGACCCGGACGCCGCATACCGGCAGGCCGACGTCGTCGTCGTCGGACACGTCGCCGGGCGGGACGGCACCATCGGGACCCAATTCGGCGACGTGCGCGCATACCGGTTCGAGGTCGAGGATGCGGTCAAGGGCGGCGAATCCGGAACCGTGGTGCGGATCGGATCCCGCGCGGACCCGTGCGACGGCGGCGACGGATACACCGGCGGCGACGCGCTGGCGGGCGCGGCCGACCGCGTCATCGTGTACGCGATGAACGACACCGGCGGCCTGGTCACCCTCACCCCGAGCCAGGGCGGGACGGCCCTTCCGGATGGCGCTCCCCTGCCCTTCGATCGCTGACCCCTCGTGCGCGACCCGATAGGTCGCGCGGCGGCGACAGCGACGGGCGCCTACTGGTGGAAGAACGGGATGATCAGGTACAGCCCGTACAGCACCGCGAGGCCGCACCCCACGAAGCAGGCGTACGCGCCGGTCAGCGCCCAGCGCTTCTGCGCGTCCGAGAGGGGGTTCTTCTTGCGGGCCTTCGCGGCCTTCTTGAGGGCGCGCGCCGCCTCCTCCGGGGAGATGACGGTGATCGCGTCGGTGAACTCGACCGGCTCCACGAACAAAGCCCGGCCGGCGACGGCGAGGAGGCGGGTGCCGAGGGCATACAGGCTGACGACGACGCACGCGCCGACGATGGATGCTGCGAAGACGATCAGGAAGGCGACCCAGTCGATCATGCTGATTCCTTCTCCTTGCCGCGCGGCTTCTTGAGCGGCTTGACCTTCTTGATCTTGACGGCGCGACCGGACGCTGCGACCTCGCTGACACCCTGCACCGGGGCGGGGGCGACCGCGTTCTCGCTGTCGACCTTGTTGCGGTTGGACAGCCAGAAGATGAGCACGATCACGATGACCGCGGCGATCGCGTCGACCGCGAGGCCGATCGGGCCGAGGCCGACGAGCCAGGCCGAGACGGCGCCGACGATGCCGGCGGCCGGGAGGGTGAGCAGCCAGCCGAGGGCGATCCTGCCCGCCGTGCCCCAGCGCACGGACGCCCCGCGGCGGCCGAGGCCGGAGCCGATCACCGAACCGGATGCGACCTGCGTGGTGGAGAGGGCGAAGCCGAGGTGGCTGGAGGCCAGGATGGTCGCCGCCGTGCTCGTCTCCGCCGCGAAGCCCTGCGCGGGCTTGACCTCGGTGAGGCCGCGGCCGAGCGTGCGGATGATGCGCCAGCCGCCCGAGTATGTGCCGATGGCGATGGCGAGCGCACAGGAGATGACGACCCAGAGCTCCGGGCCCGAGCCCGCCGCCTGCGCACCGGAGGCGATCAGCGTGAGGGTGATGACGCCCATCGTCTTCTGCGCGTCGTTCGTTCCGTGCGACAGCGCCACCAGGGAGGAGGAGAAGATCTGTCCGTAGCGGAAGCCGCCGCGACCATCCGGGCGGCCGTCGTAGCGGCGGGTGATCCAGTACGCGAGCTTCGTGGCGCAGTACGCCACCACACCGGCCGTGACCGGGGCGATCACCGCGGGCAGGATGACCTTGTCGAGCACGACCACGAAGTCGACCGAGCCGAGCCCTGCGCCGACCAGGGCTGCACCGATCAGGCCGCCGAACAGGGCGTGGCTGGATGACGACGGCAGGCCGAGCAGCCAGGTCACCATGTTCCAGATGATGGCGCCGACCAGACCGGCGAAGATCAGCTCCGGCGTGATCTGCACGCCACCGTCGCCCTCCCGGATGATGCCGCCCGAGATGGTCTTCGCCACCTCGGTCGACAGGAACGCGCCGACGAGGTTCAGGACCGCAGCGAGAGCGACCGCGACCTTCGGGCGCATCGCACCGGTGGCGATGGGGGTGGCCATGGCGTTCGCTGTGTCATGGAAGCCATTGGTGAAGTCGAAGAACAGGGCCAGCGCGATGACCAGCACGACGATGAGGGTGAGATCCACCGGTTTCTTTCTCGTCTCGGGACACAGTCCGCCCCGCGGAAGTTCATCGGGGATTCATGCAAGTGACCTGGCGCTGTTAGGCAACCACGAAGATACTCACACGGCTGGCGGGCGAGGTCAACTTCACCGGGAGCCGACCGGACGGGGACCGAGGACGAGATCGACCAGGCGTTCCGCGAATCCGGGGTCGGAGGGCGCTCCGGCCAGGGCGCGGAAGATCAGCGCGCCGATGACCGTCTCGCTCACGTCGTCGATCGGGAGGTCGGCGCGCAGCTCTCCCGACGCGCGCGCATCCCGCAGTCTGGTGGCGAACAGGCGGGGGTCTGCGAGGGATTCGCGCAGCCTGCTCCCGACGTCGGCGTTGGCCGTCGCCGCGGCGATGAGCGACCGGAACAGGGCCTCCCCCGTCGCGCTCTCGAGCACGCTCAGCACCTCGGTGAGCCAGGAGGTGAGGTCGTCCCGGAGGTCGCCGGTGTCGGCCAGGACGAAGCGCTCCGGCAGCAGCATCCCTTCGAGCAGGCACTCCGCGATCAGTTCGCTCTTGCCGGACCACCAGCGGTAGACGGTCTGCTTGCCGACGCCGGCGCGCGCGGCGATGCCCTCGATGCTGAGGTGGTCGTAGCCGCGTTCGGCGAACAGGGCGGCCGTGGCGTCGAGGATGGCGAGCCGAGCCGCTTCGCTGCGGGGAGCCCCTCGTCGTCCTTCCGGCATGGCTCACAGCTTACCTGCATATTTCGAGACGGACCGTTGCGTATTATCGACGCGGACGCCACGAAAGGGATGCGACATGGCCGAACTGCTCTACCGCCTCGGGAAGTTCTCCGCACGACGCGCCGGGCGGGTGATCGTGGCGTGGATCATCGTGCTCGGCATCGCCGTCGGCGGGTTCCTGATCGGTTTCAAGGGGCTCGCGACGAGCTTCGACGTGCCGGGCACCGCATCCGGGGCGGTCGTGGACGAGCTGATGAAGAAGCTCCCGGACTTCGCGGGCGCCTCGGGGACCGTGGTGTTCCAGAGCAAGGACGGCTCCGCACTCTCCGACGCGCAGCGCAAGGACATCAGCGCCCTCGTCGCCGACGCGGACGGCCTTCCGGACGTGTCCGGCGTCAACGACCCGTTCAGCACCGAGAAGGAGCGGGCGGACCGCCAGGCGCAGGTCGCAGACGGCACCACGCAGCTGGATGCGGCGGCGGCACAGCTCGACGCCGGGCAGCAGCAACTGGACGCGGCGAAGCAGCAGCTCCAGGCCGCCGGCCTGCCGACCACGCAGCTCGACGCACAGCAGCAGACCATCGACGCCAACCGCGCCACCGTCGAGGCGAAGCAGAAGGAGCTCTCGCAGGGCGCCGAGCTGCTGAAACTGTCCGACGGCATCCGGGTGGTGTCGAAGGACGGCGCGACGGCGCTCGTCAACGTGTCGTTCACGAAGCCCCGCCTCGAATTGTCCGAGGACTCCAAGCAGGCCGTCATCAAGCACTTCGAGGCGAAGCCGATTGACGGCGTCACGGTCTCGTTCTCCACCGATATCGCCCAGGGTGTCCCGCAGATCGTGGGTGTCGGCGAGGCGGTCGGCGTCGTCTTCGCCGCGATCGTGCTGGTGGTGGTGCTCGGCTCACTGGTCGCGGCGGCACTCCCCCTGGTGACCGCGCTGTTCGGCGTCGCCGTCGCGGCGCTCGGGTCGCTCGCGTTCTCCGGGATCGTGGACATGGCGTCCGTCACGCCCGTGCTCGCCATCATGCTCGGCCTCGCCGTCGGCATCGACTACTCGCTGTTCATCGTGAAGCGGCACAGGCGGCAACTGCTGGAGGGGGCGGAGCCGCACGAATCGGTGGGCCTCGCGAACGGCACCTCCGGCAACGCTGTGGTGTTCGCCGGCACGACCGTCGTGGTCGCCCTGCTCGCGCTGAACGTCACCGGCGTCCCGTTCCTGGGCCTGATGGGCACGGTCGGCGCCGTCGCGGTCGTGCTCGCCGTTCTCATCGCGATCACGCTGACGCCCGCCGTCCTGGGCCTCCTCGGCACCCGGCTGCTCTCCAAGCGCGCCAGGACGAAGGTGGGGACGGTGCACCACGACGACAGCACCGTGAAGCCGATGGCGACCTGGCGCGCCGTCGTCACGGTGATCGCGACCGCCGCCGCCCTGCTGGTGGTGGCCGTCCCGGCCCTGTCGATGCGTGTCGGCCTGCCGGACGGCTCCTCGGAGCCCGTCGGATCGACCACGTACAACGCGTTCGAGCAGACCGCCGACGCGTTCGGGGACGGCGCCACCGGCCCGCTGCTCGTCACCGCGAACGTCCCGGCCGGCCTCGCGGACGACAAGGTGACCGCGACCCAGCTCGACGTCGCCCGCACCCTCGCCGACCAGAAGGACGTGGTCGCCGTCGCGCCGATCGCGGTCTCCGACGACCACCGGCTGATGGCGTTCCAGGTCATCCCCACCGAAGGCCCGAACAGCGTCTCCACGGAGAAGCTCGTCGGCGCGCTCCGCTCACTCGGCACGATCGACGGCGACATCACGCTCGGCGTCTCCGGCCAGACCGCGATCAACCTCGACATCTCGCAGAACCTCGCCGACGTGCTGCCGCTCTACCTGGTGGTCGTGGTCGGTCTGTCCCTGCTGATCATGATCCTGGTGTTCCGCTCGCTGCTGGTGCCGCTCATCGCGACGGGAGGCTTCATCCTGTCGCTGTTCGCGACATACGGAGCCATCACCGCCCTGTTCCAGTGGGGCTGGGGAGCGGACGCCCTCGGCATCCACACCGGCCCCATCCTGAGCTTCCTCCCGGTGATCCTGGTCGGCATCCTGTTCGGCCTGGCGATGGACTACCAGCTGTTCCTGGCGTCCGGGATGCGCGAGGCGTACGTGCACGGAGCCTCCGCCCGCCTGGCCGTCACGAAGGGCCTCCGGGCCGGACGCACCGTGGTGATCGCGGCGGCCCTCATCATGATCTCGGTCTTCGGCGGCTTCGTCTTCAGCGAGTCGACGATGATCCGCTCGATCGGCTTCGGCCTCGCCTTCGGCGTGCTCGTCGACGCCTTCGTGGTCCGGATGCTGCTGATGCCTGCCCTGATGCACCTGCTCGGCCGCTCGGCCTGGTGGCTGCCGCGATGGCTCGACAAGGCGCTGCCGAACGTGGACGTGGAAGGGGCTGCGCTGGAGCGGCGGCACCACGTGGGGTGAATTACAGCCGCCCCACGCCCGTCACCGACACCACCGCCACGCCCGCCTCCGCGGATGCGGCCAGCAGCACCTCGGCACTGATGCCCCAGTCGTGGTCGCCGGCCGGGTCGGCGAAGATCTGGCGCACCTTCCAGATGCCGTCTGTCGCCGCTGCCGTCTCGTCGACGATGATCATGGCGGCCGAGCGGGCTGCTGCGTCCGTGCCGATCTCGTCGTGCTCGGCGTAGTAGGCCTCCAGGGCCTCGTCCCAGTCGAGTTCGGTGAAGGTCGGGGTGGCGAGTCCGGCGAGAGCTGCGGCCTCCACTTCGACCGCCCCGAGGTCCTGCACCTTGTCGAGTGCCGCCAGCTGCACGCGGCGGAAGAGTTCATTGCGCACCAGCACGAAGAACGCGCGCCGGTTCGTGGTGACGTTGCGGGGCGCGGGAGGCGCCAGCTCCCCTGCAGACGCCGCGTGCGCCGCAGCATCCGGATGGATGAGCTCCTCCCACTCGTCCAGCAGGCTCGAGTCGACCTGCCTGACCAGTTCGCCCAGCCACTCGATCAGGTCGCGGAGGTCGTCGGTGCGGAGGTCGGCGGGCACCGTCTGGCCGAGGGCCCGGTATGCGTCGGACAGGTAGCGGAGCACCACGCCCTCCGAGCGGGCGAGCTTGTAGAGGGCGATGTACTCGCCGAACGTCATCGCGCGCTCGTAGAGGTCGCGCACCACCGATTTCGGGCTGAGCTCGAAGTCGGCCACCCACGGCTGGCTGGCCGCATAGGTGGAGAATGCGGCGGCCAGCAGTTCGGCGTGGGGCTGGGGATGCGTGACCTGCTCCAGCGCCTCCATCCGGTCGTCGTACTCCACACCGTCGGCCTTCATGGCCGCCACCGCTTCTCCGCGCGCCTGGAACTGCTGCGCGGACAGCACCGGCCGCGGGTCGTCGAGGGTCGCCTCCACCACCGAGACGATGTCGAGCGCGTATTCGGGGGCCTCTGGATCGAAGAGCTCGAACGCGGCGAGCGCGAACGGGGACAGCGGCTGGTTGAGCGCGAAGTTCGGCTGCAGGTCGACGGTCAGCTGGATGCGGCCGTCCACGTTCTCGACGACGCCAGCGGTGAGCAGTGAGCGGTAGAGGCCGAGGGCGCGCCTGGCGAGGGCGAGTTGCCGTTTCCACGGCTCGTGGTTGTCGAAGACCAGCGCGCGGACGTGCTCGAACACGTCGCCGCCGCGGGCGATCACGTTGATGAGCATGGCGCTCGTGATCTGCATCGAGGAGGTCAGCGTCTCCGGCTCGGCCTCGATCAGCTTCCTGAACGACGGCTCTCCCCAGGAGACGAAGCCGTCCGGCGCCTTCTTGCGCACGATCTTGCGGCGCTTCTTGGGGTCGTCGCCCGCCTTCTCGATGGCTTTCAGGTTCTCCGTCTCGTGCTCGGGCGCCTGGGCCACGACCGTTCCCGCCGTGTCGAAACCGGCCCGGCCCGCACGCCCGGCGATCTGGTGGAACTCGCGGGCGTTCAGCTGGCGCATCCTGGTGCCGTCGAACTTGGTGAGTGCCGTCAGCAGCACCGTCCGGATGGGGACGTTGATGCCGACGCCGAGGGTGTCGGTTCCGCAGATGACGCGGAGCATCCCGCGCTGGGCGAGCTGCTCGACCAGCCTGCGGTATTTGGGCAGCATCCCCGCGTGGTGCACGCCGATGCCCTGGCGCAGCAGCCGGGAGAGCGTCTTGCCGAAGGACGTGGTGAAGCGGAACTCGCCGATCAGCTCGGCGATCGCATCCCGTTGCTCCCTGCTAGCGATGCGCGCGCTCGACAGGGCCTGCGCGCGTTCGAGGGCGGCCAGCTGGGAGAAGTGGACGATGTAGATGGGCGCCTGGCCGGTGCTGAGCAGGTCTTCGACCGTCTCGTGCACCGGGGTGAGCTCGTAGTAGTAGTGCAGGGGCACCGGGCGCTCGACGCCGGTGACCGTCGCGGTCTCCCGTCCGGTGCGGGCGCCGAGGTCGTCGGCGAGCGCCGTCACGTCGCCGAGGGTCGCGGACATGAGCACGAACTGCGTGCGCGGAAGGGTGAGCAACGGCACCTGCCACGCCCAGCCGCGGTCGGGGTCGGAGTAGAAGTGGAACTCGTCCATCACGACCTGGCCGACCGGGGTGTCTGCTCCGTGCCGGAGGGCGAGGTTCGCGAGGATCTCCGCCGTGCAGCAGATGATCGGAGCATCGGCGTTGACGGCCGAGTCCCCGGTCATCATGCCGACGTTCTCCGCCCCGAAGATCTCCACCAGCGAGAAGAACTTCTCCGACACGAGCGCCTTGATCGGTGCGGTGTAGAAGCTGCGCTCTCCGCGGGCCAGCGCGGCGAAGTGCGCCGCGACGGCGACGAGCGACTTGCCCGTTCCTGTCGGTGTGCTCAGGATGAGGTTCGCCCCGGCGACGATCTCGATCACCGACTCGTCCTGGGCCGGGTACAGGCTGATGCCGCCCTCCTCCACCCAGTCCACGAACGTGTCGTAGATGGCGTCGTCGTCCAGGCTTGCTGGACCGGTGTAGCCGGGGATCGTCCCGACGCGGAGCTGACTGCGTTCTGACATCGTGCGTCAAGCCTCCCACGGCAGGATGCGGCGCGGGTGCAGCACTCGACTCGGTCCCAGCTTGCGGCCATACTCTCGGCGCATGGTGTCGTTCTGGCGCTCGGCGTCGACCGGGGTGGCGAGTGTGCTCGCCGGTGTGGGGGCCGGCGAACTGGTCAGCGCGTTCCTGGTGCAGAACGGCAGCCCGGTGCTCGTGGTCGGCGCCCTGGTGATCGACCTCGTCCCCGCCTGGCTGAAGGAGGGCGTCATCGCCCTGTTCGGCACGGGAGACAAGGCCGTGCTGGTGATCTCGCTCGGCATCGTGCTGCTGGTCGCCGGAGCCCTGGCGGGCTGGCTGGAGCTGCGCAGGCCGCCGCTCGGGCGCATCCTGATCGGGCTGGGAGGCGCGTTCGGCGTGCTGGCCGCGCTCACCCGGTCTGGGGCAGGATTCCTGGATGCTGTCCCGTCGGTCGTGACGGCCGGTGTCGGCATCCTCGTGCTCGGGTCGCTGGCCAGGATGCTGCGCGGCACCGTGCCGAGCAGGATCTCGCCGGACGGCGCCGTGACCAGGCGCCGCTTCGTGACCGCCACCGCCACCACGGCCGCCGCGGGTGCGCTGGCCGTGGTCGTCGGGCAGGTCGTGGCGACCGGGTACCGCACGGCAGCGGCGGCGCGCGCGGCGTTCCACCTGCCGAAGCCCGCGGTCGCTGCCCCGCCCATCCCGGCCGGCGCGTCGTTCGACATCGCCGGCCTCTCCCCCGTCGTCACCCCCAACGCCGACTTCTACCGCATCGACACCGCCCTGCAGATCCCCGGCATCGACCCGTCCTCCTGGAAACTGCGCATCACGGGCATGGTCGAGAACGAGGTCGAGCTGAGCTTCGCCGACCTGCTGAAGCTGCCTCTGGAGGAGTCGACCACCACCCTCACCTGCGTCTCCAACGAGGTCGGGGGCGACCTGATCGGCAACGCCACCTGGCTCGGCTACCCCATCCGGCACCTGCTGGCCCGCGCGAAGCCGAAACCGCAGGCGGACATGGTGCTGTCGAAGAGCCAGGACGGCTGGACGGCGAGCACGCCGATCGAGGCGCTCACCGACGAGCGGAACGCGATCCTGGCGGTCGGGATGAACGGGCAGCCGCTCCCTCTGGAGCACGGCTACCCGGTGCGGATGGTCGTGCCCGGCCTCTACGGATACGTGTCGGCCACCAAGTGGGTGGTCGAGCTGAACGTGACCAGGTTCGACGCGGTCACCTCGTACTGGACGGACAGGGGCTGGTCGCAGCGCGGACCGGTGAAGCTGTCGTCGCGGATCGACGTTCCCGCGTCCGGCCGCCAGGTCGCGGCCGGAACGGTGGCCGTCGCCGGTGTCGCCTGGTCGCAGCACGTCGGCGTGAGCGCCGTGCACGTCCAGATCGACGGCGGCGAATGGCACGAGGCGACACTCGCCGACGCGATCTCGGCCGACACCTGGCGGCAGTGGAAGTACGCGTGGGCCGCGACGAAGGGCTCGCACACCATCCGGGTGCGGGCGACGGATGCGACGGGCATGGTGCAGACCTCGCGGGTCGCCGATGTGGTGCCCGACGGGGCCACCGGGCTGCACAGCATCCAGGTCACCGTCTCCTGAGCAACCGGCCGACTGAGTGACCGTCCCCTCCGCAAGCGATACTGGGCTCATGGGGATTCCTCCGCTCGTCGCACCAGGACCAGACCTCTCGCCGGACCGCGAGGCCCGCTACGCCCGCACCGCCCAGCTGCCCGGCTTCGGGATGCTCGCCCAGCGCCGCATCCGGAACTCCCGCGTCCTCGTGGTCGGCGCGGGCGGGCTCGGCGCCGCTGTGCTCCCGTTGCTGGCCGCGTCGGGCGTCGGAACCATCGGCATCGTGGACAACGACAGGGTGGAGCGGAGCAACCTGCCGAGGCAGACCGTGCACACCCCGGCCGACGTCGGGCGCGCCAAGGTCGATTCCGCGGCGGACGCCGTGCGCGCTCTGGACGCGGAGACCGAGGTGGTGCTGTTCCGCGAGCGGCTGACCGCGCAGAACGCCGAGCGCATCCTGGCCGGGGTCGATCTGGTGCTCGACGGCAGCGACAACTTCCCGACGCGCTATCTGGTGAACGACGCCGCCGTGCTCGCCGGCGTGCCCGTGGTGTGGGGCGCCGTGCACCAGTTCGGCGGCCAGGTGGGCGTCAGCTGGGCGGAGCACGGACCGCACTACCGCGACCTGTTCCCTGTGCCTCCGGAGCCCGGCAGCGTCGCCAGCTGCGCGGAGGCCGGTGCGCTGCCGTCGGTGTGCGGGATGATCGGCAGCGTGATGGTCAGCGAGGCGATCAAGCTCGTCACGGGGACGGGGACGCCGCTCATCGGCCGGGTGCTCATCCACGATGCGCTGCGCGGCGATGTGCGCGAGCTGGCGTACGAGCGCGACCCCGCCGCCGCGCCGATCACCGGCCTGATCGACTACGACGCGTTCTGCGGACTGACCGACGCCGTCGCCCACTCGATCAGCCCGGCCGAGCTGCACGCCAGGCTCCTCGCCGGCGAACCGCACACGCTGCTCGACGTGCGCGAACCGTGGGAGGCGGACATCGCCGAGATCCCCGGCTCTCTGCTGGTTCCGCTGGGCGTCGTGCTGGACGACGCGGAGGGCGTCGCTTCCCGGCTGGGCGACGACCCCATCGTGATCGTCTGCCACCACGGCATCCGGGCGGAGACGGCGAGGAAACGGCTGGTGGAGGCGGGAGCATCCGGGATCGTCCTGTCCGGGGGCATCGACGCCTGGGCACGAGACATCGACGCCGACCTGGCGCGATACTGAGACCATGACGCCACCGCGCACGGTCGAGGAGCACGCAGAGACCATCGCCCGGCTGGTCGAGCCGTTGCTCGCCGGGGGAACGACGGAGCGCCTGCCGCTCGCGGAGGCCGCCGGGAGGGTAACGGCCGCCGCCGTGCGCTCCGACGTGGACCTGCCGCTGTTCCGCAACTCGCAGATGGACGGGTACGCCGTCCGCTCCTCCGACATCCGGAACGTCCCCGTCGCGCTCGAGGTCAGCGGCGACATCCCGGCCGGGCACACCGTTCCGGTCATCCTCACGCCGGGGACGGCGCTGCGGATCATGACCGGCGCGCCGGTGCCGAGCGGAGCGGACACGATCGTCCCGGTGGAGGACACCGACCTGGTGCTCGGCCGCGACGACGACCTGAGGGGCGCCGTGGTCACGATCGGCCGGTCCCGCCGCCCGGGCGAGTACGTGCGCGAGCGGGGAAGCGACCTGCGCAGGGGCGACGTGCTGGTCGAGGCGGGGGTCCGGCTCGCCGCGCGCCACCTGGCCGCGCTGGCGGCTGCGGGGGTGGAGGCCGTCGAGGTGCGACAGCTGCTGCGCGTCGGCATCCTCACGACCGGCGCCGAGCTCGTGAGTGCCGATAAGGGCAGCGCCGAAAAGGGCACGGACGGGACGCCCGCCAGGTTCGGCCAGGTGTTCGACGCCAACGGCATCGCGCTCGCCGCGCTGGTGCAGGAGTCCGGCGCGGTCGTCTCGGTGCGCACGGCGACGAGCGACGACCACGACGAGTTCGAGCGGGCGCTGATGGATGCGGTGGGCGCGAGCGACCTCGTCGTCACCTCCGGCGGCATCTCGAAAGGCGCGTACGAGGTGGTGCGGGAGGTGCTGCAGCCGCACGGAGCCGAGGTGGTGACCGTTGCGATGCAGCCGGGCGGCCCGCAGGCCACGGCGGTCGTCGCGGGTGTGCCCGTGCTGTCGTTCCCCGGCAACCCGGTGAGCACGCAGGTGTCGTTCACGGTGTTCCTGCGCGACCTGCTGCGTGCCTCCGCCGGGCTCGCCCCCGCGGGCGTGGAGACCGCGCAGCTCTCGGCCGAGCTGCGGTCGGTGGTGGGGAAACGGCAGTTCCTGCGGGGCAGGCGGCTGCCGGACGGCACGGTCGAGCAGGTGGCAGGGCCGAGCTCGCACCTGGTGGCCGCGATGGCCAGGGCGGACGTGCTGATCGACGTGCCTGCGGAGACGGAAGCGCTCGCGGCGGGCGACGACGTGACAGTGTGGACTCTATGAGCGGGGATGCTGTGGGAACGGGTGCTGCGGAGTCTGGTGCAGCGGGGTCTGGTGCTGTGTCACGGCTGAGCCACCTCGACGGCGACGGGCGCGCCAGGATGGTCGACGTCGGCGGCAAGCCGGAGACCGATCGGGAGGCTGTGGCGCGCGGGCGCGTCGTCACCCGGTCGGACGTGGTGCGGCTCGTCCGCGCCGACGACCTCCCCAAGGCCGACGTGCTCGCCACCGCGCGGCTCGCCGGGATCGGCGGGGCGAAACGCACCTCGGAACTGATCCCGCTCTGCCACCCGCTTCCGCTGTCCGCGGTGGACATCGAGTTCTCGCTCGACGCGGAGGCCGGGGTGATCGACATCCAGGCGACGACCCGCACGCACGGACGCACCGGAGTGGAGATGGAGGCGCTGACGGCGGTGGCGGTGGCCGGCCTCACGCTGCACGACATGATCAAGGCCGTCGACCCCGCTGCGACGCTGACCGACGTTCAGCTGCTGTCCAAGAGCGGCGGCAAGCGCGGCGAGTGGCGGAGGGAGGATGCGGAGGCGGAGCATGCGGGCGCACCGGCCCACGCAAGCGGCGACACCGCGACCGCATCCACCGCATCCACCGCATCCACCGCCATCGTCATCGTCTCCTCCACTCGCGCCGCCGCCGGGGAGGCCGAGGACACCACCGGCCCGGTGATCGCCGCGTGGCTGGCCGAGCGTCGCCTTCCCGCCGAGGTGCGCGTGGTCGCGGACGCCGACATCGCCTCGGCCATCCGGGATGCACTGTCCGCCCGCCCCGCCGTCCTCCTGACCACCGGGGGCACCGGCGTCTCCCCCACCGACCGCACGCCGGAGGCGACCGCCGCCGTGCTCGACAGGACACTGCCCGGCGTCGCGGAGGCCCTGCGCGCCCGCGGTGCTGCGCACACGCCGCTCGCCGCCCTGAGCAGGGGCGTCGCCGGGGTCGCGGGTGGAACGGTCGTGGTGAACCTGCCCGGTTCGCGCGGCGGTGTGTCCGACGGACTCGCCGTGCTCGACGACCTGCTCCCCCACCTGCTCGACCAACTGCGCGGAGGCGACCACACCCGATGAGCGACGTCTACGCCTCGATCAGCGCCGACCCTCTCGACGGCACGGCGGTCGACGAGTTCGTCTGGCGGGCCGAGTCCGGCGCCGTCGTCTCCTTCCAGGGCATCGTGCGCGACCACGACGGAGGGCGCAGTGTCGTCTCGCTCGACTACCGGGCGCATCCGGAGGCCGAGCGGTTCCTCCGCGAGTGCTGCGAGGAGATCGCGTCGCGGACGGGACTCAGGGTCGCCGCGGAGCACAGGGTCGGCTCGCTGACCATCGGAGACCCGGCGCTCATCGCCGCCGTCGCGGCGCCGCACCGGACGGAGGCGTTCGAGGCCTGCGCCGCTCTCGTCGAGCTGATCAAGGCGCGCGTGCCGATCTGGAAGCGCCAGCACTTCGCCGACGGCGTCTCCGAGTGGGTGGGACTCTAGCCCCAGATCCGCGTGCGCAGACGCAGATGCGGCGCTATCGTGTGTTTTGTGCCGCAGATTCGGATAAAGGACGCCGCGCTCTACCTCGGGGTGAGCGACGACACCGTGCGCAGATGGATCGACGCCGGGACGCTCGGGAGCGCGTCGGACGGCGCGGGCCGCACCGTGGTGGACGGGCTCGAACTCGCCCAGCTCGCGAAGCAGAATGCGGTCCTTCCCGCTGACCCGTCCGGCGTCGCGCGCTCGGCCCGCAACCGCTTCGTCGGACTGGTGACCGGCATCGTGATGGACACCGTGATGGCCCAGGTGGAGCTGCAGTGCGGCCCACACCGGGTGGTGTCGCTGATGAGCAGCGAGGCGGTGCGCGAACTGGGGCTCGAACCCGGCTCGGTCGCCGTCGCGGTCGTGAAGGCCACCACCGTCATCGTCGAGACCCCCATCGGGAAGGACTGACCGTGCCCAGACGACCGACCGTGCACCGACGACTGACCGTGCACCGACGCTCCATCGCAGCCATCGCGGCAGCGGCACTCGCCCCCGCCCTCCTGCTCTCCGGATGCGCGGCCTCCTCCGCGACGCAGCCCACCGCATCCACGGGGTCGGCGTCGGCGGATACGGTCGACGGCACGGTCACCGTGTTCGCGGCCGCATCGCTGACGTCCAGCTTCACCGCGCTCGGGAAAGCGTTCGAGTCCGTGCATCCCGGGGCGAAGGTCACCTTCAGTTTCGCCGGGTCGTCCGACCTGGTCTCGCAGCTGACCGAGGGCGCCCCCGCCGACGTGTTCGCGTCGGCGGACGAGGCCAACATGGCGAAGGCGGTCACGGCGAAGCTTGCGGACGGGAAACCGGTCGACTTCGCCACGAACGTCCTCGCCATCGCCGTCCCTCCCGGCAACCCGGCGAAGATCACCGGGTTCGCCGACCTCGCGAAGCCGGGGGTGAAGACCGTCGTGTGCGCTCCGCAGGTGCCGTGTGGGGCCGCGACCGCGAAGGTGGAGGCGTCGAGCGGGGTGACGCTCACGCCGGTGAGCCAGGAGTCGTCGGTGACCGACGTGCTCGGCAAGGTGGAGTCTGGTGAGGCGGACGCCGGGATCGTCTACGTGACGGACGTGAAGGGAGCGGGCTCGAAGGTCGCATCCGTCGCGTTCCCGGAGGCGTCCGGCGTGGTCAACACGTACCCGATCGTGGCGGTGACCGGGGCGCCGAACCCGAAGGGGGCCGCGGCGTTCGTCGACTTCGTCACGGGCGGGAAGGGCCGCGCCGTGCTCGCGGCCGCCGGGTTCGGTGCGCCGTAGCGTGGCGTCGTCCCCGCGCCGCCTCGACGTGCCCGGCTGGATCGTCGCGCTGGCGGTGCTCGGCGGCCTGTTCGTGCTGCTGCCGCTGGTCGCGATGCTGCTGCGGGTCGACTGGGGCGAGTTCATCCCGCTGATCACGTCGCCGTCGTCGCTGGATGCGCTCTGGCTGAGCCTGCGCACCTCGCTGGCCGCGACCGCGCTCTGCGTGCTGCTGGGGGTGCCGATGGCGACCGTGCTGGCGCGGGTGCCGTTCCGCGGGCAGCGGGTGGTGCGCGCGGTGGTGCTGCTGCCGCTGGTGCTGCCGCCGGTCGTGGGCGGTCTGGCCCTGCTCTACCTGTTCGGCCGGCGCGGCCTCCTCGGCGGCGCGCTGGACGTGGCGTTCTCGACGACGGCGGTGGTGCTGGCGCAGACGTTCGTCGCCCTGCCATTCCTGGTGCTGAGCCTGGAGGGTGCCCTCCGCACGGCGGGAACCCGGTTCGAGGCGGTCGCCGCGACCCTCGGAGCGCGGCCGGCGACGGTGCTGTTCCGGGTGACGCTGCCCCTGGTGCTTCCGGCGCTGCTGTCCGGCGCGATCCTGTCGTTCGCCCGCGCCCTCGGGGAGTTCGGCGCGACCCTCACCTTCGCGGGCAGCCTGCAGGGCGTCACGCGCACCCTTCCGCTGGAGATCTACCTGCAGCGGGAGACCGACCCGGATGCGGCGGTCGCGCTCTCGCTGGTGCTGATCGCGGTGGCGGTGGTGGTGGTCGCGGTGGCGCACGGCGCCGGCGAGCCCGGACGGCGGCGGCTGCGGGCGGTCGGTGGGTCTGCCCGCCGGTCGGAGCGGGCGGCGGCGCGGTGAACGGCGTCGACTCCACCGTCCAGATGCGCGCGACTCTGTCCGAGCGCAGGACCGACATCGACCTCAGCGTCGCAGACGGACAGACCGTCGCCGTGCTCGGCCCGAACGGCGCGGGCAAGTCCACCGTGCTCGGGATGCTCGCCGGGCTCGTCCGCCCCGACACCGGCCGGGCGACACTCGGCGGCGACGTGCTGTTCGACCTGCCCGGCGCCTGGACCCCACCGCACCGCCGCGGGGTGGCTCTGCTCGCGCAAGAGCCGCTGCTGTTCCCGCACCTGACCGTGCGGCAGAACGTGGAGTTCGGTCCGCGGGCCGGACGCGCATCCCGGGTCGACGCGCGGGGCGTCGCCGATGGCTGGCTGCGCTCCGTTGGTGTGGAGGCGTTCGCCGACCGCCGCCCCGACGAGCTGTCCGGCGGGCAGGCGCAGCGGGTCGCCGTGGCCCGCGCCCTCGCCGCCGAACCCCGGCTGCTGCTGCTCGACGAGCCGCTGTCTGCGCTCGATGTCGCCGTGACCGGCGAGGTGCGGCAGACACTCGCGCGAGTACTTGCCGGGCGCACGGCCGTGATCGTCAGCCACGACGCGCTCGACGCCTACCTGCTCGCCGATCGGGTGATCGTGATGCACGACGGCCGCATCGTCGACGACGGACCGACCAGAGACGTGCTCGACCGCCCCCGCCGCGCGTTCACCGCCGAGCTGACCGGGGTGACGCTGCTCACCGGGCGGCGCAGCGCATCCGGGATCGTCACCGACGACGGGACCGCGCTGGACGGAACGGTGCTCGACGGAACGGTGCTCGACGGAACGGCCACCTCCCCCGCCCCACCCATCGGCTCACGGGTCGCCGCCGCCGTTCGGCCGTCGACCGTGCGGGTGCTCCGCGCGCTCGATCCCGCGCCGGACATCCCGAACCGGCTCCCCGCGACCGTGCGCGACCTGGAGCCCCGCGGCGACCTCGTGCTCGTGCGCACCGACAGCCTGCCAGCGCTGGTCGCGCCGTCGGTCGTCGCCGACCTCGCCCTGATGCCGGGCACCCAGGTCACCGTCGCGGTCGATCCCGCCGACCTGCCCGTCTACGCCCTCTGACGCGCGCCGACGCCCGCGGCTCAGGAGCCGATCTGGAAGCCGTTCATGGCGTTGCCGCCGTTCGGGTTGCGGGACGGGAGCGGGTCGTCGAAGCGCAGGTTGGCCTTGCCCGGCTGGCTCGACGGGGCGACGCGGGTGCGCACCGCCGCGACGATCGCCACGATCATGGCCGCCAGCAGCACCAGGCCGGCCGCCGCGAGCGCCCAGCCCGCCGCGTCGCCGAAACCGATCATCACGATCCCGATCGGCCCGGTCAGCCATGCGGCGACCCCGGCGACGATCGCCGCCACGATCAGCAGCGCAACCCTCCGCCGACGCCGCTGCACCGCAGCGAATTCGTCCATCAGCGTGCTCATCGCGCACCTCCCCTGCTCAGCCCCCACTGTTGCCCCAACCCTAGCGCACCGGTCGGGTCAGATCAGGTCACCCGCCCGCGAACGGCGGAAGCACATCCACGGTCCCCGCCACGCGTCTGGCGGGGTCGCGCGACACGACAGCATCCACCAGGAACGACCCTGACCGCAGCACCAGTTCCATCGGCGCGCCGTAGCGGGCGAGCAGTTCGGCACGCAGGGCGCCAAGCGTCGGCTCCGCCAGCCGGATGCGCTCCTCCGGCCGCCCTGCCGCCTCCTCCGCCGCGGCGAAATACCGCACGAGCACGGTGCCGTCGCCCGCCTCAGCCACCGATCGCCCCCATGCTCCGCACCGGAGGGACGAACCCGTCTGCCCCGATCCCGTGGCCGGCCTGCTTGCCCCACATCGCTCCCCGCCACCAGCGGGCGATCTCGGCGTCGTCCGCCCCGCCGCGCAGCAGGGCGCGCAGGTCGGTCTCGTCGTCGCCGAACAGGCAGGAGCGAACCGTGCCCTCCGCCGTGATCCTGGTACGGTCGCAGGCCGAGCAGAACGAGCGCGTCACCGAGGCGATGATGCCGACCGTCGCTGGCCCACCGTCCACCAGCCACTCCTCTGCCGGCGCGGACGGGTCGGACCTGCCCGCCTCGGTGAGGGTGAAGCGGGCGCCGAGCACGTCGAGGAGTTCGGCGGCGGGCACCATGTTGTCGCGCATCCAGGTGTGGTCGGCGTCGAGCGGCATCTGCTCGATGAAGCGCAGCCGGCAGCCGTTCTCGATCGCCCAGGCGAGCAGGTCGGGGGCGCCGGCGAGCGTGTCGCGCATCAGCACGGCGTTCAGCTTGAGCGGCGTGAGCCCGGCGTCGTGCGCCGCGCGGATGCCCGCGAGCACCGCCGGCAGCCTGTCGCGCCGGGTCAGGCGCGCGAAGTGCTCCCTGTCGACCGTGTCGAGCGAGACGTTCACCCGGGTGAGCCCGGCATCCACCAGGCTCCGGATGCGGTGGTCCAGTCCGATCCCGTTGGTCGTGATCGAGAGGTCGACGCCCGGCGCCGCCTCCGCGGACAGGCCGATGATCTCGGCGAGGTCTGCGCGCATCAGCGGCTCCCCGCCGGTGAACCGCACCTCGGTGATGCCGAGGTCGCGCGTGGCGATGCGCACCAGCCTGGCGATCTCGACGGCGCTCAGCAGGTCGTCGCGCGGGATGCTCGGCAGGCCGTCCTCCGGCATGCAGTACGTGCAGCGCAGCGAGCATTTCTCCGTCACGGAGACGCGCAGGTCGCGGGCGACTCTGCCGTACCGGTCGACGAGGTCCCGTGTGTCCGGGCGGCCCTCCGTGCTCGGCTCTTTCCGCAGAGCTGCGCTCCGCGGTGTGCCGAGATTCACGACGGTCATAGGCAACACCATAGACCGCGCGGGTGGCCGGGTAATAAGCTGCGCGCATGGGAATCATCTCCTCCGGATTCCTCGGCCGCCGCCGTACCGAGGACACACGACTTCCGCCAGGCCAATACCTCACAGAGGGCTTCCCCGTGCTCTCCGCCGGTCCGACGCCGCGCATCACGCACGACGAGTGGGCGTTCACCATCACCACCGAGAACGGGACGGTGCACCGCTGGAGCTGGGACGAGTTCCTCGCCCTCCCCCAGGACGACGTGACCCAGGACATCCACTGCGTCACCAGCTGGTCGAAACTCGGCACGTCGTGGCGGGGCGTCGCGATCGACACGCTGTTCGAGGGCGTCGACACCGACTACGAGTACACGATGGCGCACTCGTACGGCGGGTACACCACCAACGTCCCGCTCGCCGACCTGCTCGACGGGAAGGCCTGGATCGCCCACACCTTCGACGGCGAGGACCTCGCTCCGGAGCACGGAGGGCCCGCGCGCCTGCTGGTGCCGCACCTCTACTTCTGGAAGAGCGCCAAGTGGGTCAACGGCCTGCAGATGCTGCCGCAGGACCAGCCGGGGTTCTGGGAGCAGAACGGCTACAACATGTACGGGGACCCCTGGAAAGAAGAGCGCTACTGGTGAGCACGGCCTGGCGCGTCGCGGAGGTGGTGGCCGCCCGCTTCGAGACGCCGACCGCGCGCACGCTGCGGCTGCGCATCCCCGGCCTCAGCGGGCACCTGGCCGGGCAGCACGTCGACATCAGGCTCACGGCTCCCGACGGATACCAGGCGGTGCGGTCGTACTCGATCGCGTCTGCGCTGCCCGGCGACGAACTCGAACTGACCGTGGAGGAGCTCGCGGACGGCGAGGTCTCCCCGTACCTCGTGCGCGGCGTGACGACGGGAGAGCAGCTGGAGGTGCGCGGCCCGGTGGGCGGCTGGTTCGTCTGGCGGCCGGGTGAACAGACGCCCATCCAGCTGATCGCCGGAGGCTCCGGCGTCGTTCCGCTGATGTCGATGGCAAGGGCGCACGCCGCAGCGGCGAGCGCAGCGCCGTTCCGGCTGCTCTACTCCGTGCGCTCCCCCGAGGCCGTCTACTACCGCGACGAACTCGCCATGCTCGCCAGGGATGCGGCCGCCCCGCTCTCCGTGCACTACGTCTACACCCGCGAGACCCCGCCCGACTGGCCGATGGACGCGGGACGGCTGACCGCGGAGGCGCTGGCAGCAGCCGTCCTGCCGGTCACCGCGACCCCCACGTTCTACCTCTGCGGCGCGACCGCGTTCGTCGAGACGGTGTCCGGCTGGCTGGTGGACGCTGGGCACGACCCTGCACGCATCAGGACCGAACGCTACGGCGGGATCGGAGGGGCGGCATGACCGGACTGGACTACCTCGACGGGAACGCGGCGGCCGGGCTGCTGTCGGAGGTCTTCGCCGCCGACATCACCAGCGCCGTCGGCAAGTGCGCGAGCTGCGGAGACGAGGCCGTCGTCGCCGTCGCGCGGGTGTACCCGAACGATCACGGACTGGTGGTGCGCTGCTCGGTCTGCGGCGACGTGCTCGTGGTCGCCGTCGAGAAACGCGAGACGGTGTGCGTCGACCTGCGCGGGCTGAGCTGGCTGGAGATGCGTCCAGCCGCCACCGCGTAGAATTCTCCGGTGCTCCCCGACTCCCCCTCCCCCGATTCCGACGCGCTCGATTCCGGCGCATCCGGCGCATCCGGCGCATCCGGCTCCGCTGCGTCCCGCGTCGACCCCGCAGACCTCGCAGCGGCCCTCCGCGTCCTGGAGAACCTGCACGAGCTCGACGAGGAGCACCCCGACTTCATCACCGTGCGACGGGCGACCGCGCACATGTTCAAGGCCGTCAAGCAGGCCAGGCGCAAAGAGATCCGCCGCGCCGTCGCCGAGGCCGACAAGGCCGTCGTCGCCGCCACCGCGACCGGAGCACCGGACCGCATCGACGACGAGACCCGCGGCCTCGACCTCACCACCAGCACGGAGGCGGCGAGCGCAGGCACCCTGCTGAAGTCCCGCGCCTGCTACATCTGCAAACAGCACTACACGCTCGTCGACGCCTTCTACCACCAGCTCTGCCCGGACTGCGCCGCCCTCAGCCACGCCAAGCGCAACGCGAGGACCGACCTCACCGGCAAGCGCGCCCTGCTCACCGGCGGCCGCGCCAAGATCGGGATGCACATCGCCCTGCGGCTGCTGCGCGACGGCGCCCACCTCACCATCACCACGCGGTTCCCCCGGGATGCCGTCCGCCGCTTCTCCCAGCTGCCGGATGCGTCCGAGTGGCTGCACCGCCTCCGCGTCGTCGGCATCGACCTGCGCGACCCCGCCCAGGTGATCGCGCTGGCCGACTCCGTCGCCGCGCAGGGCCCGCTGGACATCCTGATCAACAACGCCGCCCAGACCGTCCGCCGCTCGGCGGGAGCGTACTCGCTGCTCGCCGAGGCGGAGAGCCGGCCGCTCCCCGACGGTCCCCTGCCCGAGATGGAGACCTTCGGTCACACGGCGGACCCGCACCCGCACGCGCTCGAGGCGTCCGTGGCCGCGCATCCCCTGCTCTCCGCCGCGAACGTCGCCGGCACGGTCGCCGAACTCGCCGGGCCGTCGGCGCTCACCGCCGACGAGCTGGCTGCTCTCGCGATGGCGCCGGGCTCGTCGTCGCTCGCCAAGCACGCCGACGGCACCGCCATCGACGCCGGAGGGCTCGTTCCGGATGTGCACACCGTCAACAGCTGGACCCAGGCGGTCCAGGATGTGGACCCGCTGGAGATGCTGGAAGTACAGCTCTGCAACACCACCGCACCGTTCCTGCTGATCAGCCGGCTGCGCGCATCCATGGCCGCCGCGACGGCAGCCGCAGAGGCCGGGCGGGCGTACATCGTCAACGTCTCGGCGATGGAGGGCGTGTTCGGCCGCCGGTACAAGGGGCCTGGCCACCCGCACACCAACATGGCGAAGGCCGCCCTCAACATGCTCACCCGCACCAGCGCCGGCGAGATGTTCGAGACGGACCGCATCCTGATGACGGCGGTCGACACCGGCTGGATCACCGACGAGCGCCCGCACTACACGAAGGTGCGCCTGGCGGAGGAGGGCTTCCACGCCCCGCTCGACCTCGTCGACGGCGCCGCCCGCGTGTACGACCCGATCGTGCGCGGACAGGCCGGAGAAGACCTGCACGGCGTGTTCCTGAAGGACTACCGCAGCTCGGCCTGGTGATCCGTTGGCCCGACGCGGCCGCGTCGCGTCATCCCTGCACGTTCCCGCGCTCTCTCCGTGCGTACAATTCAGTTGCGCGCCGACCAGCACGAGAACGAAGGAACCGATGTCCAGCACTCCTGCGGAGACTGCCCCCACGAGTCCGACCCCGGTTCCCGGTCAGGCGCACGAGCCGCAGAAGCCGGCCAGACCGGGGAAGAGCACGTTCCGGCACTGGCTGCTCTCCGGACTGATCGACGAGCGCGGCACGCACCAGGGCCCGCACGGCAGGAAGCCGGAACGCCAGCACACCTGGTGGCAGGTCATGTGCCTCACCGGCGTCGACTACTTCTCCACCCTCGGCTACCAGCCGGCCATCGCCGCCCTGGCCGCCGGGGTGGTCTCCCCCTTCGCCACGCTCGTGCTCGTCGCACTGACCCTGCTCGGCGCCCTGCCGGTGTACCGCAGGGTGGCGAGAGAGAGCTTCAAGGGCTCCGGGTCCATCGCGATGCTCGAGCGCCTGCTGCCCTGGTGGGCGGGAAAGCTGTTCGTGCTCGTGCTGCTCGGCTTCGCCGCCACCGATTTCATGATCACGATCACCCTGTCCGCGGCGGACGCCACGGCCCACGCGATCGAGAACCCGTACACGCCCGAGTGGTTCCACGGCAACCAGGTCGGCATCACGCTGTTCCTCCTCGCGCTCCTCGGCGCGGTGTTCCTCAAGGGCTTCCGGGAGGCCATCGGCATCGCCGTCGTCCTGGTGGCGGTGTACCTGGCGCTCAACGTGATCGTCGTCGCCACCTCCATCGTCGAGGTGTTCCAGCACACCACCGCCATCGACGACTGGTGGGCCGCCCTCAACACGCAGCACGGCAACCCGCTGATGGTGGTCGGGATCGCGCTGCTCGTCTTCCCGAGGCTCGCCCTCGGCCTGTCCGGCTTCGAGACAGGTGTTGCGGTCATGCCGCAGATCAAGGGACGGCCGGACGACGACCCGGAGTACCCGCGGGGACGCATCCGGGGCGCCGGCCGCCTGCTGACGACCGCGGCCATCATCATGAGCTGCTTCCTCATCACGTCGAGCTTCACCACCACGCTGCTGATCCCGCAGAAGGAGTTCCAGTCCGGAGGCTCCGCCAACGGCCGCGCGCTCGCCTACCTGGCCCACGAATACCTGGGAAACGTGTTCGGCTCCGTCTACGACCTCAGCACCATCCTCATCCTGTGGTTCGCGGGAGCATCGGCGATGGCCGGTCTGCTGAACCTGGTGCCGCGCTACCTCCCCCGCTACGGCATGGCGCCGCAGTGGGCGCGCGCCGTGCGCCCGCTGGTGCTGGTGTTCACGCTCATCGCGTTCGTCATCACCCTGGTCTTCCAGGCCGACGTGGATGCGCAGGGCGGCGCGTACGCGACCGGCGTGCTGGTGCTGATCACGTCGGCATCCCTCGCCGTCACCCTGTCGGCCTGGCGGAAGAGACAGCGCAAGCGCACCATCGCGTTCGCGATCGTCACCACGATCTTCGTCTACACGACCATCGCCAACATCTTCGAGCGCCCGGACGGCCTGCGCATCGCCAGCCTGTTCATCATCGGCATCATCACCATCTCGATCGTCTCCCGCATCGGCCGCTCGTTCCAGCTGCGCGCTACGTCGGTCACCCTCGACGTCACGGCGCTCGACTTCGTCCTCGAAGACGCGGAGGAGGGTGAGATCCGGATCATCTCGCACGAGCCGGACGTCGACACGACGAAAGAGTACGAGCAGAAGAACAAGGACGAACGCAAGTTCAGCCACATCCCGCAGCGCTCCCGCACGATCTTCATCGAGGTCTACCGATCGGACTCGTCCGACTTCGAGGAGGACCTGATCGTGCACGGCGTCGTCAAGCACGGCTACCGGGTGCTTCAGGTGAAGGCCGGCAACGTTCCGAACACGATCGCGGCGGTGCTGCTGGAGATCCGGGATGTGACCGGCGTCGTGCCGACGATCTACTTCGAGTGGACCGAGGGCAACCCGATCTCCAACATGTTCCGGTTCCTGATCACGGGTGTCGGCGAGGTGGCTCCTGTGACGCGCGAGGTGCTGCGCGAGGCGGAACGCGACGTGAAGCGCCGCCCGGCCGTGCACGTGTCCTGACGCGGGACACGCGGGGCGGGGTGCTCCGGGCGGGGCGCGCTGGGCGGGGCGCTCGCTGACCGTGGCCGGGCTGTGGCAGCATGAGCGCATGTTCGGTCAGGAGTTCTTCGACACCATCGCGGTCGCCTTCGAGATCGTCGGCGTCAGCGCGATGGCGGTTGGGTTCCTCGTCGCCGTCGCCATCGCGATCCGCGCCTGGGTGATCTCCCGCTCCGGGCGGACGGCGTTCAAGACGCTCCGCGAGAGCTTCGGCGGGGTCATCCTGCTCGGACTGGAAGTGCTGGTGGCCGCCGACCTGGTCAGGACGGTCACCTCCACACCGTCGCTCACCGACGCCCTGGCGCTGGCGCTGATCGTCCTCATCCGGACCGTCCTGAGCTTCTCGCTGCAGATCGAGATCGACGGGGTGGCGCCGTGGCGCCGTGCGCTCGTCACCGGTCCGGAGGTCATCGCCCGGTCGGCTGCGCGCACTCAGCGCTGACGCGCGCCGGGCCGGAGGTCAGTCGGTGCGGGCGGCGCGCTCCGCGTTGCGTGCCTTGACGCGGGCGTTCTCCGCGTGCACGGCGGCCTGGGTGGCGCGCTCGGTGACCAGCCACGCGGGCGGGTTCTCCAGCAGCGCCTTGATCTCCGCCGTCGTCAGCGCCTCGGTGACGCCACCGCGGGCGAGGCCGGAGTTGGAGACGCCGAGCTTGTGGGCGACGACGTCGCGCGGGTGCGGTCCTTCCGCGCGCAGGGTGACCAGCCACTCCGGCGGGTTGGCGGCGAGTTCGTCGAAGTCGGTGCGGCTGACCTCGCCCTCCTGGAACTCGGCAGGGGCGGCCGGGAGGTAGATCCCCAGCTTCTTCGCGGCGGTCGCCGCCTTCATCGTCTGGGGCTTCTTCTGGGCGCTCATAGGTTCAAGGGTATCCGTTCGATACCCTCGGAGAATGCCGTCCACGTTCACGATCGTCTTCCCCCTCGGCGTGACCGTCGGCAAATGGACCCGCGTCTTCGAGCAGCGCCACCCCGAGGTGCAGCTGATCGTCTCCCGTGTGCCGGATGCCGACCAGCGCGCAGCCATCGACACCGGCGGGGCGGACATGGCCTTCGTACGCGAGCCGGTCGACACCGACGGCCTCCACCTGATCCCCCTCTACGCCGAGGACATCGTGGTCGCGATGCACCACGAACACCTCCTCACCCTCGAGAAGAAGCTGCACCTGGCTGACCTCGACGGCCAAGCGGTGGTCGACGGCGAGCCGTCCGAGGCGATGTTCCGCAGCATCGCGGCCGGAGACGGCATCGCGGTGATGCCGCAGTCGGTCGCGAAGTCCCTGCGCCGCAAGGACGTGGTGGCCATGAAGCTCGAAGACGCCGAGCAGAGCAGGGTGGGACTCGCCTGGCCACGGGATGCGCAGCACGAGCTGGTCGACGAGTTCATCGGCATCGTCCGCGGCCGCACCGCCCACAGCTCCCGGAACCCCGACGTGGCGGCCGCGCAGGCCGACGCGGCGAAGGAGGGCACCAGGAAGGACGGGGGCAAGAAGGACAGCGGCAAGAAGGACGGCGGCAAGCGCCCGGCGTCCGGCCCAAACGGTCCGGGCTCGAAGCAGACGAGGCGCCCGACCGGCGGCCCGCGCCGCCCGCCGCGCCGCGGAGGTGGCCGCCGCTCCCACTGAGCCGCATCGCCCGGTCCTCCACTCACGGTGCAGAATGTTGCCATGTCGCTCAGCGCCGGTCGTGAAGCCCAGTCCGCCATCTACCGCGCGGGCGTTGCGGGGCGCACCCCGCGCATCCCGGTCGGTTTCACCGCGCTGGAGCGGGCGGCCGAGCGGCGCATGTCGCGGGCGGCGTTCGCGTACGTCGCGGGATCCGCAGGGCTCGAACGCACCGACAGGGCGGACACGGCAGCGTTCGGCAGCCACCGGATCGTGCCGCGGGTGCTCCGTGACGTGTCGTCGCGCGACCTCGGCATCGAGCTGTTCGGGCGTCACAGGCCCACCCCGCTGCTGCTCGCGCCGATCGGGGTGCTCGACCTCGCGCATCCATCGGCCGACAGCGGAGCGGCCCGTGCCGCCGCCGCGGTCGGCATCCCGGCCGTCCTGTCCAACCAGGCGTCGACGCCGATGGAGACCGTCGCCCGGGACATGGATGCGGTGAGCCAGGGCGCGAGCCGCTGGTTCCAGCTGTACTGGAGTTCGTCGAACGAGCTGGTCGAGAGTCTCGTCTCCCGCGCGGAGCTGTCCGGCTGCGAGGCCATCGTCGTCACCCTCGACACGCACGTGCTCGGCTGGCGGCCGCGCGACCTCGACCTCGGCTACCTGCCGTTCAGCCGGGGCCGCGGGATCGCGCAGTACACGAGCGACCCCGTCTTCCAGCGCCTCGTGCGCGAACGGATCGCCGCGGGACACCCGAGGGAGCGCACGCCCGTCACCCCCGCGACGATCGCCTCGTTCGCGAGCATCCTGCGCCACCACCCCGGCCGCCTGCGCGACAACCTCCGCTCTGCTGAGCCGCTCGCGGCCATCGAGACGTTCCTCGACGTGTTCGCGAACCCGGCGCTCACCTGGGCCGACCTCGCGTTCCTGCGCGAGCGCACCGCGCTGCCGATCGTGCTCAAAGGCGTGCTGCACCCCGACGACGCTGTTCGCGCGATCGACGCGGGCATGGACGCCGTGCAGGTGTCGACGCACGGTGGGCGCCAGATCGACAATGAGCAGCCCGCACTGGATGCGCTCCCCCGCGTGGTCGAGGCGGTGGCCGGACGCATCCCGGTGCTGTTCGACAGCGGCGTGCGCAGCGGCGCGGACGCGGTGGTCGCGCTCGCCCTGGGCGCGCGGGCGGTCGCGATCGGCCGCCCCTACGTCTACGCGCTCGCACTCGCCGGCGAGGCGGGCGTGCGGGAGCTGTTGCGCAACACCATCGCGGAACTGGACATCACCCTCGGGCTCGCCGGTGTGCGCAGCGTCGCCGAGCTGGACGCGTCGATCTTCGCCTGACCCTGGGTGCCCGGCACCGGAACCGACACAGGCACCGGCACCCGCCACCGGCTCAGGACACCGACGCCCCGATCAGCGACAGCAGTGCCTGCGCGTACGCGGTCGCCGCATCCTCGTCCTCGAACATGCGCTCCTCGCCGCCGATGGCGATGCTGACGCGGTAGCCGTCCGGGGTGCGCGCCAGGTGCAGGAAGGAGCCGCCGAGGAGTTCGCGCAGCTGGTCTTCGCGCGGGATCCACAGGGCGTCTTCGACGGCGAGCGAGTCGAGGGCCCACTCGGTCGTGCCGTTGAAGCCGAGGATCGTGCCCGTGTCGAACTCGTGCGGCTCGATGGTCATGTCGCTCACCGTGAACCGGTCGCCGGCGAGCTCGTCGCGGTCGATCGCGAACGTGTCCCCGGACTGCGGGCGCCAGCGGAGCCCTGCTGCACGCAACTGGCGGGCGGTGTCGTCTGCGATCATCGGATGCTCCTGAGCCTGCTCGTGAGAACCATGTCCGCGATTCTAGGCTCCCGACCCTGCGAAACCCAGAGCGTGCCCGCCCGGCACACGTCGGTGTCTCAGTCCGTGACCAGTACGATCTTCCCGCGCACGTGCCCGGCCTCCAGCCGGGCGAACGCCTCGATGACGCGCTCGATCGGGAAGATCGAGTCGATCGGCAGGATGCACTCGTCTTCCGCGAGCAGCCCGGCCAGCCAGGCCAGCTCCTCGTTGCCCGCCGCCGCCCCTCCGACCGTGCGCGCACCGAGGGCGTCGGGGCCGAACGCGGCGATGGTGTTGATGCGCTCCACCGGCACGCCGAGCGCGATCCCCGCCTCGATGGTCTCCCTGCCGTGGTTGTCGAGCACGGCCGTCAGCGCGCCGCCGTCGAGCGCGGCCAGCACCCGGTCGGCGAGGCCGTCCCCGTAGGCGACGGGCACGATCCCGAGCCCGTCGAGATACGCGTGGTTCTCCGAGGCCGCCGTGCCGATCACGGTGGCTCCCGCGCGCACCGCGAGCTGGGCGGCGAGCACGCCGACGCCTCCCGCCGCTGCGCTCACCAGGACCGTGTCGTCCTCCGTCAGGCCGATGGATGCCGTGGTCGCCACGGCCGTCCTGCCCACCGTCGCGAGCGCTCCGGCCACCTCGAAGGTGAGAGGGTCCGGCTTGTGCAGCACGGCCCCGTCCTCCTGCACGACGATGAAGTCGGCGAACGTGCGGAACGGCGCGCTGCCGAACACGGCCTCGCCGACGGTGAAGCGCGTGACCCCCTCACCGACCTCCTCGACGAACCCGGCGAAGTCCTGGCCGAGACAGCTCGGGACGGTGACGCCGAAGCGGGACGCGACGTCCGCATCCCGGTACGCCTTGG
Source organism: Leifsonia sp. NCR5 (assembly GCF_002105485.1). Classification (NCBI taxonomy): domain Bacteria; kingdom Bacillati; phylum Actinomycetota; class Actinomycetes; order Micrococcales; family Microbacteriaceae; genus Leifsonia; species Leifsonia sp. NCR5. The sequence continues at coordinate 58,768 of NZ_NCSR01000009.1, forward strand.
CGTCGATGGCGTTGAGGCCGGCCGCCATCACCCGCACGACGAGCTCACCGGGCCCCGGCCACGGCCGCTCCGTGTCGACGATCCGGAGAGCGTCGCGGGAACCGAACTCGTCGAACTGAACGCACCTGGGCACATCGACTCCTTCACGCCTGTGACGAGGAGTCTAGTCAGCCGGCCTAGCCGAAGAGCAGAGCAGCCTCGTCGTACCTGGCCTGCGGAACGGTCTTCAGGCCGCCGGTCGCGTCGGCGATGGACACGTTGACGACGTCGGTGCCGCGCAGCGACACCATCGAGCCCCAGCGTCCCTCGTAGACGGCGTCGACCGCCGCCATGCCGAGGCGGGTGGCGAGCACCCTGTCGTACGCGCTCGGGACGCCTCCGCGCTGCATGTGGCCGAGCACGGTGGCTCGCGCCTCGATGCCGGTGCGCTCCTCGATCATCGGCGCGAGCATCTCGCCGATGCCGCCGAGGCGCGGACGGTTGAACGCATCGAGGCCCTTGTGGGAGTGCGCCTCCTCCATCGTGTCGAGGTGGAAGCCCTCGGAGACGACGATGACCGGCGCGCGGCCGCGGTCGCGGACCGATTCGACCCACTCGATGATCTGCTCGATCGACTGCGGCTGCTCGGGGATGAGGATGGCGTGCGCGCCGCCCGCCATGCCGGAGTGCAGGGCGATCCAGCCGACGTGGCGGCCCATGACCTCCACCACCATGCAGCGCTGGTGGGACTCCGCGGTGGTGCGCAGCCGGTCGATGGCCTCTGTCGCGATCTCGACGGCGGTGTCGAAGCCGAACGAGTAGTCGGTGGCGGCGAGGTCGTTGTCGATGGTCTTCGGGACGCCGACGATCTTGAGACCGGCGTCGGTGAGACGGCGGGCAGCGGTCAGCGTGCCCTCTCCGCCGATCGCGATGATGGCGTCGATGCCGTTCTCGTCCATCATCGCCTGGATGTGCTCCGGGCCGCCGTTCTCGCCCTCGAACGGGTTGGTGCGGCTGGAGCCGAGGATCGTGCCGCCCTGACGGGAGAGGCCACGGACGCTGTGCCGGTCGAGCGGCATGATGTCGCCGTCGACGACGCCGCGCCAGCCGTAACGGAAACCGGCGAACTCGGAGCCGTGGACGCGGTCGCCCTTCAGGACAGCGCCGCGGATGACCGCGTTCAGTCCTGGACAGTCGCCGCCACTGGTGAGGATGCCGATCTTCAAAATGCTGCTCCCTGGGTGATATTCGCTACCTGTGAATCATGCCTGACGGCGGGCACCAGCACAAAAACGCGGGTACGAGGCCGGTGGCGCCGCCCGCTAGAGCCCGAGCGCGCGCTGCAGCTTGGACGAGCTCGCCGACACCACGGCGCCCGCGGCGAGCACGCGCTCCTCGATCTCGTCGAGCAGCGCGGTGCGGCCGGAGCGGGTGTCGGGTGCGCCGCTCAGCAGCTCGACCTCCCACTCGCGCCACGACTGGGTGCCCCCGCTGCGGAGGTTCTCGCTGGTGACGTGGTCGTCGCAGAACTCGGCGAGGTCGAACCCGGCCGCATCCTGCAGCACGACGGTGACGCGCCGGTTGGTGACCCTGGCCACCGGCACCAGCTCGGCCTCCGCGATCCGCGCATCCGGGACCACGGCGGCGACGGAGGCGATCAGCTCCTCCGGAACGTCGTCCCCGTCGGTCAGCGGCCAGTGCAGCTCTGTGCGACCTTCCTCGGCCGGCAGCTTCACATGCCAGCCCTGGTCGGCTCCCCCGCGGCGGACGCGCACCGCGATCCTCTCGCGCGCCAGGGTGAGGTCTGCGGTGTCGAAGTAGGTGGCGACGAGTTCGGCGGTCTCCGGCTCCGTCTGCAGCGCGACAGCGCCGACGCCCACCAGCAGCGGAGGGGCCGTGGTCTCGTCGACGTCGTATTTGCGCTCGATCTCGACCTGGGAGTGCTGTGGCATGCCCCTTGTCTAGTGCAGATTCGCTCTGTCGCGAAATTACAAGACGGCGACCGGCCCCCTCTCTATGGTGAGGGGATGAGCGAGCACGAGACGATCACCGCCCGATTCGAGGTCACCGGCTGGGACCCGGCAGAGCTTTCCGGCATCGACGGGGACTGGGTCGGAGCGATCACCATGCGGAAGACGTACACGGAGGGACTGGTCGGAGAGTCCGTCGCGCACTTCGTGTCGTCCGGCACGGAGGAGAGCCGCGGCTACCTCGCGGCCGAGCGGGTGACGGGCACCCTCGACGACGGCAGGACCGGCTCGTTCACCGTGCACCACGGCGCGCTGCAGCACCCGAGCGACGACTCGGCGTTCGGCTACATCATCCCCGGCACGGGGACGGGCGATTTCGCCGCGTTCTCCGGCCAGGCGCGCATCCTGCACGACGGCAGAGGGCCGTACTTCGTCTTCACGCTCGGCTGACACCAGCCTCTCGACCGCGGCAGGCGCGAGAGGTACCCTCGGTGCATGACCGAGAGCGACACGCGCGGCGGCGACGACGAGCTGGACGACTTCCGCGAAGCCCAGGAGGCCGACTACGAGCCGGCCCCCATCGTTCGCGACGAGGACGACCTGCCCGTCGCCGACGACCAGGACGACGACCTCGTCCCCGACGACGACCGGCCGGTGCCTCTCGACCCGGACGACGCCGACATCGCCTGAGGCGGCGCCGGCGCCCACCCGGGCGACTACCCCAGCGCGTCCTCCAGCAGGTGGATGAGCGCATCCAGCTGCACGGAGTCCGCCGAGCCCGGCTCGACATCCGAGCCGTCGAGCGCGCGAGCCGCGAGGCCCTGCTTGGCGTCGATCAGCTCGGCGATCTTGGAGTCGATGGTCTGCGCGGCGATGATCCTCCACGCCGTGACCGGCTCCTCCTGGCCGATGCGGTGCACGCGGTCGATGGCCTGGGTCTGCTCCGCCGCCGTCCAGGACAGCTCGGCCAGGACGACGTTGGACGCCGCCTGCAGGTTGAGCCCGACGCCCGCGGCGGTCAGCGAGCACACCGCCACCGACACCTCCGGGTCGTTGTTGAACGCGTCGATCTCCCGCTGGCGGGCGATCGCGGTCTGGTCTCCGCGGATCGAGATCGTCTTGAGGTCGCGGGCGGCGAAGGCCTCCTCCGCCGCATCCATCACGTCGATGTGCTTGGCGAAGAACACCACCTTGCCGACGGAGCGCGCGAGCTGCGCTGCGTAGTCGGAGGCCAGCCCCGCCTTCGCCTGACCGATCTTGCGGACCATCGTGAAGACGTTGTCCCCGCTCTTGGACGAGCGTGCGTCCTCGAGCTCCGACTGGGCGACGAGGCGGATGAGGTGCGCACGGTGCGCGTCGTCGTCTCCGTCGAACGAGTCCGGCCGGCCGGCGGCGGATGCGCGGCGGAACTTGGCGACGAGGCGGGCAGCCAGCTCCTTCTCCGCCTGGCGGATGCTGCGGCCGAGGTCGTCGTCCAGCTCGACGGGCAGGTCGACCACGCGGCGGCTCGGCAGGTCGGCGGCCACGTCGATCTTGCGGCGGCGGACGATGCCCATGTCGATGACGGCCTCGCGCGCCGCGGCGTAGAAGCCGAAATCGGCCGGCGTCAGCTCGGTCTCCTCGAGCTTCTCCATCAGGGCGGGCGCCGGCTTGTTGCCGTCGATCCAGCCGAGGAACTGCCAGATGGCCTTGAAGTCGTCGATGTCGTTGATCAGCGGGGTGCCGGTGAGCGCCATCAGCAGGGGGTCGCCGGTCTTCTTGATCGCGTCCGCGAGCCCGAGCACGTACTTGGAGCGCTGCGAGTGCAGGTTCTTGATGAAGTGCGCCTCGTCGACGACCATGCCCTTGAAGCCGAGCGTGCTCAGCCAGGCGAGGTGCCGATCCAGGACCTCGTAGTTGACGATGACGACGTCGGCGAACGCATCCAGGCCCTCGCCGTCGCCGTGGATGACCGTCGCCCTGCGGTGCGGCGTCCAGCGCTCCACCTCGCGCGCCCAGTTCATCTTGACGACGTTCGGGACGACGGCGAGCAGTGGATACGCGCCGGCGACACTCGCTGCGAGGACGGACTGCGCCGTCTTGCCGAGGCCCGGCTCGTCGGCGAGCAGGAAGCTGCGGTGGCCGAGCCGGACGCTCTCCACGAAGCGGGCCTGGTGGTGCATCAGCTCGAGGCCGGGAGGCGAATACCGGTCGATGGCCGGAGCGGGCGGCAGCTCCATGCTGGCCGCCTGGCCGCCGGAGCCGTACTCGAACGACTTGAACAGCGGGCCGAGCAGCTCCCACGAGTCGAGACGGCGCCGCGGAGCGGACTGCGCGGCCGTGGCCTTCGAGAAGTCGGGGGCGAGGAACGGGTTCGAGAGCTGCCTGGCACGCACAGACTGCGGGATGACCTGCTTCTCGGCGAGCTCCGGCGTGATGACGCTGTCCTGCTTGGCGACGGGACGCTCCACCGTGATGATGAGGTCGTCCGGAGAGAGCTCCGTGCCCGACTCGAGCAGCCAGTCCCTGCGCATGGTCTGCGCGGTCGCCGTGGGAGGAGACTCGCTCTCCAGCAGGGCGATGAGCGAGGTGTCGCGCGCGGCCGTCTTGGCCAGGATGGTCGCGATGCCGTCCAGGCGCTTCAGCTGCTCCGCGCGAGCTGCGTCGCTCAGCTCGGGGTCCGACTTGGCCCTGGCCCGCTCCTCGCGCATGAGGAACGCGATGACCTGGAACTTGGTGCGATTGGTCGGTCCGAGCTTCTTGCCGTCCGCGGCCTTCGCCTCCACCTCCCGCACTTTGCGCGCGAGGACGGGGATCAGCCCGTCGTTGTTCGCGTGGCGGGTGCGTCGCTGCTGCTGGCGCGACGAGCTGGTGCGTTGACCGGAACGAGACATGGTCCTCCAGGGGGAGCGTCGCGCGCTGACGAAGAGCGGACGCCGTATGGCGTGAGGGCCGGCGCAGCGTCCGGGCGGGGAACCGAATGGACCCGCCCGCCGCGGTGAGCGCCGGGGACGCGTCGTGCAGGAACTCGCGACGCGACCACCAGTTTACGCGAGGATGCGCGAATCAGCGACGCGGATCGACGGGGATCTTCACGGTGACCGCGACGGCGACGAAGAGCACGGCGCCCGCGAGGTGCAGGAGACGGATGACCACGTCTCCGAAGGTGATCGGCCAGACCGGGTTCCAGAGCACGGCGACGGGGATCAGACCGGCCAGCCACCACCACTGCTTGGCCTGTCCGGCGAAGACGCAGAGGATGAGCGCGAGGATGCTCACCGCATACTGCACGTAGAGGTACCACTCGCCCCCGATCAGGGCGAGGCCGCCGATCAGGACGATCGCCCCGAGGATGCCGGGCGCGAGAGCCGCGCGGTTGAAGGTCGGCTGCGGGGTGGGTCGGGACACGGTCACCGAGTCTACGGCAGGAGCATCCACGCTGGTGGGGCGTGCCGGCGCCGATGAGGCTCCGGCACGCCCACGTTCAGCTGTGCGTGTGATTCAGCAGGGGCCTTTCCGCAACAGGAACGCGCATGGTGGGGCGTCCGACCCCACGCTCACGGTCACAACGGAATGGCGGGCGAGCTCGACGAATTCGCCGAGCTCCAGACGGGTCATGGGCACGCGACGGAGTTCGGCATCGGAAGCGATGCCGTTCACCGCGAACGCCACGTCTGGGACATCGTACGGTTCACCGGCGAGATCGAGGAACGTGATCGGCGACGGATCGTCGTTGTCGAGAGGGAACACGCTGAGAATCGCGTCGGCCGCGGCTTCAGTCGTCACCTCTCCGAGATGAATGACGGGTGAAACTATTTCTTCTTGTGGATAGCCGCTGCCGACAAGGGTAAGCATGTCGCCATCGTGCATGGAATCAAGGACGCTCAAGAGCGCACCGGACAGCAGCGGGCTGAGGTTCTTCAGCAAAGTCGGGCCTTTCCTGTAAAACGAATATTTCTCAACCCCTATGTGGAGGATAGACCCGGCAGTATGTCCTCCCCCACCCCCCATTCAGGGGTGAATGCACGCGGCGCGCCGGGATACTGTTCAGATCGCACACAGGGTCACTGATATGGACGCATCCCGGCGCCGAATATGACGCCCGCGTCAGGAAGAAACCGTACGCCCGGAAAACCGTCGCAACCGCAGGCTGTTGAGCACCACGAACACGCTCGAGAACGCCATCGCCGCCCCGGCGATCATCGGGTTCAGCAGCCCGGACGCCGCGATCGGGATGGCCGCGACGTTGTACGCGAACGCCCAGAACAGGTTGCCCCTGATGATCGACACCGTGCGCCTGGACAGCCGGATCGCGTCCGCCACGAGCACCGGATCCGAGCGCAGCAGCGTGAGGTCGCCCGCCTCGATGGCGACATCCGAGCCCGAGCCCATCGCGATGCCCAGATCGGCGGCCGCGAGCGCCGCAGCGTCGTTGACGCCGTCCCCGAGCATCGCCACCGACCGGCCGTCGTCCTGCATCCGCCGGACGGCCTGCGCCTTCCCCTCCGGCGTCGCCCCGCCCACCACGCGCTGGATGCGCAACGGCGCGACCACAGCCCGTACGGTCTCCTCGTGGTCGCCGCTCAGCACCACGGGCTCCAGGCCGAGCGCCCGCACCCGGCCGATCGCCTCTGCGGCATCCGGACGCAGCGGGTCCGTGACGCTGAGGACCGCGGCCGGCGCGTCGTCGACGGAGACGACGACCGCCGTGGCACCCGCCGCCCTGGCGTCGCGCAGCGCGTCGGAGAGCACGGCAGGGAGGGTCGCGTGCGCGTCGGCGCGTGCGACGGCGACCGTCCGTCCGTCCACTTGCGCCGTCACGCCGAACCCGGCCACGGCACGGAATCCGGTGACGGGAGCGTGCGCATCCACTGCCGCAGCGATCGCCCGGCCGATCGGGTGCTCCGACCCGCGCTCGGCCGATGCGGCGAGCAGCAGCACCTCCTGCGCATCCGCCCCATCCGCCGTGACGACGCCGGTGACCGTCATCGCTCCGGTGGTGAGCGTTCCGGTCTTGTCGAACACGATCGTGTCGATGCGGCCCGTGCGTTCGAGCACCTCCGGGCCGGTGATCAGGATGCCGAGCTGGGCGGCGCGTCCCGTGCCGACCAGCAGCGCGGTCGGGGTAGCAAGACCGAGCGCGCACGGGCAGGCGACGATGAGCACGGCGACCGCGGCGGAGATCGCAGCGGACGTGCCGCCGCCGAGGAGCATCCACACACCGAAGGTAACCAGGGCGAGCGCGATGACCACGGGCACGAAGACGCCGGAGATCCGGTCGGCCAGTCGCTGGACGGCCGCCTTGCCGAGCTGGGCCTCCTCCACCAATTTCGCCATCCTGGCCAGCTGCGTGTCCGCTCCGACCCGGGATGCGCGCACCACCAGCGTGCCGGCATGCGCAATGGTGCCTCCGGCGACCGTGTCGCCCTCCGCCACCTCGACCGGCACGGACTCCCCCGTCATCGCGCTGGTGTCGACGGCGGCGGCGCCGTCCTGCACGACGCCGTCCGCAGCGATGCGCTCGCCGGGCCGCACCACGAACCGGTCGCCGACCGCGAGAGCGGAGACCGGAACGCGCGTCTCCGACCCGTCGCCGGTCAGGATCGCGACGTCTTTCGCCCCGGCCTGCAGCAGTTCGCGCAGCGCGGCGCCCGCCTTCCGCTTCGACCGCTCCTCCACGAACCGCCCGAGCAGCAGGAACGTCGTGACGCCGGCAGCGACCTCCAGGTAGATGGCCCCGGATGCGCTGCCCGGCTCCGCGACGAGGGTGAACGGATGCCGCATCCCCAGTTCGCCCGCCGTGCCGAAGACGAGAGCCCACACCGACCAGAGGTAGGCGGCGGCCGTGCCGAGCGACACGAGCGTGTCCATCGTGGCCGCCCCGTGCCGCAGGTTGATCGCCGCAGAGCGGTGGAACGGCCAGCCGCCCCACAGCACCACCGGCGTCGCCAGCAGCAGCGACACCCACTGCCAGCCCCAGAACTGCCAGGCCGGGATCATGGCCAGCAGCACGACGGGCACGGTGAGCGCCGCGCTGACGATCAGCCGCAGGCGCAGGGCGGACGACGACGATGCTTCCCTGGGAGGCTCCACCGCTTCGATGACGTGCGCGCCGTATCCGGCCTTCTGCACCTCGGCCACGAGCAGTGCCGGATCGAGCGACGCGGGGGCCGTGACCCTGGCCCGCTCGGTGGCGAGGTTGACGCTGGCGGTGACGCCGTCGATCCTGCCGAGCCGCTTCTCGACGCGGGCGACGCAGCTGGCGCAGGTCATCCCGTCGATCGCGAGGTCGAGCTGGATGCCGGGAGCGGCCGTGTCTGCGCTCGTCACAGCAGGGGAAGCTGTCGGGGGTGGGCCAGCGTGTACCCGGCCTCTTCGACCGCGCTCTGGACCGCATCCCATGCGAGAGCGGCGTCGCTGGTGACCGTCGCCGTGCCTGCCGCCACGTCGACCGCCACGGCCGTGACGCCGTCCAGCGCCCCCAGCTCTTCGCTCACCGCGTGCGCGCAGTGCGCGCAGGTCATGCCCTGGATGTCGTAGCTCGTTTCCATATCTTCGACTGTAACACATACCCCATAGGGGTATACGGGATCGGCGCGGTATCCTGGACGGGTGATCGCAGACATCAAGAAACGCGCCATGCACCGCACGCGCATCCTCGAAGGCCAGCTGAGAGGCCTGGAGAAGATGATCGAGAACGAGGACTACTGCATCGACATCATCACCCAGTCCCTCGCCATCCAGAAGTCGCTCGGCTCGCTCAACAAGCTGCTCGTCGAGAACCATCTCAAGACGCACGTCACCGAGATGTTCGACGAGGGCGGCAGCCAGCGCGACGACGCCATCGTCGAGCTTCTGAAGGTGTACGAGCTCTCCAACAACAGGGGCTGACGGTGGACGACCTGATCCAGATCGTCCGCGGCGACATCACCGACGAGCACGTCGACGCCATCGTCAACGCCGCGAACAGCTCCCTCCTGGGCGGAGGGGGCGTCGACGGCGCCATCCACCGCCGCGGCGGCCCGGCCATCCTCGACGCTTGCCGCGAACTGCGCGCGACGACGCTCCCGGATGGGCTCCCCACCGGCCAGGCCGTCGCCACCATCGCCGGCGAGCTCGACGCCACCTGGGTCATCCACGCGGTCGGCCCCGTCTGGTCGGCGACGGAGGACAGGACGGAACTGCTGCAGAACGCCTACCGTTCATCGCTGCGCGTCGCGCGCGAGGTCGGCGCGACCTCGGTGGCCTTCCCTGCGATCTCCGCAGGGGTCTACGGCTGGCCGATGGACGACGCCGCCCGCATCGCGGTCAGCACGGTCCGCGCGGTGCTCGCCGCGTCGTTCGGGCCGGTGGAGCTGGTGCGCTTCGTGCTCTACTCCGACGACGCCCTCGCAGCGTTCCGCCGGGCGGCGGGAGAGTGAGCGATCCAGCGCGCATCGACGACGATGCCGCCATCGACCGCTTCCGCACGCTGCTGCGCATCCCGACCATGTCCCGCAACGCGGTCGAGCAGACGGACTGGGAGGCGTTCGACACCTTCATCGCCACGCTGCCCGAGCTGTATCCGCACCTGCACGCCGCGCTGGAGCGCGAGCAGCACGGCCACTCCCTGCTCTACCGCTGGCGCGGCGCGGGCGACGGCGCCCCCACCGTCCTGATGGCGCACTACGACGTGGTGCCGGCCACCGACGACGGCTGGGAGCACCCGCCGTTCGGCGCCGAGATCACCGGAACAGGCGACGCCCGCGTGCTGTGGAGCAGAGGCACCCTCGACGACAAGGGAGCCCTCGTCGCCATCCTCGAAGCAGTGGATGCGCTGGTCGCCGCCGGCCACACCCCCGCCGCGGACGTTTACCTCAGCTTCGGCCACGACGAGGAGACCGTCGGGTCCGGGGCGAAGACGATCGTCGCCTCCCTCGCCGACCGCGGCGTGCGTCCGGCGCTGGTGCTCGACGAGGGCGGTGCGGTCGTCGAGGGCATCTTCCCCGGCGTCGCGAAGCCGATCGCGGTCGTCGGCGTCAGCGAGAAGGGCATCACGAGCGTCCGGCTGACGGTCGAGCAGAACGGAGGGCACGCCTCCACGCCGCCCAAGCTGACCGCGACGGTGCGGCTGGCGCGCGCGATCACGCGGCTGAACGCAAAACCGTTCCCCGCCGGGCTCAGCGAGACCAACCTGCAGATGGTGGAGACGCTCGGAGCCCACGCCACCGGCCCGCTGCGCGCGGTGTTCATCCGCGCCCGGCGCCTGAAGCCCGCGCTGGTCGCGGTGCTCGGCCGGGTGAGCGACGAGACCCGCGCGATCGTACGCACGACGACGGCGGTCACGCAGCTGTCCGGCAGCCTCGCCGCCAACGCCCTGCCGGAGACCGCCGAGGCGGTCGTCAACGTGCGCATCGCCGTCGGGTCGAGCGTCGCCGAGACCATGACGCACCTCCGCCGCGCCATCCGCGACCCGTTGGTGCGCATCGAGGCGATCGACCCGAGCGAACCGTCGCCGGTGTCCCCCACCACCGGTCCGGAGTGGGATGCGATCGCCGGCAGCATCGCGGCCGTGCATCCGGATGCGGTGGTGACGCCGTACATCATGCTCGGCGCCAGCGACAGCCGCCACTTCACCACGATCAGCGACGCGGTCTACCGCTTCACCCCGTTCGAGATGAGCGGCGAGGAGCGGGCGACGCTGCACGCCCGCAACGAGCGCATCCACGTGGCCACCTGGCTCCGCGGCATCCGCTTCTACGAGACGCTGCTGCGCACCCGCTAACCCACGCACACCATCGAGTCCGAAGTTATTCACGCGACACGCCGGGTGGGGGCGTGGACAACTTCGGACTCGATGGCTTGGGTCAGGCCGCCCCGCCCAGGTCCGGCAGCGTGATCGCGCGGCTGGTCGGCGGCTGCTGGCGCAGGCGTTCCAGGGCGGGCACCAGTTCGTTCAGCCAGACGCGGTATCCGTCGTCGTTGAGGTGCAGGCGGTCCTCGCTGTATGCGGGGTTCAGTTCGCCGTCCTCCAGCGCCAGAGCGGGCCACAGGTCGAGCCACTGTGCGTGCACGGTGGGCGCGAACTGCCACAGGTGGCGGTTGATGTCGCGGATCTGGTCCGCGAACTCGTGGCCGCGCGGCAGCACCGACTGCACCAGGATGCGCGTCTCCTGCAGTTCCCTGCGCAGCGTGACCAGGATGGTCTCCACGTTGCGCACGATGTGCTCGACCGAGCGCCGCCAGGCGAGGTCGTTCGTGCCGATCAGCAGCACCACGACGGTGGGCTGCGCGTTGATCACATCCCACAGACGGGCCACCACGTCGTCCGTGGTGTCTCCCCCGACCCCGAAGTTGTAGATGGTCTCCCCCGGCATCCACGCCTGCCAGTCGCCGCCCTGCGTGAGACTGTCTCCGACGAGGGCGGTCGGACCCATACCCGACATCCCCTGATCCGTCATCCGGACCTCCTAAGTCTTTCCTTCATCCTCCCCCATGATGCGCAAAGGCGCGAGGGGTGTACCGCTGCGCAGGGCTGCGGTACACCCCTCGTGGATGCTCGGAACGGTCGGGATCAGATCAGCGACTTGGTGTGCCAGACCGTCTTCGTCTCGGTGAAGAACGCGATCCTGTCGAGCGACGGAGCTGCCGCATCCGGACCGTTCTCCGGGGCGAGGACGCGCTTCAGCGTGTCGGCCGCCGCGATCTGCAGGTCGATCCACTCGAGGCCGCCCGCGCCGACCAGGTCGAGCGCGTTGACGTCGGCGTGCGAGGCGAGCCACGGTGCGATCTCGGCCGGGGAGCCGGTCAGGATGTTCACCACACCGCCGGGCACATCGCTCGTCGCGAGCACCTCGCTCAGGCTGATCGCGGACAGCGGGAAGCGCTCGCTCGCCACCACGACCACCGTATTGCCCGCCACCAGCGCGGGGGCGACGGCGCTCACGAAGCCGAGCAGCCCGGTGTCCTGCGGGGCGACGATCGCGACCACGCCGGTGGGCTCCGGCACCGAGATGTTGAAGTACGGACCGGCGACCGGGTTGGCGTTTCCGACGACCTGCGCGAACTTGTCCGCCCAGCCCGCGTACCAGACCCAGCGGTCGATCGCCTCGTCCACCTGCGCGCCGGCGACGGCGGCGGAGACGCCCTCCGTCTGCTGCACCTCGTCGACGAACTGGGCGCGACGGCCCTCCATCAGTTCGGCGATGCGGTAGAGCACCTGGCCGCGGTTGTACGCGGTGGCGCCCGCCCAGCCGCTGAGCGCTCCGCGGGCGGCGACCACGGCATCCCGGGCGTCCTTGCGGGACGCCTTCGCCGCGTTGGCCAGGAAGGCGCCCTTCGCGGAGACGACCTCGTACGTGCGACCGGACTCGCTGCGCGGGAACTTGCCGCCGATGTAGAGCTTGTAGGTCTTCGGCACGGTCAGGCGGCTCATTTCTTCGCTCCCTTGCGGGTCGTGGTGGATGCGGAGGTCAGCGCCGCGGCGGACGAGCCGCCGAGCGCGCGGCCGGGCGTCAGGTACGCGGCGAGCCCGTGGCGACCGCCCTCGCGGCCGTAGCCGGATTCCTTGTATCCACCGAACGGGCTGGCCGGGTCGAACCTGTTGAACGTGTTCGCCCAGATCACACCGGCGCGCAGCTTGTCCGCCACGGCCAGGATCCGGCTGCCCTTGTCGCTCCAGATGCCGGCGGACAGGCCGTACGGGGTGTTGTTCGCCTTCGCGATGGCCTCGGCGGGCGTGCGGAAGGTGAGCACGGAGAGCACCGGTCCGAAGATCTCCTCGCGGGCGATCCGGTGGCTGGTGGAGACGTTGTCGAAGATCGTCGGCGCGAACCAGAACCCGTTCTCCGGGATGGCGCAGTCGGCCGTCCAGCGGTCAGCCCCCTCCGCCTCCCCGATGTCGGACAGCTCCCGGATGCGCTGCAGCTGCTCCGCGCTGTTGATCGCGCCGATGTCGGTGTTCTTGTCGAGCGGGTCGCCGAGGCGCAGTGTCGACAGGCGGCTCTTCAGGCGGTCGACGACCTCGTCGTGGATGCTCTCCTGCACCAGCAGGCGGCTGCCTGCGCAGCAGACGTGACCCTGGTTGAAGAAGATGCCGTTGACGATGCCCTCGACGGCCTGGTCGATCGGGGCGTCGTCGAAGACGATGTTCGCCGCCTTGCCGCCGAGTTCGAGGGTCAGCTTCTTGTCGGTTCCGGCGACGGCGCGGGCGATCTCCCTGCCGACCGCGGTGGAGCCGGTGAAGGCGACCTTGTTCACATCCGGGTGGTTGACCAGGTCGCGACCGGTCTCGCCCGCACCGGTGACGATGTTGACGACGCCGGCGGGGAGGCCGGCCTGCTGCACGATCTCGGCGAACAGGAGCGCGGTCAGCGGGGTGGTCTCCGCCGGCTTCAGCACGACGGTGTTGCCCGCCGCCAGCGCGGGGGCGATCTTCCAGGCGAGCATCAGCAGCGGGAAGTTCCACGGGATCACCTGGGCGGCGACGCCGAGCGCGCGCGGTGCGGGGCCGAGACCGGCGTGGTCGAGCTTGTCCGCCCATCCCGCGTAGTAGAAGAACCAGGCGGCGACGAGCGGGACGTCCACATCCCTGCTCTCCTTGATCGGCTTGCCGTTGTCGAGGCTCTCCGCCACCGCGAGTTCGCGGGCGCGCTCCTGGACGAGGCGCGCGATGCGGAACAGGTACTTGCCGCGGTCGCTGCCGCTCATCTTCGACCACACGCGCTCGTACGACCGGCGCGCGGCGGCGACGGCAGCATCCACGTCGGCGGCGTTGGCCGTCGCGATGGTCGCGATGCGCTCCTCCGTCGCCGGGGAGATGGTCTGGAACGGGGTGCCGTTGCCCTCGACGAACTCGCCGTCGATGAAGAGGCCGTACTGGTCGCGCAGGTTCAGGATGGCCCTGGACTCCGGCGCTGGTGCGTATTCGAGGAAACTCATTGTTCTGCCTTCGGTCTCTGCTGGTCAGTCGATCGTGACGTAGTCGGCGCCGGAGTAGTGGCCGGTGCTCAGCTTCTGACGCTGCAGCAGCACGTCGTTGAGCAGGCTGGACGCTCCGAACCGGAACAGGTGCGGCTGCAGCCAGTGCTCGCCCACCGTCTCCGCGACCGTCACCAGATACTTGATGGCGTCCTTCGACGACCGGATGCCGCCGGCCGGCTTCACGCCGATCTCCTCGCCGGTGAGCTTGTGCCAGTCGCGCACGACCTCCAGCATCAGCAGCGTGACGGGCAGCGTCGCCGCCGGGGACACCTTGCCGGTGGACGTCTTGATGAAGTCTCCTCCGGCGAGGATCGCCAGCCAGGATGCGCGGCGCACGTTGTCGTACGTGTTCAGCTCGCCGGTCTCCAGGATCACCTTGAGGTGGGCGTAGCTGCCGTCTGCGCGGCGGCAGGCTTCCTTCACGGCGACGATCTCGTCGAAGACGAGCCCGTACCGCCCGGAGAGGAACGCCCCGCGGTCGATCACCATGTCGATCTCGTCCGCACCGGCGGCGACGGCGTCCGCCGTGTCCGCCAGCTTCACGGCGAGGGATGCGCGCCCGCTCGGGAACGCGGTCGCCACGGCGGCCACGTTCACGCTGCCTGGGGCACCGCCGGAGCGTCCGGCATGGGATGCGCCGAGCGCCTCCACCGCGTACGGCACCATGTCGCCGTACACGCAGACGGCGGCCGGCCGGGGAGCGGTGAGGTCGCTCGGGTCCGGCGTGAGCGCCTTCGCGACGAGCGAGCGCACCTTGCCGGGCGTGTCAGCGCCTTCGAGGGTGGTCAGGTCGATGAGCTCGATGATCTTGTCGAGCGCCCAGGCCTTGCTGGTGGTCTTGATGGAGCGCGTTCCGAGCCCGGCGGCACGCTGCTCGAGGCCGACGGCGTCGACCCCGGGGATGCCGTTCAGGTAGCGGCGCAGGGAGGCTTCGGTGAAGTCGCCCCCGAGCACCTCCACGGCCCTGGCCGCCGGTGCGAGGGTTCGCACGGGCGGCGTCGTTTCGATGGTCACGTCACTCCTTCTTTCAGCTGGCCGCTGAGCGGCCGAGCAGATGGTTCGCGGTGGATTCGTCGGTGATGATCGTGCTGCACAGCCCGCTGGACACGATCGCGTGCGCCACCCTGTGCTTGGTCTCCCCCGCGATCACGGCGATGCTGGTGCGCGCGGCGCGGAGCTCGTCGAGCGAGATGCCGAGGGTCCTTCCGTCGAGCTCCGGATCGGCGACCTGGCCGTCCTCGGTGATGAACCGGCCGACCACGTCTCCGACGGCGCCCTTCGCGGCGAGGGAGGCGACGTCGTCGGCGGTCAGGTAGCCGGAGTCGACGTGCACGGAGCTGGTGTCGACCACGCCCGCGCTGAACAGGTACGCGGAGGCGCTCCTCGCCAGCGCCAGCACGCTCTGCACCGAGCGGTCGGCCTCGATGGCGCGCCGGGTGGCGGCGTGCTCGAAGATGGCGGGGCTGGGCAGGAGGGTGGCCGTGCCCTGCGCCTTGCGGGCGATCACGACGGCGGTGTCCGCCGCCGCTGTCGCCTGCCGGGTGCTGGACACGCTGCCGTTGATCTGCACGGGGTTGACGCCGACGGCCCAGCCGGGGCGCAGCCGCGCCGCCACCGCGTGCAGGGTGCGTCCCCAGCTCACGCCGAGCGTGCGGGGAACGGGGCGCAGGGTGGTCAGGTAGTCGGCGGCGGCCTGCGCGACGCGCGCCTGCACGTCCGAGTCGGAGTCGAGGGACGGCACGACCACGGCGTCCTGCAGGTCGTAGAAGCCGCACAGCTCGCGTTCGAGCGAGAACCGCCTGGCGCTCGGGTGCACGATCTCGATGCGCACGAAGCCGTGCTCGCGCGCTGCGACGAGCAGCCGTCCCACCTTCCAGCGGCTGACACTGAGGGCGAGACCGATCTCGTCCTGGGTTTTGCCCGCCTCGTAGTACAGCTCAGCGGCTTTGACGGCGAGAATCTCATCGGTGTCGTTCATGGCCACGGTTCCAGCTTAGGAACCGGATGCGCGTCTGAGCAACGGTTGCGCGGATGTTGCTCATATGAGCGCGGGCGGTTTCGTTTAGGGTAAAGGTCGTGCCAACTCCCCTCGCCCTCGCCGTCGACTTCGGCGGAACCAAAGTCGAAGCAGCCATCGTCGATGCGGACGGTCGCCTGCTCGAATTGTCCCGCTTCCGCCGCCCGACGGGCCGCACGGCGACCGTCGCCGACCTCGAGGCCTCGGTGGGCGGCGTCGTCCGCGACGCCATCGCCTCCGTGCCCGCCGGCGCGACGCTCATCGGAGCGGGAATCGGCTGCGCCGGGCCGATCGACCGCATCCGGGGCCTGGTGTCCCCGCTGAACGTCCCGCACTGGCGCGACTACCCGATGCGCGACTTCATCGCCGGCGTCATCGCTGACGCCGGGCTCGACATCCCGGTGACGCTCGAGATGGACGGCGTGGCGATCACGCTCGCCGAGCACTGGGTCGGAGCGGCACAGGGCGTCGACAACGTGATGGGCATGGTCGTCTCGACCGGCATCGGCGGCGGCCTCATCGTTGGCGGCCGCGTGATCACCGGCCCGACGGGCAACGCCGGCCACATCGGGCACGTTGAGGTGGGAGAGCTGGTCGGAGAGGACACGTTCGGCAACCCGAGCGCCCTCGAAGCAATCGCCTCGGGCCCGCACACCGTCGCCTGGGCTCGTCGCCACGGCTTCACCGGGAACACGGGCGAGGAACTGGCGGCGGCGTACGCGGCGGGCGACGAGGTGGCCCACCAGGCCATCGCGCGCACCGGAGAGGCCGTCGGCCGCGCCATCGCGTCGGCGACCGCCCTGCTCGACCTCGAGCTCGTCGCCATCGGCGGCGGCTTCTCGCACTCGACGCCCGACCTGTTCGACCACATGCGCCGCGTCATCGAGAACCACTACTTCCCGTACGTGCGAAAGGTGCGCATCATCCCCTCGGCCCTCTCCTCCGAGGGCCCGCTCATCGGCGCGGCCGCGCTCATCCACCGCGCCCACCTCCTCCCCTGACAATCGAGTCCGAACCTATTCACGCGACACGCCGAGTAGGGGCGTGAACAACTTCGGACTCGATTTTTATGGGCGGAAGTGGTCTTCGAGGGTGTGCGGGCGGGCGACGACGGTGCCGGCGAGGGCGGCAGCGAGCGCGGTGCCGATGAGGACGATGAGGGCCGCTGTCCAGTCGCCGGTGAGCTGGTGCAGCACACCGACCGCGAGCGGGCCGAGCGCACCGAGCGTGTAGCCGAGGCCCTGCGTGAAGCCGCTGAGCGCGACCGAGCCCTCGTGCGTGCGCGTGCGCACGTTGATCAGCACGAGGCAGAGCGGGAACAGCAACGGCCCGAGACCGGCGAACACCACCCACAGCCAGGTCGCCGTGCCCGGCGCGATGATCAGGCCCAGATAGCCGAGCACGAAGAACGCAACGCCCGCGTAGAGCAGCAGGGCGACGTTGCGCATTCTGGCGGCCAGCAGCGGCACCAGCAGCCCGGCCGGGATGCCCATGCCCGCGTACAACGAGAGAAGCGCGCCAGCCTCCACCGGCGTCGAGCCGGCCACGTCGTGCAGGATCTCCGGCAGCCAGGCGAACATCGCGTACGCGTTCAGGCTGGACGCCGCGAACACCACGGCCATCGCCCAGGCGAGCGGCGCGTGCCACACCTTGCCCAGCATCCCGGGCTCAGCGCCCTCCACCTCGACGTCGTGCTCCGGATGCACCGGTCGCCTGGTCAGGATGATGCGCAGCCACGGCAGGATCGCCAGCAGGCTCACCACGCCCCACATCCCCACGGAGACGTGCCAGTTGGATGCGTCGGCCACCGGCACCGCGACCAGCGGAGGCAGCAGCGTGCTCACCGACATCACGGTCGCGTACAGCGACGTGACCAGCCCGATCCTGTCCGGGAAGTACCGCTTCACCAGAGGGGGCAGCAGCACGTTGCCGACACCCATCCCCGCGAAGGTCACGGCGGAGCCGATGGCGAGCATGGCGAACGAGCCGGCCGTCGCCCGCAGGACGTGCCCGAGCAGCATCACGCCGAGCGCCGCGATCAGCACGCCCTCGAGGCTCGCCTTGCGGGTCAGCGACGGCGCGAGCAGGCCGAACAGCGCGAAGAAGATGGGCGGGAGCATCCCGAGCAGCCCGACGCCGACGCTGGTGACCGCGAACTCCGTGCGGATCTCCGAGAAGATCGGCGACAGGGCGGCGACGGCCGTGCGCAGGTTGCTGGCGACGAGCAGGATGCCGATGAGCGCGATGGCGCGGCCATGCCACAGGGGCCTGGCGGGGAGTTCCGTCATCAGTTGGCGTTCTCGGGCTGCAGGATGCTCCTGGCCCTGGCGACATCGTCCGCGATCTGGGCGATCAGCGGCTCGATGCCCGCATACGCGACCATGCCCCTGATGCGTTCGACGAACGAAATCTCGACGTGGTGGTCGTACAGGTCGAGGTCGCGGTCGAGCACGTACGCCTCGACCTGCTTCTGCGGGACGCCCTCGAACGTCGGGTTGTTGCCGACCGAGATGGCGGCAGGGTACCGTTCGCCGCCGTCGGTCAGCCAGCCCGCGTACACGCCGTCCGCCGGGATAAGCCCCTCCGACTCCGGCGACAGGTTCGCCGTCGGGAAGCCGAGCTCCCTGCCGCGCTTCGCCCCGTGCACCACGACGCCGCGCAGGGTCGGGATGTGGCCGAGCAGTTCGCCCGCGTGCGCCACGTCGCCGTCGGCGAGCAGTTCGCGGATCCAGGTGGAGGAGACGCGGCGTCCGTGCTCCGGGCGCACGTCGTCGATGAGGTGCACGACGAAGCCGTAGGTCTCGCCGAACGCGCGCAGCATCTCCACGTCGCCGGCGCCGCGCTTGCCGAACCGGAAGTCGCTTCCGACCAGCACGGCGGCGGCGTGCAGCCTGTCCACCAGGATGTGCTGCACGAACTCCTCGGGGCTGAGGTCGGCCAGCGCACGGTCGAACGGCACGATCAGCGTCGCCTCGACACCCGTGCCCGCGAGCAGGTCGAGCTTCTGCTCGACGCTGACCAGCGCCGTCGGGCACTTCTCCGGCGCGAGAAGCTCCAGTGGGTTCCTGTCGAAGGTGATGACCGTCGGCGTGAGCCCTCCGGAGGCCGCGACCTCGCAGAGCCGCGCGATCACCGCGCGGTGGCCGGTGTGCACCCCGTCGAATTTGCCGATGGTCACCGCACTCGGGCCGAAGCCGTCCGGCACCTCCTGAACGGACCGGAAGACCTTCACGATGCGGCCGGGCGCGGCTTGTGCCCGCGCAGGTAGATCAGCCCGAGGATCGGCAGGACGAGCGGGATGAACAGGTAGCCCATGCCGTAGACCGACCAGACGGTCGCATCCCTGCCGAACGGGTCGATGTCGTGCAAGCCGAGGGCCGCAGGTGCGAAGAGGCTGAGCGAGCCGATCACGAGCACGCCCACCAGCTCGAAGGTGATGGTGATCCAGGCCACCCGGTACCAGGCCACGCCCGGCGCGATCAGCGCGACGGTGGCCACGATGTAGACGACGGCGGCGAGCGCCGAGAGGGTGAACGCGACCGGCGCCTCGTGGAAGCGGTCGATGATCTGGAAGACGCTGCGTCCAGTCGCCGCGAGGGCGAGGACTCCATAGACGAAGACGAGCACACGCCCGATGCCGGTGATCCGCCGCCTGGCGGTGGGGCTCTCCGGGTGTTCGCGCGCGGACATGGTGTGGTGTGACATCGCCTACGATTCTATTCGCGCTGGCTCAGGCTCCCTGCACGAACCAGATCTGCCCCATCCGGTACACCATCACCGCGATGGCGAGGCACACGCCGCCCAGGATCACTGTCGACCACCTGTTGCGCTCGATCAGGGCCCAGAAGGCTCCGGCGGGCGGCAGGATGAGCGCGGAGATCAGGTAGATGTAGAACTCGGGCAGGCTGCCGCTCGGCTCGTTGCCCACCGCCGGGGCGACGATGGTCACGATCAGCTGGGCGATGAGCAGCACCTCGACCAGCGCGACGGCGCCCATGCTGAGGTCGCCGGGCACCCGTCCGGCCAGTCCGAGCACGATGCAGAGCACGCCTGCGACGGCGGCGACGATCACCTGCGTCGCCGTGAACCACTCGATCATGCGGTCGCGATCTCGTCTGTCGGGAAGTTCACGAGGGTTCTTGCTTCCTTTCCGCGGAACTCGATGAGTCCCACCAGGTGTCCGGTCGGTGCGATGGCCGCGAGCGGTTCGCCTCCCCCATTCTCCCTGTCCGCGACGTGGATGCGTTTCCCGTGGGTCAGGTCGATGGCCTGCTGCTCCGTCAGGTCGAACCGCTCGAACAGCGTCGTGGCGGCCTCGGCGGCCGGAACGAGCGCCGAGGCGACGTCGAGGGCTTCGATGGGACGCGCGTCCTCCACGCTGAACGAGCCCACCCGCGTGCGCCGCAGCGCCGTGAGGTGCCCGCCGACGCCGAGCGCGGCACCCAGGTCGCGGGCGAGCGACCGGATGTACGTGCCGGACGAGCAGACCACCCGCACGTCGAGGTCGATGGCGGCGGGCAGCCGCCGCGTGGCGAGCAGCTCGAACTCCGAGACGGTGACCGGCCGCGCCTGCAGCACGATCTCCTCCCCCGCCCGCACCCGCGCATACGCGCGCTTGCCGTCGACCTTGATCGCACTGACCGAGCTCGGAACCTGCTCGATCTCGCCGGTGAGGTCGGCGATGCCGGACCGGATGGCGTCGTCGGTGACCGCGGAGACCGCATCCTGGGGCGCCTCGTCGACGATGTCGCCCTCCGCGTCGTCCGTCGTGGTGCTCTGGCCGAGCCGGATGGTCGCGAGGTACTCCTTGTCGGTGCCGACGATGTACGTCAGCAGCCGCGTGGACGAGTTGAGGCCGACGATCAGCAGGCCGGTGGCCATCGGGTCGAGGGTGCCGGCGTGGCCCACCTTGCGGGTGCCCGCGAGCCTCCTGGTGCGCGCGACGATGTCGTGGCTCGTCCAGCCCTGCGGCTTGTCGACGAGCAGGATGCCGGAGCCCGTCATGCGCTCTTCTCGGCGCTTCGCGTGCCGACGACGTCGAGCACCAGCTGCAGCTTGGTCTGGAACGTGCACTCGAGGAGCTCCGTCGCCGCCTCGTCGATCCCGTACTTCTCGGGGAGTCGGAGTCCGAGCAGCGTGTTCAGCAGCATCCCCTCCGCCAGGAAGGAACGCACGCGCTCCGGTTCGAAGCCCGCCTCGTCGCGCAGCATCGTGTAGATGGCGATGAAGCCCTGCCTGGCCTGCTCGCCGATGACGGGGTCGTGGCCCATGCTGAACGCCTGCATCAGCGACAGCAGCAGCCCGCGGTCCTCGATCAGGTTGACGTACGCCGTGCCGAGCAGCCGGCCGATCTGGTCGTCGGGCGAGCCGTCGGCCTTCCAGCCCGCGATGGTCTCTTCGAACGTCACGAGCAGTTTGCCGAGGGCGCGCGAGAGCACCTCGACGAAGAGGTTCTCCTTGCTGCCGAACATCCGCACGACGTACGGCTGGCTGATGCCGGCCGCCTTGGCGATCTGGTCGGTGGTGGCGCCGACGTATCCGCGTTCCCCGAAGACGAGGCTGGCGGCGGCGAGGATCTGCTCTCTGCGCTCCTCCGCCGGAATGCGCTCACTGATTTTGTCGGTCACGCTTGACAGGTTATCAGTCGATTACTAATCTCGGTCTTGTTGTAATCATCCGATAACAACATTCCCGTGACTTCGACAGGATGTGCCGCCATGTCGTCCCCCTCCACCGCCCGCCGCATCCCGATCTGGCTGGCCGTCGTCGCCGCATCGCTCCCGATGTTCATGGCGACCCTCGACAACCTCGTCGTCACCAGCGCCCTGCCGGTGATCGCCAAAGACCTCAGCGCCTCCATCGAGGAACTGCAGTGGGTCATCAACGCATACACGCTCAGCTTCGCCACCCTCATGCTCATGGCGGTGGCCCTCGGCGACCGGTTCGGACGCCGCACCGTGTTCCTCAGCGGCATCGCCGTCTTCACCCTCGCCTCGGCGGCGAGCGCCCTCGCCACGGAACCCTGGATGCTCATCCTGGCCCGGGCCGTGCAGGGCGTCGGAGCAGCAGCTCTCATGCCGCTGTCCCTCACCCTCCTGGCCGGAAGCGTCAGCGTCAGGATGCGCCCGGCCGCCATCGGCATCTGGGGAGGCATCGCGGGCCTCGGCGTCGCGACGGGACCGCTGATCGGCGGCGCCGTCGTGCAGGGCTGGAACTGGCAGGCCATCTTCTGGCTGAACGTCCCGCTCGGCGTCATCGCCGTGCCCCTCGTGCTCGCCGCCCTGCCGAACAGCTTCGGCCAGCGCGTCCGGGCGGACATCGTCGGCCTGCTGCTCGCCGGCCCAGGCGTCCTCGGGATCGTGTTCGGGATCGTGCGCGGCAACGACGCGGGCTGGGACAGTTTCGAGGTGCTCGGCTCCCTGATCGCCGGCGCCGTGCTGCTCGCGGCGTTCGTCTTCTGGGAGGGCCGCGCCTCCGCGCCGCTGCTGCCGCTGCGCCTGTTCCGCGACCGCAGCTTCACCGTGGCCAACCTGGTCGGCGTGACGTTCAGCTTCGGGATCTTCGGGGCGGTCTTCATCCTGATCCAGTTCCTGCAGGTGGTGCAGGGCCACACGCCCCTCGAAGCCGGTGTGATGACCATGCCGTGGACCCTCGCCCCGATGGTGGTCGCGCCACTCACCGGCCTCGTCTCCGGCCGGACAGGCACCCGGCTGCCGATCCTCGTCGGCCTGGTCCTGCTCACGGTCGCGATGGCCTGGATCGCGCTCACCCTGTCCGCCGATCTCGAATACTCGGCCATGTGGCCGCCGTTCGCCCTCGCCGGCATCGGCATGGGCCTGGTCTTCGCCCCCAGCTCCACCGCCGTGCTCGCCAATATGAAGGCCGAGGACCACGCGAAGGCGTCCGGCACCAACTCCACCCTCCGGGAGATCGGCGTCGCCCTCGGCATCGCCGTGCTCACCGCCGTGTTCACGGGGGCGGGCGGATCGCTGACCCCCACCGGCTACGTGGATGCCGCCATCCCGGCCATCTGGGTCGGCGCCGGAGTGCTCGGAGTGGCCGCGATCATCTCGCTGGCCCTGCCGTCGGGCATCCGCCGCCGCGGCCACCAGGATGCGGAGACCGAGCTCGCGGAGGCGGCGGCGGCCGAAGGCTCCCCGCAGGCGGCAGCACTGGTCGACTGACCGCATCCGGTCGCACCGCATCCCTCCTCCCCTGCCGCGCGGCTAGGGTGGGGGGATGCGGATCGGCGTCATCGGAGCGGGAGCCATCGGCGGCACCATCGCAGCCCTGCTCGACCGCGTCGGCCACCAGGTGGAGGTCACCGCGCGCGGCACCCAGCTCGCCGCCATCCGCGAAAGCGGACTGCGTCTCGACGGCGCGTGGGGCTCGCACACCGCGCAGGTGGCCGCTGACGAGGTGCTGCGCACCCAGCCCGAACTCGCCTTCCTCTGCACGAAGGCCCAGGATGCGGCCGCCGCCCTCCGCGAGAACCAGCACCTGCTCGGCGGCATCCCGGTCGTCGTGGTGCAGAACGGCCTGACCGGGCTGCGCCAGGCCATGACGATGCTCCCGGACTCGCAGTGCGTCGGCGCCCTCGCCCTCTACGCGGCCAGCTACCTCTCCCCCGGCCGGGTCACCGTGACCACGGCGGCGAACACGTACATCGGGGCCGGAAGCGGAGAGCCGCCGGAGGCCGCGGTCTTCGCCACCCGTGTCCTCGACGCCGCGATGCCGGCCTTCGCCGTCGAGAACTTCGACGGCGCCCAGTGGACCAAGCTCATCGTCAACCAGATCAACGCCATGCCCGCCATCACCGGCCTGAGCGCCCAGGACTCGCTCGGCGACCGCCGGCTCCGCCGCATCGTCACCGCCAGCATGCGCGAGGCGGTGCGAGTCGGCTTCGACCGCGGCATCCACTACGGCAGCATCCAGGGGCTCAGCAACGGCATCCTGCGGTTCGTCGCCGTCTCCCCGCTCTGGGCGGGCCAGCTCGTTCCGCTCATGATGAAGCGCAGGATGGGCGCAACCCCCAACCCCGGGTCGACGCTGCAGAGCATCCGGCGCGGCCAGCTGACCGAGATCGACTACCTCAACGGCGCCATCGTCGGCGAAGCCCACGACCTGGGCAGGGAGGCGCCGATCAACGCCGCCATCGTCGACCTGGTGCACGAGGTGGAGCGCACGCGCGCGTTCATCGAGCCCGCCGTGGTCGTCGACCGGATGCGCGCGGTCGTCTAGCAGCTGTCCGCGAACACCCTCCGCGGCAGCTCGGGGTCGCTGTCGTCCACCAGCGCGCTCGCCCACATCCGCGGCTCCGCGTCGTTCTCGTAGATCGCGTCCTGCGGCGTGTTCACCAGCGCGACGGAGTAGTGCCAGATCCCGCGCAGCTCCGGCCGCAGCAGGAACTCGCCGTCGACCACGAGCACCGCATCCTGGCCGCTCGTCTCCCAGCGGCTCTCCATCGGCACATCCCGGCGCTCGTCGAACGCCGCCGTCTGGAACCCGGTGCTGCCCGCCATCCGGAACGGGTCGATGAGCACCCGCCGGAAGGTCACGTAGTCGAACGAGCCGCGGTAGTAGTCGAGTGCCGACTCCGGCCCGAGCCTGGTGCGGTCGGCGCGCGGGCGGTGGAAGTCGGTCATCGACGCGCGGAACGTGTCGTAGCCCGCCTCGCGGAACACCTCGGCGAGGTCGTCGGCGAACGGCGCGGTGTCCGTCACTCCGTCCACCGCCACCATCGTCCGGCCGTGCCCATAACTGCGCGTCACCTCGCCCACCAGTTCGCGGAGGAACAGGACGCGCGGCGTCGGTGGAAGCTTCATGGCACGAGCCTAAGCCGCGCGCGCACCGATTACGCTGGAACGATGGTGGATGCTCAGGACTCGTTCTCCGCCTCCGTCATCGACTGGTTCCATGCCAACCGTCGCGACCTGCCGTGGCGCCGCGACGGATTCACCGCCTGGGGCACCCTGGTCAGCGAGTTCATGCTGCAGCAGACCCCGGTGAACCGCGTCATCCCTCGGCTCGAGGAGTGGCTGACCCGCTGGCCGACGCCGGCGGACCTCGCCGCCGTCCCGCCCGGCGAGGCCGTGCGCGCCTGGCAGTCGCTCGGCTACCCGCGCCGCGCACTCTGGCTGCACGCCTGCGCCGTCGCCATCACCGAGCGTCACGGCGGTGTCGTCCCCGACGACGTGGATGCGCTGCTCGCGCTCCCCGGCATCGGCGACTACACGGCGCGCGCCGTCGCGGTGTTCGCGTACGGCGACCGGCACCCGGTGGTCGACACGAACATCCGGCGCGTGATCGCCCGCGCCGTCGACGGCCAGGGCGAGCCTCCTCCGCCGAGCAGACGCGACCTCGCGGCGATGGAGGCGCTGCTCCCCTCCGAGCGCGCAGCAGCCGCCGCCTTCAACGCGGGCATGATGGAGCTCGGCGCGCTGGTCTGCGTGGCCAGGACGCCGCGCTGCGACGTGTGCCCGCTCGCCGACGTGTGCGCATGGCGGCTGGCCGGATACCCGGAGTACGCCGGCCCGAAGAAGGCCGTGCAGAAGAAGTACGAGGGCAGCGATCGGCAGGTGCGCGGACGCATCCTGGCCGAGCTGCGCGCCTCGCACATCCCGGTGACCGCCGCCGAACTCGAGTCCCTCTGGCCGGACGCCGCCCAGCGCGACCGCGCCCTGGCGGGCCTCCTCGCCGACGGCCTCGCCGTCACCGCCCCAGGCGGCTACACCCTCCCCTGACCCAGCGGCACGCAGCAATCGAGCCGGGACTTGTGTACGCGACACGCCGTAGCGGTGCGTACACAAGTCCCGGCTCGATTGTCTGGGAAGGCGGAAGACCGGGGTCAGTCTTCGTCGTCGTCTTCGCGGGGCTTGACGTACGGGTCCTCGTCGCCCGCGTATGCGGCACCGGCGGCCAGGCCGGCCACCTCGGTGTCGCGCTGGCGCGCCTCGCGCAGCAGGTCTTCGATGTGCGCCGCGTTCTCCGGGATCGCATCCAGGATGAACTCGAGCGACGGCGTCAGGCGGGCGGTGATGTTCTTGCCCACCTCGCTGCGCAGCATCCCGGTGGCCGCAGCGAGGGCCGCAGCGGTGTCCGTGCGCTCCTCGTCGGTGCCGTAGACCGTGTAGAAGACCGACGCGTGCTGCAGATCGCCTGTCACCTGCACATCCGTGATGGTCACGAAGCCCATGCGCGGGTCGCGGACGCCGCGTTCGAGCCGCTTGGCGATGATGACCTTGATTCTGTCCGCGAGCTTCCTCGCGCGTGCCGGGTCAGCCATGTTGTCTCTCCTTCACTGCCCTGATAGCACCGAGCGGGATGGGAGGAGGCCCGGAGGGCGAACCCTCCGGACCTCCTTTCCACACCTACGCGCGGGGCTTCTCCCGCATTTCGGTCGTCTCGATCTCGTCGCCGACCTGGATGTCGTTGAACTTGCCGAGACCGATACCGGCCTCGAAGTCCGTCCGAACCTCGGTGACGTCGTCCTTGAAGCGACGCAGCGACTCGATGGCCAGGTTGTCCCCGACCACGACGCCGTCGCGGATGACGCGCGCCTTGGCGTTGCGCGTGATCGTCCCGGAGCGGACGATGACACCGGCGATGTTGCCGAACTTGGAGGAGCGGAACACCTCGCGGATCTCGGCGACACCGGACTGGACCTCTTCGAACTCCGGCTTGAGCATGCCCTTG
Source organism: Leifsonia sp. NCR5 (assembly GCF_002105485.1). Lineage (NCBI taxonomy): Bacteria > Bacillati > Actinomycetota > Actinomycetes > Micrococcales > Microbacteriaceae > Leifsonia > Leifsonia sp. NCR5. Next base: position 85,369 of record NZ_NCSR01000009.1, read on the forward strand.
AGCGAGCTCTCGATGTCGTCGATCGCGTTGTAGATGACCGAGTAGAAGCGCACATCCACACCCTCGCGGGCCGCACGCTCGCGGGCCTTGACGTCCGGGCGGACGTTGAAGCCGATCACGATCGCGTTGTCGATGGTCGCCAGGTCGATGTCCGACTCGGTGATCGCGCCGACGCCGCGGTGCAGGATGCGGAGCTGGACCGAGTCGTCGACCTCGATCTTCATGAGCGACTCCTCCAGCGCCTCCACGGCACCGGACACGTCGCCCTTGATGATGAGGTTGAGCGCCTCGACCTTGCCCTCTTCCAGAGCACGGGTGAAGTCTTCCAGCGAGATGCGCTTGCGCGACTTCGCCAGCATGGCGTTGCGCTCGGCCGCTTCACGCTTCTCAGCGATCTGACGGGCCGTGCGGTCCTCCTCGGTGACGAGGAAGGTGTCGCCTGCTCGTGGAACGCTGGACAGACCCTGCACCTGCACAGGACGCGACGGGTACGCCTCGTGAACGGCGTCGCCGTTCTCGTCGACCATCGCACGGACGCGGCCATAGGCCGTACCGGCGACGATCGAGTCTCCGACGCGCAGCGTTCCCGACTGGATGAGCACGGTCGCGACTGCACCGCGGCCCTTGTCGAGCTTGGCCTCGATCGCGATACCGCGCGCATCCTTGTTGGGGTTGGAGCGCAGGTCGAGCCCGGCATCCGCGGTGAGCAGCACGGCGTCCAGGAGGTCCTGGATACCGATGTCGTTCCGCGCTGACACGTCGACGAACATGACGTCTCCGCCGTACTCCTCGGCGACCAGACCGAACTCGGTGAGCTGCTGGCGCACCTTGGCCGGGTTGGCGTCCGGCTTGTCGATCTTGTTCACCGCGACCACGATCGGCACGCCGGCCGCCTGGGCGTGGTTGAGCGCCTCGATGGTCTGCGGCATGATGCCGTCGTCCGCCGCGACCACGAGGATCGCGATGTCGGTGACCTGCGCACCACGGGCACGCATGGCGGTGAACGCCTCGTGACCCGGGGTGTCGATGAAGGTGATGGCACGTTCGATGCCCTCGTGCTCCGTCCACACCTGGTACGCACCGATGTGCTGGGTGATGCCACCGGCCTCGCCGGCGACGACGTTCGCGTTGCGGATCGCGTCGAGAAGACGGGTCTTACCGTGGTCGACGTGGCCCATGACCGTGACGACGGGCGGACGGATCTCGAGGTCTTCGTCCGTCTCGTCCTCGAGCTCCTGGTCGAGGTCGATGTCGAAGCCTTCGAGCAGCTCCTTGTCCTCGTCCTCCGGAGAGACGATCTGAACCTTGTAGCCGAGCTCCTCGCCCAGCACGCCGAAGGTCGCCTCGTCGAGGGACTCGGTCGCCGTCGCCATCTCACCGAGGTGGAACAGCACGGTGACCAGGTTGCCGGGGCTGGCATCGATCTTGTCGGCGAAGTCCGAGATGGATGCACCGCGGCGCAGCCGGACGACGGTGTTGCCGTCGCCACGGGGTACGCTCACGCCGCCCAGCGACGGAGCTTCCCTCAGCTCGAATTCCTGCCTCTTGGCGCGCTTCGACTTGCGGGCCTTGCTCTTGCCGCCACCGCGACCGAAGGCACCAGCGGTTCCACCGCCCGGTCCACGACCACGACCGCCGCCGCCACCTGCCGGGCGCGGGCCGCCGAAGCCGCCGCCTGGACGCTGGAAGCCACCTGCACCTGCACCGGCTCCTGCACCACCGCCGCTACCCGGACGCTGCTGGAAGCCGGGACGGCCTCCACCACCGCCGCCAGGACGCTGGCCGGGACGGTTGCCGCCCGCTCCGGGGGCACCGGGGCGCGGCGAACCGGGACGCGGAGGCGTCGGGCGCGGGATGTTGCCGGGCGACGGGCGCTGGCCCATGCCCTGCGAGCTCGCGAAGGGGTTGTTGCCGGGACGCGGTGCGCTCGGGCGCTGGCCCATGCCCTGGTTGGATGCGAACGGGTTGTTGCCCGGACGCGGTGCGCCGGGGCGCGGGATGCTGCTGCTCGCGGCGTTTCCGCCTGCCGGGCGAGCGGTGTTCGGCTTGACGGCGTCCGACGGCGCTGCGGGCGCAGCGGCATCTGCGGAGGCCGCAGGGGCGTCCTTCGCCGCCTGGGCCTTGGCGTCTGCCGCGGCCTTGTCGGCCTCAGCCTTCTCGGCGGCAGCCTTCTGCTCCGCGAGGGCCTGGCGCTCTGCCACCGACAGCGGGGCCGCCGGCTTGGGAGCGGTGCCGCCCGGGTTGGGAGCAGACGACGGACGCGAAGCGCCCGGCGCGGGAGCGGAGGACTTCGGCGCTGCCGCCTTCTGCTCCGGTGCTGCCGCTGCAGCCTTGTCGGCCGTGAAGCCTTCCGCCTCGAGGGCAGCGCGAAGCTTGCGCGCCACCGGCGGTTCGATGCTGGAGGACGGTCCCTTGACGAACTCGCCCATCTCTTTCAGTTTCGCAAGGGCGACCTTGCTGTCGACTCCGAGTTCGCTTGCGACCTCGTGTACGCGTGGTTTTGCAGCCACAATTCTCCTGTCTAGGGGGTCTACCCCTAGCAGGGCAGACCGTTAGTTACGGACGGGTCTCATTTCGAGCCGCTCATTAGTTGTCACTCATTTGAGTTCACTGTGCCGTTCAGCCTGTTCTCTTCAAGTGCGGCCTGGATGGCCGTCGTATCGAGCATCCCGTCGACCTTCAAGGCCCGCCCGAAGGCGCGCCTCTGCAAGGCTTTGTCGAGACACCCGACGACCGGATGCAGCCACGCGCCTCGCCCGGGAAGCGTGGCGGAATGGTCCACCACGAGTTTCGAGTTCTGGGCGACGACCCTCAGAAGTGAGGATCGGGGAGCGCCAGAACGGCATCCGACGCACGTTCTAACAGGTTCCATCCTACACCCGCGCACAACCCCGGTCGGGCGCGACTACTCCTTGTCCAGGATCGAGTCGGGCTGGATGTCGATCTTCGCTCCAGTTAATTTCGCGGCGAGACGGGCGTTCTGGCCCTCCTTGCCGATGGCGAGCGAGAGCTGGTAGTCGGGCACGAGAGCGCGGACGGCCTTGAGCGATTCGTCGATGACGAACGCGCTGGTGACCTTGGCGGGCGACAGGGCGCTCGACACGAACGTGGCGAGGTCGGGCGAGTAGTCGACGATGTCGATCTTCTCGTTGTTCAGCTCGGCCGTCACGGCGCGGACGCGCTGTCCGAGCTCGCCGATGCACGCGCCCTTGGCGTTCACTCCCGGCTCCGTGGCCCGCACCGCGATCTTGGTGCGGTGACCGGCCTCGCGGGCCAGGGACACGATCTCGACGACGCCGCTTGCGATCTCCGGCACCTCGAGTGCGAACAGCTTGCGCACGAGCGCGGGGTGCGTGCGCGACACGGTGATCTGCGGGCCCTTGAGGCCCTTCGAGACACTCGTCACGTACACCCGGATGCGCGACCCGTGGGTGTACTCCTCGCCGGGCACCTGCTCCTCGGGCGGCAGGATCGCCTCGACGCTGCCGAGGTCGACGTGGATCATCCGGGGGTTCGGCCCCTGCTGGATGACACCGGCGACGATGTCGCCCTCCCTGCCACGGAACTCGCCGAGCACGGCGTCGTCCGCGATGTCGCGGAGCCGCTGGTTGATGACCTGCTTGGCGGCGAACGCCGCGATGCGGCCGAAGTCGCTCGGGCTGTCCTCGGCCTCGCCGACGATGTTGCCCTCGTCGTCCTTCTCGGGGACGTACACGGACACGTGACCGGTCTTGCGGTCGAGGTGCACGCGGGCCGCCGGCGGCTCTTCGGTGTGCCCGTGCTTGTGGTCGGCCTGATCGGTGTGCTTCAGGTAGGCGGTCAGAATCGCCTGCTCGATGATCTGCACCAGCTCATCGAAGGGAATCTCTCGCTCGCGTTCCATGAGACGCAAGACGCTGAGGTCGATGTCCATGCCGGCCTCCTCTATTCAGATCTCGCCGCCGCGTTCTGCGCGACGGACTCGACTAACTACGGTACCCGATGTTCCGACCGGCCGGAACGGGGGTACCGTTCCCAACATGACCTCCCCCACGTCTGCCGCCAGACGCGTCGAGCGCATCCCAGCCGTCCGCGTCCTCGCCAGAGTCGGAAATGCGGCCATCGGCATCCTGCACATCCTGATCGGCGCCATCGCGCTCGCTGTCGCCTTCGGTGCAGGCGGGAGCGGCAAGGCCGACCAGTCCGGCGCCCTGAAGGCGCTCGTCGACGTGCCGGGCGGGCTGTTCGTGGTGTGGGCGGTGATCGTCGGCCTGATCGCGCTCGCACTGTGGCAGATCCTGCAGACCGTCGTGGCGCACAAGGCGGGCACCCGGGTCGTCGAGATCAGCAAGGGCGTCGTCTACGCGGTGCTCGCCGTGACCGCGATCAGCATCGCATCCGGTGGGGGCTCCAACTCGTCTGCTTCGGAGAAGTCGGCGAGCTCGAAGCTGATCGCCGTCCCCGGCGGCGTCTTCCTGCTGGCGGCGATCGGCCTGGCGATCGTCGGCGTCGGCGTCGGCTTCCTGGTCAACGGGATCACGCACAAGTTCGAGCGCGGCCTCCGCCTCCCACCGAACGCGCTGGCGGGCATCACCACGACCCTCGGCCGCGTCGGCTACATCTCCAAAGGCGTCGCCCTCGGCATCGTCGGCGGCCTCGTCGTCTACGCGGCGATCACCGTGGATCCGAGCAAGGCCGGCGGTCTCGACGGCGCGCTGAAGTCGCTCACCCAGCTTCCGTTCGGCGTGTTCCTGCTCATCCTGATCGCCATCGGCCTGATCGCCTATGGCCTGTTCTGGTGTGTCAGGGCCGTCGCCATCCGGCTCTAGCCGCCCCGCTCCGGCCGGCTACGCCGTGAGCGCAGCCAGCGCGTCCACGATCGGCAGGGTCTCGCGGGAGCCCGTCCTGCGGTTCCAGAGCTCGACCTCGCCGTCGGCAGCACCGCGGCCGACCACCAGCACCCGCGGGACGCCGATCAGCTCGGCGTCGCCGAACTTCACGCCGGGCGAGACCTTGGGGCGGTCGTCGAACAGCACGTCCAGGCCGGCCTCCTCGAGAGTCGCCGTCACCTGCTCCGCCACGTCGAACGCCACCTGATCGCGGCCGGCGGCGACGACGTGCACGTCGAACGGCGCGACGGACTCCGGCCAGATCAGGCCCTTGTCGTCGTTGTTCTCCTCGGCGATGATCGCCAGGATGCGCGTGACGCCGATCCCGTACGAGCCCATCGTGACCGTGACGAGCTTGCCGTTCTCGTCCAGCACCTTGAGGCCGAACGCGTCCGCGTACTTGCGGCCGAGCTGGAAGACGTGACCGATCTCCATTCCGCGCGCCAGCTCGACGGGGCCGGAGCCGTCCGGGGCGGGGTCGCCCTCCTTGACCTCGGCGACCTCGACGGTGCCGTCCCACGAGAAGTCGCGGCCGGCGACGAGCCCGAAGACGTGCTTGCCGTCGATGTTCGCACCGGTGATCCAGCCGGAGCCGTCCACGACGCGCGGGTCGACCAGATACCGGATGCCCGTGGCGGACTCCTCGCCGAGCACAGGGCCGTCGGCGCCCCACGGGCCGATGTAGCCCTTGACCAGGCCGGGGTGCTTCTGGAAGTCGGCGTCCGTCGCCGGCTCGACCTCACCGGGCGCGAACGCCACCTCTGCGCGCTTCAGCTCGACCTCGCGGTCGCCGGGCAGTCCGACGACGACCAGCTCGCGCGTCCCGTCGAGGTGGGTCACGGCGAGCACCACGTTCTTGAGCGTGTCCGCCGCCGTCCAGGCGCGGCCGTCCGGCCTCGGGTGCTTCTCGTTGGCCACATCCACCAGCGTCTGGATGGTGGGCGTGTTCGGGGTGTCGAGCACCTCCTGCGGCGTCAGCTTCTCGTACGAGCGGGCGGCGGGGGCGAGCGTGGTGAACGCCTCGACGTTGGCCGCGTATCCGCCCTCCGAGCGCACGAAGGTATCCTCGCCGACCACGGTCGGGTGCAGGAACTCCTCGCTGCGCGAACCGCCCATCGCACCGGCGTCCGCCTGCACGATCACGTAGGAGAGGCCGAGCCTGGTGAAGATGCGCTCGTACGCATCCCGCTGAGCCTGGTAGCTGGCGTCGAGACCGGCGTCGGTGTAGTCGAAGGTGTACGCGTCCTTCATCGTGAACTCGCGGCCGCGCAGGAGGCCGGCGCGGGGGCGTGCCTCGTCGCGGTACTTGTCCTGGATCTGGTAGATCGCCAGCGGCAGATCCTTGTAGCTGGAGTACAGGTCTTTCACGAGCAGCGTGAACGCCTCTTCGTGCGTCGGCGCGAGCAGGTAGTCCGCGCCCTTGCGGTCCTGCAGGCGGAAGAGCGCGTCGCCGTACTCCTCCCAGCGGCCGGTGACCTCGTACGGCTCACGCGGCAGCAGCGCGGGGAAGTGCACCTCGTGCGCTCCCGCGGCCGACATCTCCTCGCGGATGATGGCCTCGATCTTGCCCTTGACGCGCAGGCCGAGCGGCAGCCACGCGAAGATGCCCGGCGCCTGGCGTCGGATGTATCCGGCGCGAACCAGCAGCCTGTGGCTGGTGACCTCGGCGTCGGAGGGGTCTTCACGGAGGGTGCGGAGGAAGTAGTTCGTCAGGCGTGTAGGCACCGTTCCATGTTAGACGGCGGGGACGGGGCGGTGTCGCACCGCCGGAATAGGCTGACCGCATGCCCGACCGCAGAACGCACGTCACCGCCTCAGCAGCCCAGAGCGAGCTCGCGGAGGCATTGGCTGCGCTGCGCACCTCGCTCGACCTCCCCGACGGCTTCCCGGCCGCCGTCGAGGACGAAGCGGCGGCCGCGGCGGGCAGCTTGCGACTCCCCTCCCGGGATCTGACGGCGGTCGAGTTCCTCACCATCGACCCGGAGGGCTCGACCGACCTCGACCAGGCTGTGCAGATCGAGCGGGCAGGCAACGGTTTCCTGGTGCGGTACGCGATCGCCGACGTGCCTGCGCTCGTCCGTCCCGGCGGGGCGGTCGACGACGAGGCGCGCAAGCGCGGGCAGACAATCTACGCGGCGGACGGCCGCATCCCGCTGCACCCGTCGGCCATCGGCGAGCAGGCCGGTTCGCTGCTCGCCGGCGAGGACCGCAGTGCGTACGTCTGGGAGCTGGCCCTGGATGCCGACGGCCGCCAGGTCTCCGTCTCCGTCGCCCGCGCCGCCATCCGGTCGCGCCGCCAGTGGTCGTATCCGGAGGCGCAGGCCGCGATCGACGACGGCTCAGGGCCGGAGACACTGCAGCTGCTCAAGGAGGTGGGCCTGCTGCGCATCCAGTGCGAGCGGGAGCGCGGAGGCGCCAGCCTGAACGCGCCGGACGAGGAGATCGTGTTCCGCGACGGCGCGTACACGCTCGAGCGCCGGGCTCCCCTGCCGGTCGAGGAGTGGAACGCCCAGATCTCGCTGCTCACCGGGATGGCCGCAGCCGGACTGATGCTGGATGCGCGGGTCGGCATCCTGCGAACGATGCCGCCTCCCTCCGACGACGCGATCGCCGGGTTCCGCGCGCAGACGGCAGCACTCGGCCTTCCCTGGCCACAGGACGTGTCGTACGGCGAGTATCTGCGCACCCTGGACCACGGGGACCCGCGCGCTCTCGCGGTGATGCAGGCGGCCACCGGGCTGTTCCGCGGGGCCGGCTACGTGGTGATGGCAGGCGAGGCGCCCGCCGACCCTCTGCAGTCGGCGGTCGCCGCTCCGTATGCGCACACCACCGCTCCCCTGCGCAGGCTCGTGGACCGGTGGGTGCTGGTGATCTGCGAGGCGCTGAGCGCTGGGCGACCGGTGCCGGAATGGGTGACGGACTCGCTCGGCGAACTTCCCGCGATCATGGGGACATCGTCGCGCGTCGCGGCGCAGCTGGGCGCGGCGAGCGTCGATCGCGTCGAGGCCGCCCTGCTCCGCGGCAGGATCGGCGACGAGTTCGACGCGACGGTGCTGGCCATCCGGAACGGCGACATGACCGTGCAGCTGGCCGACCCTGCGGTGGTCGCGTCGATGCCGCGCCCGGACTCCGTGCTGCCGGGAACGGTCGTGCGGGTGCGCCTCACGGCCGCGAGCATCCCGGATGGGCGGGTGGCGCTGGTCGTCGTGTAGCTGCGGCGGAGGGTGACGGAGCGTCGCGCCTAGTGCGCGCCCACCGTGACCGTCGGCTCACCGGAGGTCACGTCGGGCATCTCGGCCGCGAGGCGGTTGGCCTCGGCGATCAGGGTCTGCACGATCTCGGCCTCCGGCACGGTCTTGATGACCTCGCCCTTGACGAAGATCTGGCCCTTGCCGTTGCCGGATGCGACACCCAGGTCGGCCTCGCGGGCCTCGCCCGGTCCGTTGACGACGCAGCCCATGACGGCGACGCGCAGCGGGACGCTCATGCCTTCGAGGCCGGAGGTGACGTCGTTGGCGAGCTTGTACACATCCACCTGCGCGCGTCCGCAGCTCGGGCAGGAGACGATCTCAAGCTTGCGCTCGCGGAGGTTGAGTGACTGCAGGATCTGCAGGCCGACCTTGACCTCCTGCGCGGGAGGAGCGGAGAGCGAGACGCGGATCGTGTCGCCGATGCCCTCGGAGAGCAGGATGCCGAACGCCGTCGCCGACTTGATCGTGCCCTGGAACTCCGGCCCGGCCTCCGTGACACCGAGGTGGAGGGGCCAGTCGCCGCGCTCGGCGAGCTGGCGGTACGCCTTGACCATCACGATCGGGTCGTTGTGCTTGACCGAGATCTTGAAGTCGTGGAAGTCGTGCTCCTCGAACAGGCTCGCCTCCCAGACCGCGCTCTCGACGAGCGCCTCCGGCGTGGCCTTGCCGTACTTCTGCAGCAGGCTGGGTTCGAGCGATCCGGCGTTGACGCCGATGCGCAGCGAGACGCCCGCGGCCTTGGCGGCTGCGGCGATCTTGCCGACCTGGTCGTCGAACTTGCGGATGTTGCCCGGGTTGACGCGCACGGCCGCGCATCCGGCGTCGATGGCCGCGTAGACGTAGTTGGGCTGGAAGTGGATGTCCGCGATGACCGGGATCTGGCTCTTCTTCGCGATGATCGGCAGCGCCTCCGCGTCGTCGCGGCTCGGCACGGCCACCCGGACGATGTCGCATCCGGATGCGGTGAGCTCGGCGATCTGCTGCAGGGTCGCGTTGATGTTGGTGGTCGGCGTCGTGGTCATCGACTGGACGCTGATCGGGGCGTCGCCGCCGACGAGGACCTTGCCGACCTTGATCTGACGGGACTTGCGTCGGGGTGCGAGTGTTTCGGGAACCTTCGGCATCCCCAGGTTGATTGCTGCCACGTCCCCAATCCTACGCGGCTGTTTGGGAACCGGCTGGGCGCGGGGTGTGCGGTGCCTAGCCGAACAGGTTGATCGGCTTGACGATGTCCGCGTACATCAGCAGCACGCTCATCCCGCCGAGGACGATCACGACCGCGAAGGTCAGCGGCATCAGCTTGGCCATGTCGACGGGCCCGGGGTCGCGACGCTTGAACAGCTTCGCGAACGTGCGCCGGATGCCCTCCCACGCCGCCCCGGCGATGTGTCCGCCGTCGAGCGGGAGCAACGGGATGAGGTTGAAGACGAACAGGGCGATGTTCAGGGACGCCAGGATCCCGATCATCGAGTACACCTTGTCGATCACCGGTACGCCGTCGAGCGCCGTGAGTTCACCGGCCGCCCGCCCGATGCCGACCAGGCTCACCGGCCCGTTCGGGTCGCGCTCCCCCGAGCCGAACGCCGCGTTCCAGACGTCGACCATGCGCTGCGGCAGGTGGATGATCACGCCGACGACCTCGCCGGTCTGCGCCCCGACCGCCGGGAGCACCGAGGTGATCGGCTGCGGCACCAGCTTCTGCAGCGACCCGATGCCGGCGAATCCGGCGGTGAGCGTTGCGACCTTGCCGTCCGCGTCCTTGACGACGGCACCGGATGCGTCGGTCTTGGCGACCGTGTTGGTCTTGGGGGTGAGGGTCAGCGTCTTCTGTGCGCCGTCGCGCAGGACGACGACGGAGAGGGTGCGGTCGGCGGACTCGCGGATGATCTTGGTGGACTGCGCCCAGCTGGTGATCGGCGTGCCGTCGATGCTCACAATGGTGTCGCCCGGCTCGATGCCCGCCGCGGCGGCCGGTGCGGTGGGATCGTCGGCCGCGCAGGTCTGGCGTGCGCTGTTCGACGCGATGACACACTGGCTCACGGTCGCCACCGTCGTCGACTGCTGCGCGGTGCCGAAGCCCATCAGCAGCACGCCGAACAGCACGACGCCGATGAGGAGGTTCATGAACGGTCCGCCGAACATGATGATGATGCGCTTCCACACCGGCAGCTTGTAGAAGGTGCGGTTCTCCTCGCCGACGAGCACGGTCTCTGCGCTCGCCGACCGCGCATCCTGGGCCATCGACTGCATGAACCCGGTGGTGGCGTTGCGGCCGGAGCCGCCCTCCTTGCCAGGGGGGAACATCCCGATCATGGAGATGTAGCCGCCGAGCGGGATGGCCTTCACGCCGTACTCCGTCTCGCCGCGACGGAACGAGAACAGCGTCTTGCCGAAGCCGATCATGTACTGCGTCACCTTGACGCCGAACAGCTTCGCCGGCACGAGGTGGCCGATCTCGTGCAGCGCGATCGACAGTGCGACGCCCACCAGGATGATGACGACGCCGAGGACGAAGAGCAGCACGGATTCCACGGCTACAGGCTAGCCGCGATCAGCTTGGAACCAGCCGGGGGAAAGCTATGCGGTAAAGCTATGCGGCGGCGATCAACCGGTCGGCGGCATCCCGCGCCCAGCGCTCGGCCTCCGCGAGGCTCTCGCGGGTGAGCTCGCCGGCCGGGCGGTGCGCCTCCACCACCCGTTCGACGGTGTCGACGATGTCGAGGTAGCCGATGGCCCCGGCGTGGAAGGCGGCGACGGCCTGCTCGTTCGCGGCGTTGAACACGGCCGGGTACGTCTCCCCCGCCTCTCCGACGCGTTTCGCCAGCGCGACGGCGGGGAACGCCTCGGCGTCGAGCGGCTCGAAGGTCCAGCTGTGCGCGGCGGTCCAGTCGAGGGGGACGCCGACGCCCGGCACCCGGTTCGGCCAGTGGAGGCCGAGCGAGATCGGGAGCCGCATGTCCGGAGGAGAAGCCTGCGCGATGGTCGAGCCGTCCACGAACTCCACCATCGAGTGGATGACGGACTGCGGGTGCACCGTCACCTCGATCCTGTCGTACGGCACATCGAACAGCAGGTGCGCCTCGATCACTTCGAGCCCCTTGTTGACCAGGGTCGACGAGTTCGTGGTGACGACGAGTCCCATGTCCCAGGTGGGGTGCGCGAGCGCCTCCCCGGGGGTGACGTCCGCGAGGGATGCGCGGCTTCTGCCCCGGAACGGCCCACCGGATGCGGTCAGCACCAGCCGCCGCACCTCGCTGTGCGTGCCGGAACGCAGCGCCTGCGCGATGGCGGAGTGCTCGGAGTCGACGGGGACGATCTGCCCAGGGGCGGCCGCCGCCTTCACGAGCGCTCCGCCCACGATCAGCGACTCCTTGTTGGCGAGTGCCAGGCTCGCGCCCGTCTCCAGCGCGGCGAGCGTCGGGCCCAGGCCGACGGAGCCGGTGATCCCGTTGAGCACGACATCGGCCTCGACGCCGCGCACCAGCCGCTCGGAGTCGTCGGCCCCGAGCGCGGTCTCCCGCACCCCGAACCGCTCGGCCTGCGCGGCGAGCTCGTCCGCGTTGCTGCCGGCGGTGAGCCCGACCACGGTGAAGCGGTCGGGGTTCGCCTGGATGACGTCGAGGGCTTGGGTGCCGATCGAACCGGTGGAACCGAGGATGATGACTCTGCGCACGGGTCCAGCCTACGGAACCCGGCGTATCAGCGGTGCTAGCCGACGGCTTTCAGGATGTCGACCACGAACACCATCGTGTCCGTGCCCTTGATGTCGCCGTTGCCCTTGCTTCCGTAGCCGTCGGCGGGCGGGATGATCGCGATGATCTGCGAGCCGACCTTCTGGCCGACGAGAGCCTTGGTGAATCCGGGGACGAACTGGGAGGCGACGCCGGAGTATGCCTGCCCCTTCGCCCATGTGGAGTCGAAGACCTGGCCATTGCGCCAGAGCAGGCCGGAGTACTGGATGGTGACCGTGTCCGTAGCCTTCACCTCAGCGCCGTCGCCCTGCTTGAGGACGCCGATCTTCGTCTCGGTGGGCGGGTCGGTCTTCGGGATGGTGACCGTCGGCGCGCCATCCTTCGCGAGCTTCACCGTCGGGAAGCCCTCAGGCGGAGTGACGGACTTGCCGGTGGCCCTGGTCGGCTCTTTCTCGACGAGGTCGGCGACGAAGACGACAGGGTCGCTGGCCTTGAGCTTGAGCGACGAGACGTCCGCATCGCCGAAGGCCTCCTTGGTGGTGGAGGTGAGCACGACGCGCGACTTGAGCGGCAGGCACTCGACGGCGCGGACGAGCCCAGGGACGAACGCCTTGTCGTCCACCTTGATCGACTGCGCCGGCTGGCCGTCGAACCCGGCGGCGGGCGTCAGCTCCTTGCCGGTGGTGCCGTTGTACGCGACCAGCGCGATGCCGATGCTGTCTCCGCCCTTGACCATGGCTCCGTTGCCCTTGATCACGACGCTGCGCTCGATGTCCGTGGTCTTCAGCGGCGTCGGGATGGTGACCTTCGGCGTCGCACCGAACTTCCCATCCACCGTGATCGACTTCGACGTGTCTCCCGGCTGGATGTTCAGGCAACCGTTCGCATCCGGTGTCGCCGAAGCGTTCGGCGCCCCCGAGCTGCAGGCGGCGAGCCCGGCCACGACGAGGGCGGCGGTGACGATCGAGAGAGTTTTGCGCACAGTGATACTTTCCGGAATGCGGGCAGGAGTACCCAGTCTGCCGCATCCTCCTTTGCCCAACCTGACAGCGAGCGCCGCATACGATGGAACACATGACTCGCGAATTCTCGGTCCCGCAGACCCGCAACCTCGTCACCGCTCTTCCCGGCCCTCGCTCCATCGAGCTGCAGGAGCGCAGGGTCGCGTCGGTCAGCCGCGGGGCGGGCACCCTCGCGAACATCTACATGGAGTCGGGCTCCGGAGCGATCCTGGTCGACGTCGACGGCAACAGGCTGATCGACCTCGGCTGCGGCATCGGCGTGACGACCATCGGTCACGCGCATCCCGAGGTCGCCGCCGCCGCGTTCGAGCAGGCGTCGAAGCTCACGCACACCCTGTTCACGGTCACGCCGTACGAGAACTACGTGCGCGTCGCCGAGAAGCTGGCCGAGATCACCCCCGGCGACTTCGAGAAGCACAGCATCCTGGTCAACTCGGGCGCGGAGGCCGTCGAGAACGCGGTGAAGATCGCCCGCAAGTTCACCGGCCGCCGCGCCATCGCCACGCTCGACCACGCCTTCCACGGCCGCACCAACCTGACGATGGCGATGACGTACCGGCCCTGGCCGGAGCGCGCAGGGATGGGCCCGTTCCCCGGCGAGATCTACAGCGTGCCGATCAGCTACCCGTTCCGCGACCCGGAGGGGATGACGGGCGAGGAGGCGGCAGAGCGCACCATCGACTACATCAACACCCACATCGGAGCCACCGAGCTGGCGGCGCTGTTCGTCGAGCCGATCCAGGGCGACGGCGGCATCATCATCCCGGCCCCCGGATACTTCAAGCGGCTGTCCGAGTTCTGCACGGAGAACGGCATCGTCTTCGTCGCCGACGAGATCCAGGCGGGTATCGGCCGAACGGGCACGTGGTACTCGATCGAGCACCACGGCGTCGTCCCCGACCTCGTCACGAGCGCCAAGGGCATCGCGGGCGGCTTCCCGCTCGCGGCGGTCACCGGCCGCGCCGAGATCATGGATGCTGTGCAGCCGGGCGGCATCGGAGGAACGTTCGGCGGCAACCCGGTCTCCACCGCGGCAGCGCTCGCCGTCTTCGATGTCTTCGAGAAAGAGGACCTGCTCGCCGAGGCGCAGCGGGTCGAGAAGGCGCTCTGGGCGCGCATCGGCGACTGGGCGGACCGCTTCGCCGTGGTCGGCGAGGTGCGCGGCAAGGGCGCGATGTTCGGCGTCGAGCTGGTCATCCCAGGCACGAAGACCCCGAACCCGGATGCGCTGAAGGCGATCCTCGCGCACGCGACCGCGAACGGCGTCATCCCGCTCGACGCCGGAAGCTGGGACAGCGTGTTGCGCCTGCTGCCGTCGGTCGTCATCAGCGAGGAGCTGATCGACGACGCGGCGTCCGTGATCGAAGAAGCCCTCGCCACCTTCGGCTGAGCCTGACGTGGGATTCCTTCGCCGACGGTGGCGCGCACTCTCCGGGGTGGCCGCCCTGGCCGCCGTCTTCACCCTGGTGCCCGCCGTCGGCGTGTTCGCCGAGCAGAAGGCGTCGTTCGATCCCGGCGACATCATCAGCGACGACAGTTTCTTCAACCCGAACTCGATGACGCAGGCCGACATCCAGAAGTTCCTGGCTGCTCGCCCGTGCAAACCCAAGGACGGCGTGCCCTGCCTGTCGCGCTACCGCGTCGACACCCCGGATGTCGCGGCCTCCCCCGAGCGCTGCACGGCGCTCCGCGGCCAGCGCAACGAGCGGGCGAGCAACGTCATCGCGCGGGTCGCCGCCGCGTGCACGATCAGCCCGCGGGTGCTGCTCGTGCTGCTGCAGAAGGAGCAGTCGCTGCTCACCGCGCCGAGCGCATCCGGATACCAGAAGGCAACGGGATACGCGTGCCCGGACACCGCGGAGTGCGACGCGAAGTTCTTCGGGTTCTTCAACCAGGTGTACCGGGCGGCGTGGCAGTTCCGGGAGTACACCGTGCATCCCGGTGACTGGCGATACCGGATCGGCAAGAACAGCATCCAGTACCACCCGGACGCCACCTGCGGCACGAGCACGGTGACCATCGCCAACCAGGCGACGGCCAACCTCTACAACTACACGCCGTACCAGCCGAACGCCGAGACCCTGGCGAAGCCGACGGGACCGGCCGGCGCGTGCTCCACCTTCGGCAACCTCAACTTCTCCCGGCTGTACAACGCCTGGTTCGGCTCGCCCCTCGCTGTGCGGTTCACCGGGTTCGTCCCGGCCTGCCTGATCTACACCGGCGGGTTCGGCTGCGAACCGGTCCGGCCGTTCGACGGCGGGTGAGGCCGCACGCATTCCGTTCGCGGAATACACCCGAGACTACGCTCGTATCCGTGACACAGACCGCACCCGACGATGGGACGACCGAGGTGAAGAAGCCCGGTTTCGTCTACCTGCTCGGGCGCTCGGTCATCGGGCCCATCGCCCGGCTGCTCTACCGGCCGACGATCATCGGCCGCAAGAACGTGCCGCGCACCGGCAAGATCATCCTGGCGAGCAACCACCTGTCGTTCATCGACAGCATCGTCATCCCGCTGATGGCTCCGCGGCGCGTGCAGTTCCTCGCCAAGTCGCACTACTTCGAGGGCACCGGTTTCAAGGGCTGGGTGTCCCGCACGTTCTTCACGGCGATCGGAGCCGTCGGCGTCGAGCGCGGCGCAGGGCAGGCCGCTCAGGATGCGCTGGAGCAGTCCAAGCGGATCATCGACACCGGAGCGGCGTTCGCGCTGTACCCGGAGGGCACGCGCTCGCTCGACGGACGTCTGTACAAGGGGCGGACGGGCGTCGCCTGGCTCGCCCTCACCACGGGCGCACTGGTCGTGCCGGTGGGCCTGATCGGCACGAACGAGTTGCAGCCGGTGGGCTCGAAGGTGCCGCGCATCCGGAAGTTCACGGTGAAGTTCGGCGAGCCGATCGACGTAAGCAAATACGGGTCGGCGGAGTCTGGTCGCGCTCGCCGTCAGGCGACGGACGAGATCATGGCGGCCATCCACGGGCTCACCGGGCAGGAGCTGGCCGAGCGGTACAACGAGGCTCCCCCGGCCAACGCGGTCGAGCGCGTCAAGCGGGCGTTCCACCCCGAGCGTCGGTAGCGTCGGCGGCGTCGGTGTCGGCTTCCGCATCCGTCGCCTTCGAGCGGTAGGTGCGCGCCTTCTGCCTGTTGCCGCAGACGCCCATGCTGCACCAGGTGCGTGATCCGTTGCGCGACTTGTCGTAGAACGCCCAGCGGCAGTCGTCCGCCCCGCACAACTTCACGCGTTCGAGCCTGCCCTGGATGCTCAGGATGACCGAGCTCGCGACCGCCGCCTGCGCAGCGGTGCGGGCGGTGAGCCCGACGCTGCGCTCCCCGCAGGTGGTCTCCAGCTCGACGGACGGCAGGGATGCGGCGTCCCCGTCGATCACGGACCGCAGCGCATCCCGCACCCGCCTGGCCTCCTCGGTGTCGCCGGGCTCGACGCCGCGCGCCTCCGCCCAGGCGGCGAATCCGGCGGCGTCGTCGATGGCGTCGACGCCGTCCTCGACGTCGTAGGTGTTGAGGAAGTCGACCAGGAGGTCGGCACCGAGCTCGACTGCATTCGTACGCATGTAACCATTGTAACTCGATAACTGGTTACGGTATGCTCTAACCACCAAAACAAGTTAGGTGGTTATCATGCATCCGCTCACTCTGTGGCTGACGTCGATCGCCGAACTCGGCGAGCGCGAACGCGAACAGGCACTGCTCCGCGCCCGCCGCGACTCCGGCACCGAGCAGCCTCCACCGCTCACCCGCGACGGCCGCTGGGCGGCCGCCATCCACCGCTGGGCAGAGGAAGAGCGCGCGTCCGCGCCCGCCGCCGTCCCCACCACAGCCCGCACCCGCCACGCGTAGTGATCAGGCGAGGGTGAGGATTTCGGGGGCGTGGGCGACGGGGAAGTTCACCGACGCCGCGATGAAGCACTTGGCCGCGGCAGGGGCGTGCAGGGAGGCGGCCAGCTCGGCCTGAGCAGGGTCGGCGATCGTGACGCGCGGGCGCAGGGTGGCGCTGGTGAAGTGGCCTCCCCCGTTGCCGGTCTGCTCCATCACTCCGGTCGCTGCATCCGTGTATCCCACCACGACGACCCCGGCCAGTGCCGCCTCGGCAAGATAGCTGAGCATGTGGCACTGGCTGAGCGCCGCGAGCAGCAGTTCCTCGGGGTTCCAGCGGTCGCGGTCGCCGAAGAACGTGCGGTCGGCCGAGCCCTCGATGGGGTGCTTCCCCTCGGCCGTGACGACGTGCTCCCGCCCGTAGTCCTTGTAGCCGCTCGTCCCGGTTCCGCGGTTGCCGGTCCATTCGATGTCGATCGCGTAGCTGTGCTCGAGCCTCATGGTCCGATTCTGCCACCGGAGCTAAACTCGTCTCATCATGACCGACACTCTGAGCACCAGCGCGCCCGTTTACAGCGTTGCGCAAGAACGCCGAATCGTCACGGCCGTACCCGGCCCGAAGTCCCAGGAGCTGCACCAGCGACGCCTGGCAGTGGTTCCCACCGGCGTCTCGTCCACCCTTCCCGTCTACATCGCCAAGGCGAACGGCGCCATCCTGGTCGACGTCGACGGCAACCAGTTCGTCGACTTCGGCGCCGGCATCGGCGTGACGACGGTCGGCCACACCGAGACGGCCGTCGTGGATGCTGCTGCCGCTCAGCTGCAGGACGTCATCCACACGCTCTTCACGATCACGCCGTACGAGGAGTACGTGCGCGTCGCCGAGCTGCTCGCCGCGCACACGCCGGGCGACCACGCCAAGAAGACGGTGCTCGTCAACTCGGGCGCCGAGGCCGTGGAGAACGGTGTCAAGATCGCCCGCAAGCACACCGGCCGCCGTGCCGTCGCTGTGCTCGACCACGCGTACCACGGGCGCACCAACCTCACGATGGCGATGAACTTCAAGGCGATGCCGTATGCGACCGGCTTCGGCCCGTTCGCCGGCGACGTCTACCACGCCCCCAGCTCGTACCCGTATCACGACGGTCTCAGCGGTGCGGAGGCGGCAGCGCGCACCATCGCATACCTCGAGAAGGTCGTCGGCGCATCCGACCTCGCCTGCCTCGTCGCCGAGCCCATTCAGGGCGAGGGCGGCTTCATGGTTCCTGCTGACGGCTACCTGCCCGCGCTGCAGGAGTGGTGCACGGCCAACGGCGTCGTGTTCATCGCCGACGAGATCCAGAGCGGCATGGCGCGCACGGGTGCGTACTACGCCAGCGAGCACTTCGGTCTCGTGCCCGACCTGGTGCTGAGCGCCAAGGGCATCGCCGGCGGGCTCCCCCTCGCTGCGGTCACCGGCCGCGCCGAGATCATGGACTCCGCGCAGCCCGGCGGGCTCGGCGGCACGTTCGGCGGCAACCCCGTCGCCGCCGCGGCCGCCGTCGCGGTGTTCGAGTCGATCGAGAAGAACCACCTCCTCGCCGAGGGCAAGCGCATCGAGAACTCCCTCAAGCCCGCGCTGCTCGCCCTGCAGGAGAAGTACGACATCATCGGCGACGTGCGCGGCATCGGCGCGATGCTGGCGATCGAGCTCGTGCAGCCGGGCACGGCATCCACGAGCAAGGAGCCGAACCCCGAGGCCGTCACGGCAATCGTGGCGTACGCGGCCCAGCACGGGCTGCTCGTCCTGTCGGCGGGAACGTACGGGAACGTCCTCCGCTTCCTGCCCAGCCTGGCCGTCTCCGACGCGCTGATCGCCGACGCCGTCCAGGTGCTCGACGACGCCTTCTCCGCCCTGTGAGCCCCGCGGTCTTCACCGGCGAGGAGGCCGTCGAGCTGGCGGTCGTCGAGCGCAGCGGTTTCATCGAGTCCCGTCACGTCGGCTCCGCCATCGTGCTCGGACCGGACGGCAGCGTCGTCCGGTCGCTCGGCGCACCGAGCGCTCCCGTCTTCCCCCGGTCGAGCATGAAGCCGTTCCAGGCCATCGCGGTCATGGGCGCCGGCGTCCCGCTGGAGGGCGCCGCGGCCGTGCTCGCCACGGCCAGCCACGGAGGGACGCCCGCCCACCTGTCCGTCGTGCGCGGCCTGCTCGCGCAGGCGCAGCTCACCGAGGACGCCTTGCAGTGTCCGAACGACTGGCCGCTCGACACCGCGGCGCGCGACGACGCGATCCGGGCGGGCGACCACAAGCAGCCGCTGTTCATGAACTGCTCGGGCAAGCACGCCGCCATGCTGCTGGCCTGCATGGTCAACGGCTGGCCCACCGAGAGCTACCTCGACCCGCAGCACCCCATGCAGCAGCAGGTGCGGGATGTGGTCGAGCGGCTGACAGGGGACAAGGTCGTCGCGACCGGCATCGACGGCTGCGGAGCCCCGGTGTTCGCGATGGCCCTCAGCACCCTCGCCCGCGGCATCCAGCGCATCGCCACCGCATCGGAGGGCTCCCCGTTCGCGCTCTACCGCAACGCGGCGACGCTCAAGAACGCGGTACTGGCGAACGGCTGGGCGATCGACGGCCCCGGCCGCGCCAACACCCTGGTGATCGACGAGCTCGGCGTCTTCGCCAAGCTCGGCGCAGAGGGCGTGATGGTGATGGCCGCCCTCGACGGCACCACCGTCGCGCTCAAGATCCTCGACGGCAGCCTGCGCGCGGCGAGCATCGTCGCCCTGTCGCTGCTGGCGGACGCCGGGGCGATCGAGCGCCAGGCGGTCGACGCCATCGCTCCGAGACTCGACCTCGCGGTGTACGGCCGCGGCGAGCAGGTCGGGGAGATCCGCGCGTCGTACGTGTGACGCACGCGCCGTGACGTACGCACCGTGTCCGGGACCGCGCTAAGGTGGTCCCGAACACGGGAGTCCGGTGAACCGGGCTGAGAGGAAGCGTCGAACGCTTCGACCGTCGAACCTGATCTGGATCATGCCAGCGCAGGGAGGCTGAATTCTCGCATATCGTCGCGTCCGCGACGGTGTTTCCCGTGCCCCACCTCCGACAGGAAGGGCACGACAGTGCACGCAACACCCACCCCACCCATCGAGCCGCGCGCGTTCGGCGTCGGCGGCAGGATCACCCTCTCGGTGATGAGCGACGACTACGTCGAGGTCATCCTCGGCGCTCTCGACGCGACGCCGAGCACCGGGCTGACGGTCGAGACCGACCCGATCAGCACCTGGGTCACCGGCCACGAGCAGGACATCGCGCGCTACTTCAGCGCCCTGATCTCCGCCGCCTCCGCCGGCGGCCACCATGTCGTCGCCACCGTGATGCTCTCCCGCGGCTGCCCGGGCGAGGTCACCTGCGAGCGTCCGGAGCATCCCCCGGTGTTCTCGGACGCCCCGCTGGACGTGCCGCAGACCGGCATGGATGCGCTGGCCCAGTGGGCGCTCTACCCGCTCGACGACCACGGCACCCCTGAGCGCACCGCCGACCACATGCGCGACATCTACGCGGCCATCGACGACGCGAAAGCGAAGGGCACGTACGTCGGCAGCGACCACTACGTCACCAGGCTCTCCGGCGACGTCGGAGACATCGTCGGCACCATCGCCGGCACCTGGGCGGCGGTCGGCCGCTCCGTCGCGCACGTGACGACGCACGCCACCATCTCCGTCAATAGCCCGAGCGTGACCCGATGAGCGCCGGTGTCCGGCGAGGCTGGTCGCTGCGCGATCTGATGCTGGTCGTCGTGCTCGGGGTCGTCTTCGGCTTTCTCTACTGGGCGCTGGTGCAGGGCTGGATCGCCCTGTCCGCGCTGGCCGGACCGTTCGGCGACCTGGTGCAGCACGTGCTGCTCGGTGGCTGGCTGCTGGTGGCGCCGCTCGCCATCGCGATCGTGCGGCGGCCGTTCGCCGGCGTGCTGGCGGAGGTGATCGCCTCCGTGATCGAGGTGGTGTTCCTCGGCTCGGCCGTCGGGCCGACGCTGCTGATCGCGGCCGCGATCCAGGGTGCTGGCAGCGAGCTGCCGTTCGCGGCCGGGCGCTACCGGCGGTTCGGCTGGCTGCGGTACACGCTGTCCGGCGCGCTCGGGGCCGGTGCGGTGTTCTTCTACTCGGCGTTCCGGGCGGGCTGGTACGGCACCGACCTGTTCTGGACCAGGCTGATCATCCAGGTGCTGTCCGGCGCCATCATCGGCGGGCTGCTCGCGAAGGTGCTGGTGCGGGCGGTGGAGCGCACCGGCGCCGTCGACAACTTCGCCATCGGACGGGACGCGGCGGCGGCCAGGTGATCGCGCTCGACGCCGTCGCCGTCCGCTACCGGCGGCAGGAGCATCCCGTGCTGAACGGCGTGGACCTCCGGGTCGCCGCCGGTGAGCGCGTGCTGGTGTTCGGGCCGTCCGGCTCCGGCAAGTCGACGCTGCTGCAGGTGCTGGCGGGGAGCATCCCGCACAGCGTCCACGCCGTGCTCGACGGGTCCGTGCGGATCGGCGACGGCGTCACGGAGGCGAGCACCGTGGTGGAGCGCTCCCCCGTCATCGGGATGGTCGGTCAGGATCCCGCTGCGGGCGTGTGCCTCCCCCAGGTGGATGCCGAACTCGCCCTGGTCCTGGAGAACGCGGCGGTGCCTCCCTCCGAGATCGACGGCAGGGTGCGCTCCGCCCTCCGGCTGGCGGGGGCCGCGGCGCTCGAGGGGCGCTCGACGGCGGAGCTGTCCGGCGGCGAGCTGCAGCGGGTGGCGCTGGCCGCCGCCGTGGTCGGCGAACCGCCCGTGCTGCTGCTCGACGAGCCGACCTCGATGCTCGATGCGCGCGGCGTGCGCGCCGTCCGGCAGGCGATCGACGACGCGGTGCGCGAGACGAGCCCGGCCGTCGTGCTGGTCGAGCACCGGCTGGACGAGTTCGCGGGCGACGCGGGGACGGCCGGGCTGCCGGAGCGGGCCGTCGCGGTCGGCGACGACGGGACGGTGCTGATGGACGGACCGACCGACGCCGTCCTCTCCCCCAACGCAGCGCGGCTGCATTCGCTCGGCTGCTGGCTGCCGCTCGACACCGAGCTGCAGGCCATCACGGGCAGGGAGGGCCGCGTGGAGGACGGGACGTTCGACGACTTCCTCTCCTCGTGCATCCCGGAGCGGGCAGAGGCGGAAGCGGAGGCGGCCGGGCGCCCGCTCGGCGACGCGGTGCTCACGGCGGTGGGCGTCACAGCGGGCCGCCGCGGCGCCCCGGCGGTCTCCGGCATCGACCTCGCCGTGCACGCCGGGGAGACGGTCGCGGTGCTGGGCGCCAACGGCGCGGGCAAGTCGACGGTGCTGCGCACGCTCGCCGGGCTGCTCCGGCCGCTCGCCGGGCGGGTGGAGGGCGACCGTCCCGCGCTCGTCTTCCAGAATCCGGAGCACCAGTTCGTCGCCGGCACGGTCGAGCGCGAACTGGTCTACGGCCTGGATGCGCGGAGCCTCCGACGCCTCGACGTGCAGGGCGTGCTCGCCGAGCACCGCCTCACCGCGCTCGCCCAGCGGCACCCGCACCAGCTGTCCGGCGGGGAGAAGCGCCGCCTGAGCCTCGCGGCGATGCTCGCCCATGCCCGCGGCGTGCTGCTGGCGGACGAGCCGACCTTCGGTCTGGACAGGAGGGACACGGTCTCCGTCGCCGAGGTGCTGCGCCGCACGGCGGACGCCGGGCGCGCCGTCGTGTTCGCCAGCCACGACCTCCGGCTCGTCGCCGCTCTGGCCGACCGCGTCGTGGTCGTGGCGGACGGCGGCATCGCATACGACGGCGACCTGCCCGGGCTCCTCGCCCGGCCGGCCCTGGTCGACGCGGCGGGCGTGCATCCCTCCCGGCTGCTGCGCTGGTTCGCCGCCCGCTGCGACACCGCCGCCCAGCTGCGCGCGGCGGTCACCGCCGTCGACCGGGCGCGGGTCCCGTCGTGACCGCGTCGTTCGTGCGAGAGGTGGCCGACTCGCCGCTGGCCAGACGCAACCCGAGCGTCAAGCTCCTACTGATGCTGGTGGTGTCCGTCGCCGTGATGTTCGTGCTCGACCCCGTCACGCCCGCCGTGCTCCTGCTGGTGGCGTTCGCCGCCGTCGTGGCCGGCACCGGGATGCGGGTGACGGCGCTCGCCCGGTCGCTCGCGCCATTCCTGCTCTTCGCCGTCAGCGTCTTCGTGGTGAACGTCCTCACCCGGCCGGGCGACGTGCTCTGGCAGGCCGGGATGCTCAGGGTCACGACCGAGGGCGTGCTGGTCGGGCTCGCGCTCGCCGGACGCACCATGCTAACCGGCCTGCTCGCCGTCGCGTTCCTCGTCTCGACAGACGGCGTCGCCCTGGTGAACAGCCTGCACCAGCACGCCGGGCTCAGCGTGCGCGTCACATACGCGATCCTCGCCGGATACCGGATGCTCCAAGACCTCGGAGCGGAGTGGACGACGATCAGGCAGGCGCAGCTCGTGCGCAGCCCGGTCGGCCGCTCCGGACGACGCAGGGCGCGACCGCGCCTGCTGGCCGCCGCGGTGTTCGCGCTGCTCGTCGGCTCGATCCGCCGGGGAGAACGGGTGGCCGGCACGCTGGAGCTGCGCGGACTCGGCCGCAGCCCGAGGACTGTCTGGCGGCCGGTCCCGCTCGGCAGGGCGGACGCCGTGTACTTCGCCGTCTCGCTCGCCGTGCTGGCGGCGATCCTGGCCGGGGCGGCGGCATCCGGGGTGCTGCGGGGCCCGGGCGCTTTGTTCTGAACGACGCGACGACCCGGCAGCTGGGTGCTGTCGGGCCGTCTCGCCTTTGGGGGTCTGGGTGCTTCGGCTCGGGTACCGGAAGCGGTCAGCCCACGTTCCTGGCGAGCCGTTTCGCTCGTGCCGCCGCCGTGAGCTGGGTAATCAGCACCACGAGAATGGTGATGATGAACACGGCGGAGGCGATCACGTTCGCCTGGGCGGGGATGCCGCGGGACGCCGCGATGTAGATGTACATCGGGAACGTCGTCACGGCACCTGCGTTGAAGTTGGTGATGATGAAGTCGTCGAAGCTGAGCGAGAACGACAGCAGCGCCGCCGACAGGATGCCGGGGAGCAGCAGCGGGAACGTGATGCGCCAGAACACGGCGATCGGAGACCCGTACAGGTCGCGTCCCGCCTCCTCCAGGGCAGGGTCCAGGCTCGCGACGCGCGCCTTCACCGTGACCACCACGAAGCTGATGCAGAACATCACGTGGGCGATGATGATCGTGCCGAAGCCCTTGTTCACGCTCAGGCTGAGGAACTGCGCGGCGAGGCCGGCGCCGAGCACGACCTCCGGGCTCGCCATCGGCAGGAACAGCAGCAGGCTGGTCTGCGACCGGAACCGGAAGCGGTAGCGCATCAGCGCGATGGCGATCATCGTGCCGAGCACCGTCGCGATCACCGTCGCCACGATGCCGATGATGATGCTCGCCATGAACGCGTCGCAGATGCCGGCGGCGTCGCACACGTTCGTCCAGTTGCGGAAGGTGAACCCGCGCCAGGCGATGTTGTTCTTGAGCGCGTCGTTGAACGAGAAGATGAACGTGTAGACGATCGGGATGAGCAGGAACGCCAGCGCGAGGAACGCGTAGACGCCGAGGCCGAGGCCCTTGAACCGGAAGCCCTTCACAGCAGATCCTCCGTCCCACTGCGCTTCACATAGACGCCGACCACCGCCAGGATGACCGCCATCAGCACCACGGACATGGCCGCGGCCGTCGGGTAGTTCTGCAGCACCAGGAAGTTCGTCTCGATGACGTTACCGATCATCGAGGTGTCCGAGCCGCCGAGGAAGTCCTGCGACGCGTTGATGTAGTCGCCGGCCGCCGGGATGAAGGTCAGCAGCGTGCCGGAGACGATTCCGGGCATCGACAGCGGGATGGTGACCTTGCGGAACGTCGTCCAGGCACTCGCGTACAGGTCGGCTCCCGCCTCCAGGTAGCGCACATCCAGTCGTTCGAGCGTCGAGTACAGCGGCAGCGTCATGAACGGGATGAAGTTGTACGTCAGACCGAAGATGACGGAGAACGCCGTGCCGGTGACGTGCGCATCCGGTGGCAGGATCGACAGCGCCTTGAGCGAGCTGGTGAACCAGGAGTCGTCGGAGAGCAGCTGCTTCCAGGCCAGCGTGCGGAGCAGGAAGCTGATGAAGAACGGTGCGATGACGAGCGTCATCAGGAGGTTCTGCAGCAGGGGGTACTTCCGCACCTTCACGCCGATGAAGTACGCGAGGGGATAGCTGATCACCAGAGCGGCGGCCGTCGCGATGATCGCGTAGACGAACGACCGGATGATCTGCGGCCAGTACTCCGCGATCGCGTCCGTGTAGTTCTGCCATTGGAACGCGGCCTGGTACTGCCCGATGTCCCCATCCACCACGGGAGTCTGGAACGACGTGATGATGAGCGACACCAGCGGCGTGAGGAAGAACAGCACCAGGTACAGGATGCCCGGCAGCAGCAGCACGAGCGCGATGCCGCTCCTGCGCCGCTGCGGCGGTTCCTGGTCCTGCGCCGTCGGCGGCGCGGCCGACGAGAAGGTGGCGAGCGCCATCAGGCCTCCTCGAGCTCCGTCAGCATGCGCTCCTTGGCCTGCGTCGCGATCATCTGGGTGTCGGAGTCGTCGGCGAACCGGCCGTCCGCCGGTGGTTCGTCGGCGAGCACGAAGGTGTGCGACGGGTCCCACGCGATCCACACCTCGCCGCCGAGGGTGGCGACGGGACCGCTCGACAGGTTCTGCGCGAACACGACGATCGTGCCTGCGCCGGGCACCTGCACCAGGTACTGCGTGCTCACACCGCTGAACGACACGTCGATCACCCGGCCTGGGCCCAGGATGTTCGAGCCGCCGGGGATCGCGGACGGGTCGGAGAACAGCGACAGCTTCTCCGGACGGACGCCGACCGTGACCGTTCCGGTGTGCCGCTGAGCGCGCGACCGGGGAACCTGGATGCGCTGCCCGGCAACATCCACGCCGAGCGCGTCTCCTCCCCCGTCCAGGATCGGGCCGACGAACAGGTTGGACTGGCCGAGGAAGTTCGCCACGAACACGGTGGCCGGAAGCTCGTAGAGCACAGCGGGGGCGCCCATCTGCTCGATCTCGCCCTTGTTCATCACGGCGACGGTGTCGGCCATCGTCATGGCCTCCTCCTGGTCGTGCGTGACGTGCACGAAGGTGAGGCCGACCTCGTTCTGGATCGACTTCAGCTCCAGCTGCATCTGGCGGCGCAGCTTGAGGTCGAGCGCGCCGAGCGGCTCGTCGAGCAGCAGCAGGGCGGGCCGGTTGACGACGGCGCGGGCCAGGGCGACGCGCTGCTGCTGACCGCCGGACAGCTGGGCGGGCCGCCGGGAGGCGAGGTGGTCGAGCTCCACCAGGCGCAGCGCCTCGTGCGCCTTCTGTACAGGGTCGCCGATCTTGCGGCGGCGCAGCCCGAACGCCACGTTCTCCAGGATTGTCATGTGCGGGAAGAGCGCGTAGCTCTGGAACACCGTGTTGACCGGGCGCTGGAACGGCTTGGTCTTGGTGACGTCCTTGCCGCCGATGAGGATCTGACCCTCCGTCGGCTCTTCGAGCCCGGCGACGAGGCGCAGGGTGGTGGTCTTCCCGCATCCACTCGGCCCGAGCAGGGCGAAGAACGAACCGGCCGGGATGGTGAGGTCGAGGTTCTCGATCGCCGTGAACCCCGGGAAGCGCTTCTTGATCCCGACCAGCTGCAGGTCGGCGCCGGACTCGGCGAATGCTCCGCGTGCCATCAGGCGCCCAGGATGACCTTCTGGAACGCCGCCTGGTACTTCTGCTCCTCCGCCGGGGTGAGGGTGCGGAAGATGTGCGCGTTCGAGAGGGTGGTGTCGTCCGGGAAGATCAGCTGGTTGTCTGCGAGCTCCGGGTCGATCTTGACCGCGGCCTCCTTCGCACCGACCACCGGGGTGATGTAGTTCACCCAGGCGGCCACCTCCGCTGCGACCTCCGGCTGGTAGTAGTAGTCGATCAGCTTCTCGGCGTTCGCCTTGCGCGGCGAGCCGATCGGGATGACGAAGTTGTCGCTCCACAGGGTGCCGCCCGCCTCCGGCAGGATGAACTCCCAGTTGTCTCCAGCCTCGGCGTTCAGCTGGGTGATGTCGCCCGACCAGCAGATCGCGGCGAGGGTGTCCCCGCTCTTGAGGTCGTTGAGGTACGAGTTGCCCTTGATGTTGCGGATCTGCCCGTCGCTGACCTCCTTGGTCAGTTTGTCGATGGCCTTGTTGAAGTCGTCGTCGCTGAACTTCTTCGAGATGTCGACGCCCTGCTGCAGCATGAGCAGCCCCATCGTGTCGCGCATCTCGCTCAGCACGCCGACCTTGCCCTTGAGCTCGGGCTTCCACAGGTCGTCGACCGACTTGAGGCCGTTCGGCAGCTTGGACTTGTTCCAGCAGATGCCGGCGAAACCGCTCTGCCAGGGCAGGGACTTCTTGCGTCCAGGGTCGAAGTCGGCATCCTGAAGCGACGGCGACAGGTTCTTCTTGTTCGGGATGGCCGACTCGTCGAAGGTCTGCACGTAGCCGAACCGGATGAGGCGGGCGACCATCCAGTCGGTGAGGCAGACGGTGTCGGCCCCGATGTCCTTGCCGAGGGCGAGCTGGTCCTTCACCTTGGCGTAGTAGGTGTTGTTGTCGTCGACGGCCACGTCGTATTTGACCGTGATGCCGGTCTGCTTCTCGAACGCCATGAGCGTCGGGTACTTGCCGTTGTCGTCCTGGTCGAGGTATGCCTGCCAGTTGGCCCAGGTCAGCGTCTTGTCCGACGACGACACGTCCTTGGCCGCGGTCGGCTTGCTCGACGCTCCGCCGGTGGAGCAGGCGGCCAGGGCGAGCGCCGCAGCGCTGGCGCCGGCACCGGCGAGGAGCCCGCGGCGTGTCATCTGAGAACGCCTGGCGGATTCCACCAGTTTCTGGATCATCGGGTCTTGCGGAAGCTGCCTGGAATTCACGAGTGGTGCTCCTTCGGGGTCGAACACGATCACGCACAACAACCCGCCGGCACTTCGATGTGCCCGTGCGGTGGGTCGATACTGGCACATGGCCGGTGCTGTGCGCATCATCCAATGGGGAAAACGTCCATTCCGAAACACAATCTTCACGAAATCCGTTTCGGATCGTCGTTTTCGACGGGGAAACCGTTGTGCAGCCCCTTCCGAGGGAGGCCCGCTGGCGGAATCCGCGCCCTCTCCCCTGCGAATTCACGAAATCAGCACAAATACGACCAAGGGACAGTCGAAATCGTCGTTGTGTTCGGGCTAGGGTGATCATCGAACCACCACGTCGACGTGTAAGGAGCCCCATGAAGGTCGCGATCCCCCGCGAAATCAAGAACAACGAGTTCCGGGTGGCGATCACCCCGGCCGGCGTGCACGACCTCGTCGCGAACGGGCACGAGGTCTACGTCGAGACCGAGGCAGGTGTCGGTTCCTCCATCCCCGACGAGCTCTACGCCTCGGCGGGCGCCACGATCCTGCCGGACGCCGTATCCACCTGGCAGATCGCGGACCTGGTGCTCAAGGTCAAGGAGCCGATCGAGAGCGAGTACCAGCACTTCCGTGCCGGCCTCGTGCTGTTCACCTACCTGCACCTCGCCGCGGAGGAGAACCTCACCCGCGCGCTCATCGACTCCGGCGTCACCGCCATCGCGTACGAGACCGTGCAGCTGCCGTCCCGCGCGCTCCCCCTGCTCGCCCCGATGAGCGAGGTGGCCGGACGCCTCGCCCCGATCGTCGGCGCGAACACGATGCTCAAGCCGAACGGCGGTCCCGGCCTCCTGGTCCCCGGCGTTCCCGGCACGCACCCGGCCGTCGTCACGGTGCTCGGCGGCGGCGTCGCGGGCACGAACGCGACCTCGGTGGCCGTCGGCCTCGGCGCGGAGGTGACGGTGCTCGACACCAACATCGCCCGCCTGCGCGAACTGGATGCGCTCTACGCGGGACGCATCAAGACCATCGCCTCGAACAGCTTCGAGATCGAGAAGGCGGTCGTCGCCTCGGACCTCGTCATCGGCTCCGTGCTCGTTCCCGGCGCGAAGGCGCCGAAGCTGGTGAGCAACGAGCTGGTGTCCAGGATGAAGCCGGGGAGCGTGCTCGTCGACATCGCCGTCGACCAGGGCGGCTGCTTCGCGGACTCCCACCCGACCACCCACGCCGACCCGACGTTCACAGTGCACCAGTCGCTGTTCTACTGCGTCGCGAACATGCCGGGCGCGGTGCCGCACACCTCGACGTACGCGCTGACCAACGCGACGCTGCCGTACGCGCGCGCCATCGCCAACCGCGGCTGGCGCGAGGCGCTGTCTGCTGACGCCTCCCTCGCGCTCGGCCTGAACGTGCACGCAGGCACGGTGACCAACTCCGCCGTGGCAGAGGCCCACGGCCTCACCTCCGGGACGGTCGCCGACGCACTCGCCTAGCCGCGCATCCCGGGCGGGGGCGCTGCGACGTCAGCTCAGCTGACGTCGAACCACTGGTCGCCGATCTCCACGCGGGTGCCGCGCGTCACGCGGTAGCGTCGTCCTGCCTCACAGAGGCGGGCGACGCCGCCGAGTGGATGCGCGACCGTCCCGTTCCCGGAGTACCGGTCGCAGATCCACAGCTCCCCCGCCTCGATGCCGAACTCGAGGTGCGTCTTCGAGACGCTCCTGGCCGGGTCGTCGACGGTGATCAGCTGGTCGACCTGCTCCCCCGGCTGCGTGATCGGGCGGCGGCCGATCAGGCCGGTGCCCGACACCTCGACGCTCGGTCCGGTGGAGAAGCTGAGCGTGTACGTCACCTGTGCCTGCTCGACCGGGGGCGCCGCGTCGAGGTCTTCGACCAGGATCGGCGCGTCGTCCAGGGACTCCGCTCCCGGGAACCGTCCGGCGACCGCCGGCTTGGGCAGGCGCTCCACAATGGAGGTGTCGGAGGGCCGGGAGTCCGCGACGGCAGGCGGCCGAACGCGCGCCGCCGTCACCGAGCTTCCGCAGTTGCCGCAGAACAGGGTTCCGTCCGACAATTCGCTGCCACACACCCGACAGTTCATCGTCTGCCTTTCCTTCCGTTGCCCTTCCACCCACGGTAGCCGAGCGAGCGGAGCGAAACCGCCGCCAGCAGGCGCTTCCACCGTGTGTCGCGCTTGCCGAGCTGGCCGCGCAGTTCGTCGACGGCCTTCCAGACCGTGTCCGCCTCCTCCTCGGTGGGGGCGATCGGGCTGAACACCGCCCGGTCGGCGACCGCCGCCAGGGCGCTCGCCCGGGAGCCGCCGATTGTGCCGGCGAACTCCTTCCTGGTCGCAGCGGGCGGCGGGTCGTAGCCGTGGTCGACCGCGGTGTCCGCGAATTCGCGCCACCCTCCCGCGATGCGCTCCACCGAGGTCGGCGCTCGCCTGCGCAGCGCCCTGCGCCGCCACTTCGCGGCGAGGACGGCGAGGAACGGCGCGGAGAGGATCGCCAGGCCGAGCACCACCCAGCCGAGGATGGTGAGCACCGTGAGGATCGCATCCAGGAGCGGGTTGGGCTGCGGGGTGTTGCTCTTGTCGACCTGCGCCTGCGGCGGGTCGTCGCGCTGCGCGGGTGTGTCGTCGACGGGAGGCTGCACGTTGGTCTGCGGGCGCGTGATCTGCGTCGGCTGGTCCGGCTGCTTCGGCGGGACGGGGCGCAGCGGCGGTGTCGGGTCGACCGTGACCCAGCCGTCCGCCGTCTGCACTTCGATCCACGCCGAGATGTCCGAGCCGGTGAGGGTGACGCTCGCCGAGCTCGCCTGGTCCTTCGGAGCGACGAATCCGACGACGACGCGGGCCGGGAAGCCCAGCTGCCTCGCCATCAGGGCAGCGGTCACGGCGTACTGCTCCTGGTCGCCCAGCATCGGGATGTCGGTGAGCAGCTCCGTGATGCGGTCTGCTCCGTGCCCCGACCTGCTCGGCGGCTCGTCCGGTCCGATGCCGTGGCTGATGTACCCGTCGGCCGCGAGCCCGTCGAGCGCTGCTGCGAGCTTCGCGCCGGCGCCGGTCACGCCCGCGGTGTACTTCTGCAGCGTCTGCGACAGCTCGTCCGGGATGATCGCCGGCTTCGGAACCACCGCGCTGCCCGGCTCCGCCTTCGTGAGGCCGGCGGCGGTGACCTCGGGCTTGACCACCGCATCCATCGTGTAGCTGTCTCCGGATGCGAGGCTGCGGGTGACGGCGCCTGTGCCGGTGACGTCGTTGTAGAAGAACGCGCCGGAGAGCGTCGGCGCGTTCGAGCCGTGGAAGGTGATCTGCTGCAGCTGGCCGCTGCCGGGGACCCAGGGGCCGCGGTAGTCGCGCACGGTCACCGCGATGGTGTCGCGCGTTCCGGTGACGCCGTTCTGGTCCATCCGGTACGGCACGCGGGTGAACGATCCGGATGCGCTGGTCACCGCGTCGGTGCCGACCGAGTACGTCACGCCGTCGTAGGTGTCGAGCGTCGCGATGCGCAGGCGCCGGTCGGACGGGAGCCCGTCGACCGTGAGCATCGGCTCGTCGGCCTTGGCCGGTTCGAGGTAGGAGCGGAAGCCGCTCAGCGGCGTCGGGTACGAGCGGGGATCGAACGGCTGCTCGACGGCGGTGCGCACCACCTGGCGCTCGCGGTCCGGTGGGGCGAGCACGGCGGCGGCGGTGCCGGCGACGCAGGCGATGGCCACGATGACGGCCGCGCCGACGAGGGTGCGGCCGACGGTCCTCCTCCTGTCGCGGGCCGACTCGACGATGACGCCGCTCTGCTCGGTGAGACTGCGCACCGACGCCGCGCGTCTGCGCAGCCGGAACCGGATCATCCAGCCGAGCAGCACCGCGAACAGGGTCAGCGCCAGCCAGAGCGGGACGGCGGAGGTGCCGGAGCCGAGCAGGATGCCCGCCAGCATCAGGAGGATGGGCGGGATGGCGGCCAGCTCTCCCCGCTTGGCGCGCAGCGCCGTCGACACCGTCGCCACGACGGCGACGAGGATCAGGATGAACGCGGGGACGAGCAGCGCCTGGTACGAGCCGACCGGCAGCGAGATCGTGACGAGCTGCTTCCAGCTGAGCCAGGTGGCGCGCACCAGATCGCCGAAGCCCTGCGCGGTGGGCAGCAGGCCGCGCGCCGTCGTCTCCCCCGGCACCGCCAGCTGGGTGCCGAGGCCGAGGTACACCAGTACGACGAGCGGAGCGACGACGATGCTCGGCCAGCGGAACACCGCGCCGAGCACGGCGATGGCGGCCCCGACCAAGAGGGTCACGCCGAGCATCACCGCGAACGCGGACGACTGGTACACCGGCCAGAAGGCCGCGGCGGCCAGCCCGGTGGCGACGATCGCGAACGTGGTGTCGACGGCGGCGCCCGCCAGCCGCTTCCGCGCATCCACGGCGGAGACGGTCGTGCGCTTCGTCTTCTGCTGCACTGCCATCAGGTCGCCAGCCGTTTCGCCAGGCTCTTCTGCAGGTCTTCCAGGTAGCCGATGGTGAGCACGCTGAGGTCGGACACCCTGCGCAGGGCGGGCACCGCCCCCTCGTCGCAGACCACGGCGACCACGTCGACGCCGAGCGGGAAGTGCGATGCGGAGGCGCGCAGCTGCGTAGCGGTCACGGTCGAGCCGCAGACGAGGAACGCGATGGAGGTGCCCGTCGATTCCTCCGCCGCGATCTGCGCGAGCTCCGGCAGCCGGAGTGCCGTCGGCGCCAGCTCGACACTAGCGAGGTCGTCGAGCAGCCTGCCCCTGTTCACGACGCTGAGGCGCCGGACGGTGTGCACGATCTTCTTCGCGAAGTCCGGCGTGCGTGCGCTCGCGACCACGGACACGGTGCGCGAGTCGAGCATGGCGCGCACGCCGAGCGAACCGGCGGCGCTCACCGCCAGCTCGAACTCCTCGTCGTTGCCGTAATCGGAGCTCGACAGGCTGAGGGCGACCAGCAGGTGGCTGCGCCTCGTCTCCTCGAACTGCCGCACCATGTAGCTGCCGGTCTTCGCCGTCGACTTCCAGTGGATGTTCCTGCGCTCGTCGCCCGGAACGTACTCGCGCAGCGCGTGGAACGCGATGTCGCTCGCGGTCAGGTCGCGCGTCGGGGCGCCTTCCAGGTCGCGCACGAACCCCGTGCTCATGCTCGGGATGGCGATGGTCCGCGGATGCACGAACAGGTCGAGCGACTCCGCCCACACCATCTCGCGCCGCACGACGCCCACCGGGTCGGCGCGCACCGTGCGCACGGGGCCGATCGGCACGATGCCTCTGCGTGTGGTCGGCACCAGGAAGACGTCGGAGTGCTCCTCGCCTCCGGCCAGCGACGGAGCGGCGAACTCGGCGAGACCGTGCCCGACCGGCACCTCGACCCGCACACCGGGGAGCCTCCGACGCACGGGGTTCCGCACGATCACCTCGCCGGGCGCCTTCTCCCCCACCACGACGCGGTTCGATGGCAGGGCCAGCTGCACCCGGTACGCGTTGCGCCCCGCCAGGTAGCCGGAGGCCACCACCAGCAGGGCGACGGCCGACCAGCCGACCACCACCGCCTCCAGCCAGCCGTACACATAGCCGGAGGTCAGCCCGAGGATCGCGACGACGGCGAGAGCCCAGCCGAGCGGCGTGACCACCGAGCCGATCCTGCGCGCCACCCCGGAAACCGCCCGCCAGGCGGCAGAGGTCGACCGCACGACCAGCACGATCACGTCGGCCAGGAATCCGTCCCTGGTGCCGACGATCCTCGCCCTGGCGTTGGTGAGCTCCGCCTGGGTGCGACTGACGGTGGTGCTCACACGGCGACCCGATCCCCGGGCGGCGGCGTCTCGATCAGGATCTGGGCGACCACGCTCGACGCTGTCACACCCTCGAACTCGGCCTCGGGGTCGAGCACGAGGCGGTGGGCGAGCACCGGCTCCGCCAGCGCCTTCACGTCGTCGGGCGTCACGTAGTACCGGCCGGCCGACGCAGCGAGCGTCTTGGACGCGCGTACGAGCGCGAGCGCGCCGCGCACGCTGACGCCGAGACGGATCTCGTCGGCCGTGCGCGTCGCATCCACCAGCCGGGAGACGTAGTCGTTGATCGTGGCGTCGACGTGAACGGTGCGCGCCATGCCGGCCATCTCCACCACCGTGGCCGCCGAGATGACCTCCGGCACGACGATCTCGTGCGCCCGGTGCTCCGACCCCTCCAGGATGCGCAGGGTCGCCTCGTGGTCCGGGTAGCCGATCGACGCCTTCATCAGGAACCGGTCGAGCTGCGCCTCCGGAAGCCGGTACGTCCCCGCCTGCTCGATCGGGTTCTGCGTGGCGATGACCATGAACGGGGCGCCGACCTGGTGGCGGACGCCGTCGACCGTGACCTGCTCCTCCTCCATCACTTCGAGCAGCGCCGACTGGGTCTTGGGACTCGCCCTGTTGATCTCGTCGGCGAGCACGATGTTCGCGAAGACCGGGCCGCGGTGGAACTCGAACGCGCCGGTGCGCTGGTCGAAGATGTTGACGCCGGTGATATCGCCCGGCAGCAGGTCGGGGGTGAACTGCACCCGGTTGCTCGTGCCGCGGACGCTCTGCGCGATGGCGCGCGCCAGCGACGTCTTGCCCGTGCCGGGGAAGTCCTCCAGCAGCAGGTGCCCTTCGCTGAACAGCGCCGTGAGGGACAGCCGGATGATGTGCGCCTTGCCGAGCAGCACCCTGTCGATGTTCGACACCAGCCGCTCGAAGACGCCGGAGAACCACGTCGCCTGCTCGGGGGTCATTGTCATGCGTGGCCTCTCAGCGTCTTCTGGGTGGTGCCGCGGCCGGTGCCGTGGGGGTTCGTCTGCATTGCGGGCATTGTCATTCAGTATGGCCGTTCCTACCCTTGCGGCACGGCAGAACTCGCGTAGCTCTGGGTGTACGTGCTGCCGCCGACGGTCACGGAGACGACCAGCGGGAAGCTCGGGTCCACCGGGGCACAGGATGCGGTCTGACCGACGGCGGGCATCGGCGTCTGGGTGACGCCGCCGTCGCAGCTGTACGTCACCGAGTCGTAGGAGCCGGTCGGCCACGACGTCCAGGTGTACGCGTAGGTGTAGGTCACCGGGTCGGTGTCCGGGACCGGCGTGGTGGTGAATCGAACCCCGCCGAGGTCGGTCGCGACGGCCACCCCGAGCGGCACGCTGAGCTGGGCGCCCGGATCGCTGCACAGCTGCGAGTTGTCCGGGTAGCCCTCGCAGATCCGGGTGATCGTGAGGGTGAGCGGTATGCCGTAGTGGTTGCCGCCCGCGCCGGTCAGTAGCCCCGAGGTGCCCCTGAGCGTGCCGGACTCGTTGACGCCGGCGCCGGTCAGTCGGTAGGAGACGACCGGGTTGGCACCGCTGCCCGCGCGGTACGTCACGCCGTCGAGCCGGAAGTCGTACCGATCCTGGGAGCTCGACACCGGCCCGGACACGCTCACGGCGGTCGGAGCCCCCGGTGCCTGCCGCGGTGTTGCCGTGACGACACTGCTGCGTGTGCATCCCTGTCCGTTGTACGCGTAGACCACGAAGTTGTAGCTCGTGTTCGGCTGCAGCCCCCGGAACGTGGTGCTCGTGCCCGCCGTCGAGACGAACGACGACGAGGTGGGGTCCACCTGCAGCACGGGGTTGCCGGACTCGACACCCGTGACCGAGCAGTTCGGTATCGCCGAGCCCTGGAAGACACCGGCGTAGTAGCGCGTGATCGCCTTGCCGTTGTCGCTGAACACCGTCGGCCAGCTGAGCGTGGCCGTCGACCCGTCCGTCATGCTCGGCGTCGCCGTCGGCGCGGGGCCGGTGACGAGCGGAGCGCCGGCGGGCACGCCGCTGCTCTGGCTCTGGTTCCAGCTGGTGCGCCCGGCGTAGAAGTCGTTGCGGGACGACACCGCGTATCCGATGGCTGCGCCGTTCGCGATGCTGCCGTCCGCGAGGTTGAGCGAGTACTGGGTGCCGACCGCGTCGCCGCGCTGCACGGCGAGCGAGGCGGTCTGTCCGCCGAGGGTGACCACGTACGAGCTGATCGGGCTGGCGCCCGGCACGTCGGCCGGCTTGGTCCAGCTGATCCGCAGTCCATGGTCGAGCGGCTGCGACGACAGCCCGGACGGGGCTCCGGGGATCACGTCCGACCAGACCGGCTCTGTGTATGCGGTCGGGTCGGACAGCCCGAGTGCGTTCTTCGCCCGCACGGCGATGGTGACGGCGTTGTCCGGGCCGTTGCCCGGCGTCTGGACGGCGCAGCTGGTCGTCGCGCACGGCGTGGTGGAGAAGACCTGGCCCGTCGCCGCGTTCGCGACCGTCACCTCGAATCCGGTGATCGGCGAGTTGTTGAACGCGCCGGGGATCCACGACACCGTCAGCGACCGGTCGGCGAACGCCGTGATCTGCACGTTCGAGACCGGGGCCGGCTTGTCCTGCACGGACACCGTCACCGTTCCCCAGGTGTACCTGTCGGGGTCGCCCGTCGCATCCGCCACCTCGTACTGCACCGTCGCGTCGGCGGGCGCCGCCGTCGCAGACACCTGGATGCTCAGGGTCGAGTTGTCCGCGCTCGGCGTGATGGTGACCCCGCTCGGCAGGTCGCTGCTGCCCAGCCCGCGCACGCCGACGACCCTGAGCGGCTTGTCGGGGAACGGGTTGGTCGCCTTGTCGTTGGCGAGCACATCCACGCTCGTCGTCTGGCCGCGGGGCGCGATCACGGTGTCGGACTGCGGACTCGCCAGCGGCCTGGTGGACGGCACCACGTTGAGGTCGATGCGTCCTGGCTGCCCGGCGTTGACCGCATCCCGCACCCCGATCGCGATCGAGGGATGCGCGCCCTTCGCGGTGCCGGCGGCGACCGCGATCGTGAGTTTGCGCCCGTCGAGCGAGACGGAGACGCCGTCGGGCTTCGGGTCCTGGATGCTGAAGGCCAGCTCGTTCTGGTCTTTCGCATACGGGTAGCTGGTGAGCTTCGTGAGGTCGACCGTCTTCGTCTGCCCGGGCTCGAAATCGATCAGCGCCCCGGTGAACACCGGGGGCTGGTTCTGCCGCGCCGTGACCTGGATCGGCAGCACGATGGTGGCGACGTTGCCGTTCGGGTCGCCGGCCGACGTGCCGTCCGTCACCTGGAACGAGATGGATGCCGGCCCGAAGTAGCGCGACGTGCTCGTGTACTGCAGGGTGTCGTTGTTGACGACGAGGTCGTCGCCGTTCGCGTGCGTCGCCCGCACGGTCGCCGCGTCGGTCAGCCGCACCTTGCGTCCGCCGACGGCCACGATGTAGTCGTTGAGGTGGATCGTCAGCGTCTTCTCGCTGACCACCGTGAGGTCGGGGGCGCCGCGCTTCACCTGCGGAAGGGCGTCGTTGTATCCGGGGATGTGCACGAACCCGTAGCCGGAGATCGACTCGTCGTCCGGGTTGGTGACCTTGAACGGGATGATCTGGCTCTTGGCGCCGATCGTGATCCTGATCCGCTTGTTGGCCGTCACCTGGGCGCTGGTGCCGTAGCCGGGCACGAGCTGCAGCTTGAGTGAGGAGACCGGCCCGTCCGCGAAGAACACGTTGGCCAGCACGTTGACGTTGACCCTGTCCTTGCCCAGGATGTCCGACAGGCCGAGCGACGTGTCGGAGACCACCGGACGCGCGGGAGGGGCGTTCGCGCTGACCGTCACGCGCACGAAGTTCTCGCTCGTGCCGCCGCGCTGGTTCTGGATCGTGTAGAGGAAGCCGTACGTCCCCTCGGCCTTCGGTGCCGTGACGACCACGATGTCGTCGGTGATCTTCGCCTTCGCCTTGCCGTCGAGCGACGACACCTTGCTGACCGTCAGCGGACTGCCGTCGGGGTCGCTGTCGTTGGCGAGCACCTGGATGTTCAGGGTCTTGCCCGGCCTGGTCGTCACGTCGTCCTCGACCGCGACGGGGTTCCGCGCTCCGTCGACGCGCGGGGCGATGCCGACCCTGACCGTCCCCGTGGCTCGCGCGCCGAGCGCATCCACCACCGCGTAGCTGAAGGTGTCGGTGCCTGCCGCGTAGTCTCCGGCCTGGAAGTCCATCCAGTCCGCACCGGAGGCGATCACGGCGCCCTTCTGTGGGTTCGTCTCCTGCCCGATGAACTGCACGGAGTCGCCGTCGGGGTCGATGCCGGACAGCGGCACCGTGATGCGGACCGTGTCACCGGCGAGCACGCGCGCCGTCACCGTCTTCGGCACGGGCGGGTTGTTCGTGGCCTCGTCGCGCTCGCGGACGGCGATGTTGACCTCGGCGGTCGCCCACTGGCCGTCCTCGCCGAACACCTTGTACGCCGCCGTGAAGTTGCCCGGCTTCGACGGCGCGAGGTAGCGCAGCTGGCTGCCGCTCGCGAAGAGCAGGCCGGCGCCGGACGGCAGCGGCGTCGCCAGCGTCGGGTCGAGGGTGAGCTTGTCGCCGTCCGGCTGGATGTCGTTGGTGAGCACCGGGATGTCGACCACGTCGTCCACGCGCACCGAGACGGAGTCCGGCGCCGCGATCGGCGGCTGGTGCACGGTCAGCGGCGGCAGCTGCACGACCGTCACGGTGCCGACCGCGTCGGCGAGCCCGTTGCTCAGCTGGTAGTGGAAGTCCATCGGGCCGGCGAGCGGACGGTTGAGCGTCACGCGCAGCGTGCGCTGGCCGAGGATCTCGACGCGGACGCCGCTGGTCGGCGGCGGGGCGGTCACCCCGGTGACCAGCAGCACGCCACCGGACGGGTCGATGTCGGTGGAGAGCACATCCACGTCCTGGGTGGTCTGCTCCCGGATGAACGCGGTGTGCGGCACCGCGATGGGCGCCGTCTTGGCGCCGGGCGGGGCCTTCACGTCGATCCGGACCGTGCCGGTGGAGGTGACGACGCCGTCGGAGACCGTGTACTCGATGTTGTGCGTCCCGACCTGGTCGGAGTCGAAGCGGAACGTGCCGCCCTGGTAGTCGGGAGTGATCGTCGCGTCGGCCTTGCTCGGGACGTTGCTCAGCCGCACGGTGCCGTTCCCGCCGCGCACGTGCGCGAGCGGCTGCACCGTCACCTCCTGGCCCTGATAGGCGAGCACGGCGAACGGGTCGGCGATGATCGGCACCTGGCCGGGCGCGCGCACGGTCACGGCGAGTGTTCCCGTTCCCTGGGCGAGGGCGTCGGACACCACCAGGCTCACGTCTTTGAGGTCGCCGCCCTGGCCGTGGTCGGAGAACGCGACCTGGCCCTGCGGCGTGAACGTCACGGTGTCCGGGCCGGGAACGCTCGCCCCGGCGAGGAAGAAGGAGTCGCCATCCGGGTCGTAGCACTCGCTGAGCACCGAGCTGGTGACCCGGCCTCCCGCCTGCACGACGGCCTTCGCCGCCCTGGCGCAGACCGGCGGGGAGTTCTCGGTGGGCAGGCGCACGCTCACCACCACGTGGGCGGACGCCGTGCCTCCCCTGCCGTCCGAGATGGTGTAGTCGAACGCGATCGTGCCACTCGCCGTGTCCGGCAGGGTGATCTGCAGCTGCTGGTTGCTGTTGGTCAGCTCGAGGGTGCCCTGCTCCACCGGGATGCCCGTGAACGAGTCGATCGTGAGCACATCGCCGTTCGGGTCGTAGTCGTTGAGCAGCACGGGCAGCGGCGTTACGCGTCCCGGCCGCGCGCCGAACTGATCGTCGACGGCCACTGGTGGCTGCTGCTGCTTCTCGTACTGCGGCGTCGTGTCCTGCCTGGACTGGTCGACGAGTTCCTTCGTGTTCTTCTTGGCGACGAGCTCGTCCCAGTTGTCGATGCGCGTGTTGCCGCTCTGCACGGCCCAGGAGACGCCGGACTTGGCGTCGTTCAGCACGACCCTGCCCGTGTTGGCGCGGAAGGCGAGCGCCGCTCCGCCGGGAACCTCGCTGAGCGTCGAGGCTTTTCCTGCACCGGATGCGTCGCACGTCGACCACGCAGCTCCTCCGGCCCACGCGGCGTACGTGCAGTCGCCGACCGTGATGGGAGCCGCTGGGGCGCCGGACGCGTCCGCGAACGCGCGGGACGGCTTCGTGCCGTCGAGTGGCACTTCGATGAGCCCGGAGTTGGTCGCGATCCACACCGCGTCCCCGGAGGCGGACGGCTGCTGCACGACGGCGTCGTCGCCCGTGCGGAGGAAGCCGGAGAGGTCGACGGTCCTCCCCGCCAGGTAGACGGCACGCGCATCCGGATCGAAGAGCGCCCACTTGCCACCGACGACGGTGAGCGCCGCCGCGGCTCCGTCGCCCGTCGTCGGCACCTTCTGCGAGGTGGTCGTCGGCTCGGAGCCCGTCACGTCGATCCTGGTGACCGTCTTCGTGTCCGGCAGGTAGGCGAACAGGGCGCCGGCGGGATCCATCGCCGCGATGGTCCGTCCGCCGAGGTCGATGGTCGAGCCGGAGCCCGCGTTGAACTGGTCGAGCTGCGGCACCGTCGTCAGCCAGAGCTGCCCCGTCGCCTGCGAGAGCAGCGAGACGTGGTCGCCGGAGATGTCGACCCGCGGCGAGCGCGGGGGAAGCGCGACGGACTTGCCCGCCTCGCTAGTGGCAGGGTCGACGACGGCGAGGGTGTTCGTCTCTTTGTCGAGCAGCAGCACGTTCGAGCCGTCCTGGACGACGTCGATGGCCTCCCCCGTGCCGGTGACCACGGAGTTGAGCTTGTCGATCTCGGTGTTGGCCCTGCCGAGCGACTTCTTCGCTCCGCTCGCCACCCAGACGGCCGCATCGCCGAGCTGCAGGTGCTGGGCGCTGTATCCGCCGGAGACGACGGCGAGCGTCGTCACGAGCGCGACGACAGCCGTGCTGCTCGTCACGGTCGCCACGAGCGACTTGTGCGCCGCGATCCAGGCACCGATCACGGGCTGTCGGCTCTCTGAACGCACTTCTGGCCGCTGGGGGCGCCGGTCTTGCCGTCCCTGTTGACGGTGACGGTGACGCACACGGTCTCGCCGGGTTTCGCATCCACCCGGAACTCGGTGGCGTGCTGGCTGCTCGGCGGCTCGTCCCCGACCGCCACCTGATAGGTGTCGTCTGGCTGCAGGCCGGGGTCGGTCCAGCTGAACACGATGGTCCCGGACGACACCCGGCCGGAGAGGTCGCGCACCGTCGGGATCTCCCCGCTCGACGACACCTTCACCAGCACGAACGTGGCCGTCACGGCCAGCGCGACCACCAGGATCGCGCAGGCGACCAGCGAGAGCACCAGTGCGCGCGACCATCGGGCAGGCGGAGGCGCCGTGCTGCTCGGCATGCTTCCTGCGCTCTCGCGCACCACGGTCCTCGTCGGGGCGCGCATGACGGTCGCCGCCGACGCGTTCCTGCGCCGCCGGCGCGTGGCGGACGGGTCGACGGAGACCAGGCCCTTCACGCGGGTCCTGTCCTCCGGGTCCTCCGCCGTGGCGAGCGCCCAGTCGTCCATCGCGACCTCGATCGGCGTCTGCGGCAGGCCGAGCTCGGTCTCCACCGCCTGCAGCTCCCGGATGAACTCGATCACGCTGCGCTGCCTGGCCGACGGCTTCTTCGACATCGCCTTCTGCAGCACCTGCTCCAGCCGCGGAGGAACGTCGACGCGGCCGATCGGCTGCGGGCGTCCCTTGGTGATGCGCGAGATGAGCTCGGAGGAGGTGTTCTCCTTGCCGATCACCTCGAACGGCGAACGGCCGGCGAGCAGCGAGTATATGGTCGCGCCGAGCGCCCAGATCTCGCTCGCGATGGTGCCGCTGGTCTCGTCGAGGAGCACCTCGGGCGCCGACCACGGGATGGACAGCCCGATCGCCTCCGTCACCTCGGCCTCCCCCAGGGTGGCGGCGATCCCGAAGTCGCTCAGCACCGGATGCCCGTATGCGGTGGTCAGGATGTTCGACGGCTTGATGTCCCGGTGCAGCACGCCGGCCCTGTGCGCCGTCTCGACCGCGCTGGCGATCCGCACGCCGATGCTCAGCGCCTCGGCGACGGGGAGGGGGTCCATCCGGTAGCGCTGGCCGATCGCCGACGAGCACAGCTCCATCACCAGATACGGGCGGCCGTCGGCGGAGACACTCGCCTGGTAGACGGTGAGGATCGACGGGTGCGTGCTCAGCTGGGCCATCAGGTTGGCCTCCGCCTGGAACATCTGCTTGACCTGGCTGGTGACCACTTCGGCGAGCATGACCTTGACCGCCACCTGGCGGCGCGGCATGTTCTGCTCGTACAGGAACACGTCGGCGAAGCCGCCGGAGCCGAGCACACGAACGTACGAGAACCCGGGAAGATTAGGCGGCTGTGACGGCAATCGCCGGGCCATATCGCCTCCCGGGTCGGTTGAAGCACAAAACGGTCCCCCAATTGTAGGCAGGGCCTGCTGGGCGGATCGGGCCAGGTCCCGGACTGGGGACAGGATACCTACCCCCAACTCGGGGGCCAGCAATCGGATGCGGCGAGCCGGTCAGTGGCGGCGCGCTGCCCGCCGGGGCACGCCGTCGCCGTGCGGTCCGCTCTCCGGGGTGGCGAGCACGTCGACGACCACGACGGTGACGTTGTCCCGTCCGCCGTTGCCGAGTGCCGCATCCATCAGCTGCTGCGCCGCGTCAAGCGGGGAGGCGCCCTCACCGAGGAAATACCGGATGCCGTGCTCGGTGAGCTCCTTGGTGAGCCCGTCGGAGCAGACCAGCAGCCGGGAACCGGCGACGATCGGGATGAAGAAGAAGTCGGGAACGGGGTCTTCGTTGAAGCCGACGGCCCTGGTGATCACGTTGCTGTGCGGGTGCACCTCGGCCTCTGCCGGGGTGATCGCGCCGGAGTCGAGCAGTTCCTGCACGATCGAGTGGTCGACGGTGACCTGTTCGAGCGTGCCGTCGTGATAGCTGTACACGCGGGAGTCGCCGATGTTGAAGACCAGCCAGTACGGAGAGCCGTCGACCAGCGTGAGGGCGATGCCGGTCACGGTCGTCCCCGTGCCGAGGTCGGTGTGGCCGACGCCGCGGCCCATGTCGTCGACGGCGGAGCGGAGCGCGCTGGTCAGCGCATCCTGGCCGACGAAGTCGACGGAGACCTGCTCGGCCAGCCGGGTGACAACGGCGGTGCTGGCGAAGTCCCCCGCGGTGTGGCCGCCCATTCCGTCGGCGACGGAGAAGATCGGCGAGCGGGCGAGCAGGCTGTCCTCGTTGACGGAGCGCCGGTAGCCTTTGTCGCTCAGCGCCGCCCAGGCGAGGCTGATCCGCGCGTCGGAATCGCCGGGGACGACCACGGTGTGGCGTCTGTTGCTGCGACCGATCTGGGTCACTCGCGTCCTCTTCTGGTCGGTTCGGCCGATGCGTCGCCGTCGGCGCGCTGGCCCACGGCAGTGATCTCGATGATATTACCGTCGCCGATCTCCACGGTGGCCCCCGCGAGCACG
Organism: Leifsonia sp. NCR5; assembly: GCF_002105485.1. Taxonomy (NCBI): domain Bacteria; kingdom Bacillati; phylum Actinomycetota; class Actinomycetes; order Micrococcales; family Microbacteriaceae; genus Leifsonia; species Leifsonia sp. NCR5. Next base: position 128,319 of record NZ_NCSR01000009.1, read on the forward strand.
ACGACGGACTGTCCAGGCCGCAGCCGGGACTCCGTTCCCGCAGCTGCGGTGACGATGGTGCCGTTGGTGGAACGCAGGTCGGTGACGACCACGGCGTCCCCCTCCTGCTCGATCCTGACGTGGGTCGACGACACCTCGTGCTCCGGCGACGCGACAGCGACCAGGCGGGGAGGAGCCCCCTGCTCGATGCGTGGAGCGGACGGCCGCCTGCCGATCAGGACGGGCAGATCGAGGTCGAACACCTCACCGGATGCGAGACGGATCGCGTATTGCGCCGGTGCGGGAGGGAGGATGACGGGCTGGGTCTGCGCGTCGGCATCGCCGGTGATGGGCGTCGCGAACGGTCCGGGCGTGTCGGAGGGCGGCTCGATGTCCACGGCACCGGGCAGTTCGTGGCCGGCGGGGACGACGGAGGCCGCGGGGGCGACCTCGGTGTCGCGCGCGAAAATGACGGCGCCGCGCCTGGCCCGGATGATGGTCTCGTCGGAGAGGGCGTCGTCGTCGGTGGTGGTGGTGCTGCTGGTGCTGGTGCCGGATGCTGCGCCCGCGTCGGTCGCGCCGCCTGCGTTCTGCGCGCCGCCCACGTACCGCCCCGGCGCCGTGCGCTCGACGCGCTCGATCGGCGACAGCGTCCAGGTCAGCAGCTCGCCGTCCACGACGCCGAGCCCCACCGGAAGCGACCCGACGCTCAGCCGGGCGACGGGACCGGTCGGCAGGTCGTCCCCGCCGATCACCAGCCCGGTCACCGAACGGAACTCGGCGAGCACCCACGGCTGCACCCCGGCGGCGGAGAACCGCCGGGATCCGCCGACGGAGAAGACGTCGATGGCCGCCGTCCCGCGCACGACGGCCGTCACGAGCACCTCGCCTGCGGCGTTCGGCTCACTCAGCTCGGCGACGGCGAACGAGCGCACGGCATCCTGGCCCACCAGCGGAAACGCGCCGACGACCGACTCGATGGTCGCCAGGTCGGAGTCGGCCAGCCACCACACCGTGTCGACGATCGAGTCGGCGACAGAGCTCTCGACGGCGGCGACGAACCGCCGCCCGGCGATCAGCAGCCACCGCGACGGCCCGGCGACCGGGGCGTACCTCACGTATCCGGGAGACACCGAGGTTTCCTCCCGTGGCTGTCGTCGTGGTGGGGTGAGACCCGACCTGGCTCATAACGTGCTGATCCGAGTGTAATCACTCACCCGATGAACGACATCACGTGCTTCACTCGCGTGTAGTCCTCGAACCCGTACATCGAGAGGTCTTTCCCGTACCCGGAGTGCTTGAACCCGCCGTGCGGCATCTCCGCCACGATCGGGATGTGCGTGTTGATCCAGACGCAGCCGAAGTCGAGGTTCTTCGCGAAGCGCATCGCGCGGCCGTGGTCTTTCGTCCAGACCGAGGAGGCCAGACCGTATTGCACGCCGTTCGCCCAGCGCAGTGCCTCCGCCTCGTTGGTGAACTTCTGGACCGTCTGCACCGGCCCGAAGATCTCGTTCTGCACCGCCTCGTCGTTCTGGCGGAGGCCGGAGACAATCGTCGCCTCGTAGAAGTAGCCCTTGTCGCCCTGGCGGTGGCCGCCGAGCTCGACCGTGGCGTGGTCGGGCAGCCGGTCGACGAATCCGCTCACCTGGGCGAGTTGATTGGCGTTGTTCACCGGGCCGAACAGGATGCCGTCCTCACGAGGAGCCCCCGTCCGGGCGTTCTCGCGCGCGTACGCGGTGAGCGCGGCCACGAACTCGTCGTGGATGCCCTCCTGCACCAGCAGGCGGGTCGCCGCCGTGCAGTCCTGGCCGGCGTTGAAGTAGCCGGCGGCCACGATGCCCTCAACGGCCTGCGCGATGTCCGCGTCGTCGAACACGATCACCGGCGCCTTCCCGCCGAGCTCCAGGTGCACCCGCTTGAGGTCGAACGATGCGGCGCGTGCCACCTCCATCCCGGCCCGCACCGAGCCGGTGATCGAGATCAGCTGCGGGATGGGGTCTGCCGTCATCGCGGCGCCCGTCGTCCTGTCCCCCGTCACCACATTGAGCACGCCGGCCGGCAGGAACTCGGCGGCCACCTCGGCGAGCAGCAGCGTGGAGAGCGGCGTCGTGTCCGACGGCTTCAGCACCGTCGTGTTCCCCGCGGCGAGCGCCGGGGCGAACTTCCAGACCGCCATGTTCAGCGGGTAGTTCCACGGCGTCACCTGGCCGACCACGCCGATCGGTTCGCGCCGGATGAACGAGGTGTGGTCTTTCAGGTACTCCCCCGCCGACCGGCCCTCCAGGTTGCGGGCCGCCCCGGCGAAGAAGCGGATCTGATCGACCGACAACAGGATCTCGTCGTCGACCAGCGTGGCGCGCGGCTTGCCGGTGTCCTGGGACTCCGCGTCGGCGAACTCCTCCGCCCTCTGCTCCATCGCGTCGGCGATCCGGAACAGCGCGAGCTGGCGTTCGGCCGGCGTGGTCTCTCCCCAGACCTCGAACGCATCCCGTGCGGCGGCGTACGCGTCGGCGACGTCATCCGCTGTTGACACCGGTGCCGTCGCGTAGACCTCTTCGGTCGCCGGGTCGATCAGCGGGATGCGCTCCGTCGCCCGGGATTCGGAGAAAGCGCCGTTGACGAAATTGCGGAGTTCTCGCGTTGTCATGCCGGAAGTCTACTGATTTCGATAGAAAACGACACAGATTCGTGCGGATTCGCTTGCCCGACGACTATCTCACTGACAGAATCGCTCCATGAGTTCCCCTCGGGCAGTCACTGCCGCCAAGCCTGTCCAGATCGACGACGTCTCCAAGGCGATCATCGAGCAGCTGCAGGTGGACGGCCGTCGCTCATACGCGGAGATCGGCAAAGCCGTCGGTCTCAGCGAGGCGGCGGTGCGCCAGCGCGTGCAGAAACTGACCGAGTCGGGGGTCATGCAGATCGTCGCCGTCACCGACCCGATGCAGCTCGGGTTCTACCGGCAGGCGATGATCGGCGTGCGGGTGACCGGGGACACCAGGGCGGTGGCGGACAAGCTGGCCGCCATGCCGTCCGTCGACTACGTGGTCCTCACGGCCGGGACGTTCGACATCCTGGCCGAAGTGGTCTGCGAGAACGACCTCGACCTCATCACCATGCTCAATTCCGAGATCCGGACGATCGAAGGCGTGCTTTCGACGGAGACGTTCGTCTATCTCAAACTCCACAAGCAGTTCTACAACTGGGGAACACGATGACAATCACCACAGAAGACCCCGCCATCTCGACGGCAGACGAGGACGCCCTCCAGGCCAAGGCGAAGGACCACCTCTGGATGCACTTCGCGCGCCAGTCGGTGATGGAGGACGGCCACGGCGTCCCCATCATCACCCGCGGCGAGGGCCACCACATCTTCGACTCCCGCGGCAGGAAGTACATCGACGGCCTCTCCGGGCTGTTCGTGGTCAACGCCGGTCACGGACGCAAGCGCCTCGCCGCCGCTGCCGCCAAGCAGGCGGAGGAGCTCGCGTTCTTCCCGATCTGGTCGTACGCGCACCCGAACGCCATCGAGCTGGCGGACCGGCTCGCGCACTACGCGCCGGGCGACCTCAACCGGGTGTTCTTCTCGACCGGTGGAGGCGAGGCGGTGGAGACCGCGTTCAAGCTCGCCAAGTACTACTGGAAGCTGCAGGGCCGCCCCACCAAGCACAAGGTGCTGTCGCGCGCCGTCGCGTACCACGGCACGCCACAGGGCGCTCTGGCCATCACGGGCATCCCGGCCATGAAGGAGATGTTCGAGCCGCTGACGCCCGGTGGTTTCCGCGTCCCGAACACCAACTTCTACCGCGCGGGCGAGATGGGGGCTCCGACGGACGACATCGAGCAGTTCGGCGTGTGGGCGGCGAACCGCATCGAGGAGATGATCCAGTTCGAGGGTCCGGAGACCGTCGCGGCGATCTTCCTCGAGCCGGTGCAGAACTCGGGTGGGTGCTTCCCTCCGCCTCCCGGATACTTCCAGCGCGTGCGGGAGATCTGCGACAAGTACGACGTGCTCATGGTCAGCGACGAGGTCATCTGTGCCTTCGGCCGCATCGGCCACATGTTCGCGTGCGACGAGTACGGCTACGTCCCGGACATGATCACCTGCGCCAAGGCGATGACCAGCGGGTACTCCCCCATCGGCGCGACGATCATCAGCGACAAGCTGTACGAACCGTTCAAGCACGGGAACACGTCGTTCTACCACGGCTACACGTTCGGCGGTCACCCGGTCTCCGCCGCTGTCGCGATGGAGAACCTGGACATCTTCGAGGAGGAGGGGCTCAACGAGCGCGTCCGCGAGAACTCGCCGCTGTTCCGCGCGGAGCTGGAGAAGCTGCTCGCGCTGCCGATCGTCGGCGACGTGCGCGGCGACGGCTACTTCTTCGGCATCGAGCTGGTCAAGGACAAGACCACGAAGGAGACGTTCGACGACGACGAGTCCGAGCGCCTGCTGCGCGGCTTCCTGTCGAAGGCGCTCTTCGACGCCGGCCTCTACTGCCGCGCAGACGACCGTGGCGACCCCGTCGTCCAGCTCGCGCCTCCGCTGACCATCGGCCCGGCCGAGTTCACCGAGATCCGCCAGATCCTCGAGTCCGTCCTCACCGAGGCCGAGAACCACCTGTAACCACCCACCACACACACAATCGAGTCCGGACTTGTGCACGCGTTTCACGGCGTGTCGCGTGCACAAGTCCGGACTCGATCTTTTGGCGAGACGAGAGGGATGCGCGTGAGCTACGAACGGGTCGGATTCTGGTTCGAGTCGATCAGTGAGGCGGAGGACGGCTTCCGGCCCCGCGCGGGGCTGGGCGACGACGTGGATGCGGACGTCGCGATCGTCGGTGCAGGGCTCACCGGCCTGTGGACCGCGTACTACCTGCAGGAGGCCGACCCGTCGCTGCGCATCGTGCTGCTCGAGAAGGAGGTCGCCGGCTTCGGCGCCTCCGGCAGGAACGGCGGCTGGTGCTCCGCGCTGTTCCCGTGGTCGGCGTCCGCGCTGCGTGCGCGCTACGGCCTGGCGGCCGCCGTCGCCCAGCGCCGCGCGATGATCGACACCGTCGGCGAGGTCGGCCGCGTCGTCTCCGCCGAGGGCATCGACTGCGACTACGTGCGCGGCGGCACCGTCACGTTCGCCCGCTCGCGCGTGCAGCTCGCTGCCGCCCGCGCCGAATACGCGGAGGCGAAGGAGTTCGGCGTCGACACGGTCTCCATCCTCGGCACGGACACCGTGACCGACCGGTTCGGGGCGCGGGATGCGGTGGCGGCGACGTTCACGCCGGACTGTGCGCGCATCCACCCGGCCAAGCTGGTGCGCGGCCTGGCGCGGGTCGTCGAGGCGCGCGGCGCGACCATCGCGGAGCAGACGGAGGTGCTGTCCTGGTCGGACGGCGTGGTCACCGCGGTGTCCGGCGGCCTGGTCCGCACTGTCCGAGCAGGGACCGTGGTGAACGCCACGGAGGGCTACGGCTCGCAGCTGCCCCAGGTGGGCAGGCGCATCCTGCCGCTGTACTCGCTGATGATCGCCACCGAGCCGCTCCCCGACGAGGTCTGGGACAGCATCGGCATCCAGCACGGCCAGACCTTCGCCGACTTCCGGCACCTCATCATCTACGGCCAGCGCACGGCCGACAACCGCTTCGCGTTCGGTGGACGCGGCGCCCGCTATCACCTCGGCAGCACGATCCTGCCCGAGTACGACCGCGCACCCCGCGTGCGCGAGCACCTCACCCGCGCGCTGTTCGACCTGTTCCCGGATGCGGCCGGCGCGCGCATTACCCACCACTGGGGCGGCCCGCTCGGCGTCCCCCGCGACTGGCACGCGAGCGTCGGCCACGATCCGGATGCGCGGGAAGCCTGGGCGGGCGGCTACGTCGGTGACGGCCTCAGCACCACGAACCTCGCGGGCCGCACGGTCGCCGACCTCCTCGGCGGCCGCCGCACCGCGCTCACGGCACTGCCGTGGGTCGGCCACCGCTCCCCGCAGTGGGAGCCGGAGCCGCTCCGCTTCGCCGGTGCGAACGCCGGCCTCGTCGGCACCGAGCTGGCCGACCTCGAGGAGCGCGTCACCGGCCGCCCCTCGATCGCCGCCCGCCTGATGGCTCCCCTCACCGGTCACTGACCCGCCCCAACCCGGCCCCCAAACAATCGAGCCGGGACTTATGCACGCGACACGCCGCGGCGCGCGTACACAAGTCCCGGCTCGATGGCTGCGGCGGTCAGGCCTCGTCGGAGACCGGGGCGGCGAACTGCGCGTTGTACAGCGTGTAGTACGCGCCGCCCGCGGCCAACAGCTCGTTGTGCGTGCCCTGCTCCACGATCCGGCCCGCCTCCATCACCAGGATGAGGTCGGCATCCCGGATCGTCGACAGCCGGTGCGCGATCACGAACGACGTGCGGTCGCTGCGGAGCGCCGCCATCGCCTTCTGCACCAGCACCTCCGTGCGGGTGTCGACCGAGGAGGTCGCCTCGTCCAGGATGAGCACGCTCGGCCGGGCGAGGAAGGCCCGCGCGATGGTCAGCAGCTGCTTCTCACCCGCGGAGACGTTGCCGCCCTCGTCGTCGAGCACCGTGTCGTAGCCGTCGGGGAGCGAGTGCACGAATCGGTCCACGTATGTGGCGCGGGCCGCATCCAGGATCTCCTCCTCCGTCGCATCCGGACGCCCGTACGCGATGTTCTCGCGGATCGTCCCGTTGAACAGCCAGGTGTCCTGCAGCACCATGCCCATCCTGCTGCGCAGGTCGAGCCTGGTCATCGAGGCGATGTCGACGCCGTCGAGCGTGATCCGGCCCGAGTCGAGCTCGTAGAAGCGCATCATCAGGTTGACCAGGGTGGTCTTGCCTGCACCGGTCGGGCCGACGATGGCGACGGTCTGGCCGGGCTCCGCGACGAGCGACAGGTCCTCGATGAGCGGCTTGTCCTCCGTGTACCGGAACGACACGTCCTCGAACGCCAGGCGTCCCTTCGTGCCCTGAGGGCTCTCCGGGTCGGCGGGGTCTGCGGACTGCTCGTCCGCATCCAGCAGCTCGAACACACGCTCGGACGACGCGACGCCGGACTGCAGCAGGTTGGCCATCGAGCCCAGCTGCGTGAGCGGCTGCGTGAACTGACGCGAGTACTGGATGAACGCCGTCACGTCACCGAGCTGCATCGCGCCGCTCGCCACCTGCAGACCGCCGACGACCGCGATCACCACGTACATCAGGTTCCCGACGAACATCATCGCCGGCATGATGATGCCCGAGATGAACTGGGCGCCGAAGCTCGCCTCGTACATCTCCTGGTTCTTCTGCCGGAACTGCTCCTCCACCTCGCGGTGACGACCGAACACCTTCACCAGGGCGTGGCCGGTGAACGCCTCCTCGATCTGGCCGTTCAGCTCGCCGGTGTTCTTCCACTGGGCGACGAACAGCTTCTGCGACCGCTTGGCGATCACGGTGGTGATGATGAGCGTCAGCGGGATCGTGATGAGCGCGATCACCGCGAGCAGCGGGGACACCACGAACATCATCACGACGACGCCGATCACGGTCAGCAGCGAGGTGAGCAGCTGGCTCATCGACTGCTGCAGCGTCTGCGAGATGTTGTCGATGTCGTTGGTGACCCGGCTCAGCAGCTCGCCGCGCTGCATCCCGTCGAAGTAGCGCAGCGGCAGGCGATGGATCTTCGCCTCGACCTCTTCGCGGAGGCGGTAGACGGTGCGCTGGGTGATCCCGTTGAGCACGTACGCCTGCAGGTAGCTGAACACCGACGACAGGACGTAGAGCGCGAGCACCCACATCAGCACACCGCCGACAGCGGTGAAGTCGATCCCCGCGCCCGGCGTGAAGGTGGTGCCGGAGAGCAGATCGGCCAGCTGCGTCTGGTGACTGGCCCGGAGACCGGCGATCACCTGCTCCTGCGTCGCCCCTTTCGGGAACTGCAGCGACAGCGCTCCGGCGAACACCAGGTTGATCGCGTTGCCGAGCAGTTTCGGCCCGAGCACTGCGAACACCACGCTCACCACCGCGAGCAGGGTGACGAACGCGATCCCGATGGCTTCTGGCCGCAGTCTCCCGACGAGGCGCTTGGCGGACGGGCCGAAGTTCATCGACTTCTCGACCGGTCCCTGCATCCCGCCGAAGGGGCCGCCGCCACCCGGGCCGCGGCGCACAGGCGGGCGGGCGGGGACGCGTTCTTCCGTCTCGGTGTTGTCGCTCATGCTGCTTCCTCCGCGGTGAGCTGCGACGACACGATCTCCGCGTACGTCTCATTGGTCTGCAGGAGTTCGTCGTGCGTCCCGCGGCCGACCACGCGGCCGTCGTCGAGCACGATGATCTGGTCGGCGTCGACGATGGTCGACACCCGCTGGGCCACGACGATCATGGTGGCGCCGGCGACCTGACGCGACAGCGCCTGCCTCAGCCGCGCATCCGTCGCCGTGTCCAGGGCGGAGAACGAGTCGTCGAACACGTAGATCTCGGGGCGTTTGACCAGGGCGCGCGCGATGGCGAGCCTCTGACGCTGGCCGCCGGAGACGTTCGTGCCTCCCTGGGCGATCGGCGCATCCAGTCGGTCGGTCATCGCTTCGACGAAGTCGCGCGCCTGCGCGATCTCGAGCGCCTGCCAGAGCTCGTCGTCCGTGGCGTCCGGCTTGCCGTAGCGCAGGTTCGACGCGATCGTGCCGGAGAACAGGTACGGCTTCTGCGGCACCAGCCCGATGCGCGACCAGAGCAGATCGGGGTCGAGTTCCGCCACATCCACGCCGTCCACCAGCACCAGTCCGCTGGTGGCGTCGAACAGCCTCGGGATGAGGTTGACCAGCGTGGTCTTGCCCGCTCCCGTGCTGCCGATGATCGCGGTGGTCTGCCCGGTTTTGGCGAGGAAGGTCACGTCGCTGAGCACAGGCTGCTCGGCTCCCGGATACGAGAACCCGACATCCACGAACTCCAGCGTCCCGTGCGCCTCCAGCTCGGTGACCGGCGATTTCGGGATGCGCACGGAGGACTCCGTGCCGAGCACCTCCCCGATCCGGTCGGCGCAGACGGCGGCGCGCGGCACGAGCACGGCCATGAACGTCGCCATCATCACCGCCATCAGGATCTGCATGAGGTACTGCAGGAACGCGGTCAGCGTGCCGATCTGCATCGAGCCGTCCTGCACGCGGAACGCGCCGAACCAGATCACGGCGACGCTCGACACGTTGAGCACGAGCATCACGATCGGGAACATCAGCGCGAACAGCCGGCCGGCGCGGAGCGCGGTGTCCGTGACGTCGGCGTTCGCCTTCCTGAACCGCCCGGTCTCGATGTCCTCCCGCACGAACGCGCGCACCACCCTGATGCCCGTCAGCTGTTCGCGCAGCACCCGGTTGACCCGGTCGATCCGCTCCTGCATGGTGCGGAACAGCGGCACCATCCTGGTGATGATGAGGCCGACGGCCACCAGCAGGATGGGCACGCTCACGGCGATCAGCCAGGACAGCTGGATGTCCTGCTGCATGGCCAGGATGATGCCGCCGATCGCCAGGATCGGCGCGGACACCAGCAGGGTGCAGGTCATCAGCACGAGCATCTGCACCTGCTGCACGTCGTTCGTGTTGCGGGTGATCAGCGACGGAGCGCCGAACTTCGACACCTCCCGCTCGGAGAACTCGCCCACCTTCTGGAAGATCGCGCCACGCAGATCGCGGCCGACCCGCATGGCGACCTTCGCGCCGAAGTAGACGGCCGTGATCGAGCAGGCGACCTGCACGAGGGTGACCCCGAGCATCCCTGCGCCCACCCAGACGATGTAGTTGGTGTCGCCCTTCGCGATGCCGTTGTCGGTGATATCGGCGTTGAGCGTCGGCAGCCACAGCGACAGCAGCGATTGGGCGAGCTGGAAGACCACCACCCCGATGAGGAGCGGCCAGTGCGGTCGGAGGAACCGGCCGAGGAGTTTGAGCAACATGGGGTCTCCTTGGATGCGGGTTATGGTGCGAATGGGGACGCGCTTGCCGTCGCCGGTCCCAGACCGGCGCTCTGCGCGTCGAAGTCGATCGGGCGCCCGGCGACGCCGACCATCGTGAAGCGGGCGAGGTCGTCGATGCTGAACTCGATGCCCTCGTTGAGCATCGGGAATGCCGACGAGAAGCTGATCAGCCTCAGCAGGTGCGCCACCCGCTCCGGAGGCCAGTTGAGCTGCTCCGCTTCCGGTTCGAGCACCTGCGCGATGATCCTCGCGAACTCGCCGCGCTCCTGCGGCACGGGCGGGCGCTGCGGGCCGACGACGGCCATGATCCGCATGACGCTCTCGAACCGCTCGCGCAGCAGATACAGGATGGCGCGGATTTTGTGCTCGAACGGCAGCGACGGGTCGATGGCTCTGAGCGCGTTCCTGAGCGGTTCGGGATCCAGGTACTTCTCGATCGCGGCCTGGACCAGCGTCTCCTTGTCGCCGAACGCGCGGAAGATCGTGCCCTCCGCGATCCCGGCGGCCTCCGCGATCTGCTTGGAGGTGACCCCGCGTCCGTGCTCGACGAGCAACGGGATAACGGCGTCGACGATCATCGCCCTCCGGTCATCCGGGCTGAGCGGCTGCGCGCGCGGCGGACGCTTGGCGTCTCGCTCCGCCGCGTCCTCGAGTTCGTCCTCCGCCGTATCCACGGCAGCGATCCTACGCGGAGTGAGTGCTCACTCACAACGCTCGGCGTGTTCGCCCTGAGCGAACAATCGCCAGGACTCCCCCGCAGGAAAACGGGCGAGTCCTGGCGGGCGCCAGACACCGGTCAGGCGGCGGGGGTGAAGATCGCCGTGATGGCCGCGATGTCCTCCGGAGTGGCGCGCCAGGCGGTCGCCGCCTCGGCGTTCGCCGTGATCTGCTCCGGCTTGGTGGCGCCGGCGATTACGCTCGTCAGCCCGGGCTGGGCGAGCAGCCAGGCGAACGTCGCGGCCAGCATCGTCACGCCGCGCTCGTCGCAGAACGCCTGGTAGCGCTCGATGACATCCCACGGCGCATTGTCGACCAGGTGCCGCCTGATCATCATGATGCGGCTGTCCGACGGGCCGCCGTCCCGCGAGAACTTGCCGGTGAAGAGGCCGTTGTAGAGCGGGAAGTACGGCAGGAAGCCGAGCCCGTACTGATTGACGGCCGGGAGCACCTCGCGCTCCGCATCCCGCACAAGCAGGCTGTACTCGTTCTGCGACGAGATGAACTTGGGATGCCCGTTCAGCTGGGCAGTGAACTCCGCCTCCGCGATCTGCCAGCCGGCCAGGTTCGAGTGCCCGATGTACCGGATCTTGCCCTCGGCGATGAGGTCGTCCAGCGTTTCGAGAGTCTCCTCGATGGGCGTGATCGGGTCGGGCTGGTGCAGCTGGTAAAGGTCGATCCAGTCGGTGCGGAGCCTCCTCAGCGACGCCTCGACCGCGAGCCGGATGTAGCGGCGCGACCCCCGCACACCCCAGTCGGGTCCGTTCGTTCCGGCCATGTCCATCCCGAACTTGGTGGCGAGGACGATCTGGTCGCGTTTCCCGGCGAGCGACTTACCCATCAGCGTCTCGGAGAGGCCGCGCTCTTTGCCGTAGATGTCGGCGGTGTCGAAGAGGGTGACCCCGGCGTCGATCGCGGCGCCGATCACCGCGTCCGTCCCCTCCTGGGTCTCGGATGCGGTTCCCTCGCGCCCGAAGTTGTTGCAGCCGAGGCCGATGGTTGAGACAATGAGCCCCGAATTCCCGAGAGGACGATAGTCGATTTCTGCCATGCTCCGAGTCTATGCAGGCCACGGATCCCTCCACAGCCACGGCCCCCTCCCGACTTATCCCCCATGTCCGTTTTCCGCGAGAACACGTCGGTGGCCCCCCGTAGAGTCTTCCCATGACCACTTCTTTCGCTTACCTCACACGGATGCCGAGTCCGATCGGCCGCATCGAGCTGACCAGCGACGGTCACGCCATCACCTCCCTCTCCATCGAACGCTCCGGCCACCTCCCGCTCGAACAGCACGAGGAACGCACCACCGAGGTCCTGGAGCGTGCCGAACTGCAGCTGCAGGAGTACTTCTCGGGAGACCGCAAAGACTTCGACCTCCCCGTGAAGCTCGACGGCACAGCCTTCCAGCTCGCGGTCTGGGAACAACTGGCCGGCCTCGAGTTCGGCACATACACGTCATACGGGGAGCTGGGTCTCGGCATCGGTCGCCCCGGCTCCGGCCGCGCGATCGGCGGCGCTGTCGGCGCCAACCCCATCCCGATCATCGTCGGCTGCCATCGCGTGCTCTCCTCCTCCGGCAAGATCACCGGCTACAGCGGAGGCGACGGCATCCCCACCAAACTCTGGCTCCTCACCCACGAAGGGATCATGCTGGCCGCATGAGCACCGAGACCACCGCCCCCGCCACTCCTGCCGCTGCTGCCGAGCCATCCTTCCCCCCGCGCGCGGCCGTGATCGTCGGCGACGACGGCCTGGCCCGCTGCTCCTGGTCGGCGAGCGACCCGGAGTACCGCCGCTACCACGACGAGGAGTGGGGCCGCGAGCAGCACGACCCGCGCGCCCTCTACGAGAAGCTCTGCCTCGAAGGATTCCAGGCCGGCCTCTCCTGGATCACCATCCTGCGCCGCCGCCCCGCCTTCCGCGAGGTCTTCCACGGCTTCGACCCCGTCGCCGTCGCCGCCATGACCGAGTCCGACATCGAGCGACTGCTCCAGGATGCGCGCATCATCCGCCACCGCGGCAAGATCCAGGCCACCATCTCCAACGCGCACGCCGTGCTCGCCCTCGACATGCCGCTCGACGAACTCATGTGGAGCTTCGCCCCGCCCGCCACGGGCCGCCGGCGCCCCAACGCGTGGTCGGAGGTCCCCGCCGTCACGCCCGAGTCCACCGCCCTCAGCAAAGAGCTGCGCCGCCGCGGCTTCCGCTTCGTCGGCCCGACCACCATGTATGCCCTGATGCAGGCCACCGGAATGGTCGACGACCATTTCACCGGCTGCTTCCGCGCTCACGCGTGAAGCTCACCACCCAGGAGAGGGTCGGGCCGACGACGGTACTCGTTAATAGCACCGGATTCTCGCTGGCGATGTCACGTCCGCACGTGCCCGACCGCAGGCGGAATCTGTTGTGTCATCGCGCATCCGGCCAGGAGATCGGCGTGAGGGGATCACGCCGGGTTTCCGTTACGTCGGCCCGACTGATAGACGAGGTGAGGTGGCCGTTCGACTTCGAACGCACCCACTGACCCCGGCTGGCTGGCTGGCTCCTCCTCATTGCTCGCATTGCCCGATGCGAAGCTATCCGAGACGCTTCACCTAGGGTTGAGCATATCTCAGTTTTTGGAAGTCCACCACTGATTCACGCACAATCTCGACATCCATCCAGCTCCGGATGTGCGCCGGGACCGCCTCAGCGCAGCACAGCCATCAACGCGCCGGGCTCCCCCGCCACCTCGGGCACGATCAGCTCCAGCTCCGCCGATCCGTCCCCGGCCGCGCGCAGCTCGTAGCCCTCGGCGGCCGCCCAGGCGAGCAGCTCGTCCGTGGTAGCGAAGTCCGTCCCCGCCTCGATGAGTGCGCGCGTGAACAGGCCTTTCGCCTGCTTGTTGAAGTGGTTGAGCGCGCGCACGTGGCCGTCGCCGTCGCGGGCGAGCACGCGCACATAGTGCGCATCCGGCCGCCCAGGGAGCGGCCCTAGCGCCGCATAGCCCTCCGACCGCAGGTCCACGATGAGCCCGGGATGCGCGTGGAACACCGCGCTCGCAGCCGGCGCCCACCGCTTCTTGAGCGTCGCGACGCCCTTCTCGAGCGACAACCGGGAGTCGAACGACAGCCGGTAGGCCGGGATGAGGTCGGTGGCGGCCACCGGGCCGAGCAGAGCCGACTGCACCACGACGGTCGAACCGGCGAACGCCCACTGGTCGTCGGTGAGGGTCTGCGCATCCAGAGCGTCGTAGAGCACTCCGGTGTACCGGCTCAGCGCCGGCATCGTGGGCGACGAACGGATCGCGCGGTTGCGGTCGACCTCCGCCGCCTGCTTGGGTCCGAGCTTCAGGGCGCGGATGCTGTGCTCGCGGTTCCTGGACAGCGCGGCCACCGCGGCGAGCACGTTCCTGCGCACCGGCTTCAGTTCGCCGAAGCGGAGGCCATCGAGGTCGAGCGGAGCTCCCGCTCCCCCGTCGCGCTTGGTCTCGGAGGGCGGGAGGAGGATGAGCAAACTAGGCCACCAGGAAGTCGAGAGCGATCTCGACGTTCTGGCCGAGCGGTGCTGCGGTGTCGATCGTGACGCGCGGGAGGGTGGCGCAGGCGCCCCTCCACTCGTCGTACTCGTCGACGCTTTGCTCCACCGCGTACGCGGCCGTGAGACCGGTGCGCTTCGCCAGCCGCGACTGGTGCAGCTCGTCGTCGGAGCAGACCACCTCGATCACGCGCAGCTTCACGCCGGAACGCTCAGCGAGGTCGCGCCACTGCAGCCGAGCCGGCTCGACGGCGTTGACGGCATCCACGATCACCGAGTGACCGGACTGCAGCACCTGCTCCGCCATCGTCTCGGCGACCAGGTAGGCCGCGAGGCCCGTCGGCTGGTCGGAGTCGATGCCGGCGCGCAGGATCGACGCCTCGATCGGGTCCACGGACACCGTCGTGGCGCCGAGCCTGGCGCCGATGATCTCGGCGAGCGTCGACTTGCCTGAGCCGGGCAGGCCCGCCATCGCGATCAGGATGGGGACGCGCACGTCGCCGAACTGACGCTCGACGCTGACGGGCTGCTCGGCCATGTCAGACGAGCTCCGCCTGGCGTGCCACCACCGTGACCGTGTTGTTCTCCACGGACAGGAAGCCGTCGTCGGCCTGGGCCTTGATCGACTCCCCGCCGTTCAGGGTCACGCGCACCTCGCCGGAGGCGAGGATGGCCAGCAGCGGTTCGTGGCCGGGGAGGATACCGATCTCACCCTCGACCGTCTTCGCGACGACCATGCTCGCCTCGCCCGACCACACTTCGTGGTCGGCGGCGACGACGCTGACGTTGAGGACAGCCATTGTTAGCCGTTCTCCTTCTGGATCTGAGCCCACTTCTCTTCCACGTCGCTGATCGGGCCGACGTTGAAGAACGCCTGCTCCGCGACGTGGTCGAACTCGCCCTTGGCGATGGCGTCGAACGACTCGATGGTGTCCTTGAGCGGAACCGTCGAACCCTCGACACCGGTGAACTTCTTCGCCATGTAGGTGTTCTGCGAGAGGAACTGCTGGATGCGGCGCGCACGCGACACCGTGATCTTGTCTTCCTCGGAGAGCTCGTCGACACCGAGGATGGCGATGATCTCCTGCAGTTCCTTGTTCTTCTGGAGGATCTGCTTGACCGTGGTGGCGACGCGGTAGTGGTCCTCGCCCAAGTAACGGGGGTCGAGGATGCGCGACGTCGAGGTCAGCGGGTCGACGGCCGGGTACAGACCCTTCGACGCGATCTCACGCGAAAGCTCGGTGGTGGCGTCGAGGTGGGCGAACGTGGTCGCCGGAGCCGGGTCGGTGTAGTCGTCGGCGGGAACGTAGATCGCCTGCAGCGAGGTGATCGAGTGACCGCGGGTCGAGGTGATGCGCTCCTGGAGGAGGCCCATCTCGTCGGCGAGGTTCGGCTGGTAGCCCACCGCGGACGGCATGCGGCCGAGCAGCGTGGAGACCTCGGAACCGGCCTGCGTGAAGCGGAAGATGTTGTCGATGAAGAGCAGCACGTCCTGCTTCTGCACATCGCGGAAGTACTCCGCCATGGTCAGGGCGGACAGGGCGACGCGCAGACGCGTTCCCGGCGGCTCGTCCATCTGGCCGAAGACGAGGGCGGTCTTGTCGAAGACGCCCGCCTCCTCCATCTCGTGGATGAGGTCGTTGCCCTCACGGGTGCGCTCGCCGACACCGGCGAACACCGACACACCACCGTGGTCCTGCGCGACGCGCTGGATCATCTCCTGGATGAGGACGGTCTTGCCGACGCCCGCACCACCAAAGAGGCCGATCTTTCCACCCTGCACGTACGGGGTGAGGAGGTCGATGACCTTGATACCGGTCTCGAAGAGCTGCGTCTTCGACTCCAGCTGGTCGAACGCCGGCGGCTGGCGGTGGATGGGCCAGCGCTCGGTGATCTCGATGGTCTCGCCGGGCTCTGCGTTGAGAACGTCGCCCGTGACGTTGAACACCTTGCCCTTGGTCACGTCACCGACGGGCACCGAGATCGGTGCTCCGGTGTCGCGGACCTCTCCGCCACGGACCAGGCCGTCGGTCGGCTTGAGCGCGATGGCGCGGACCAGGTCGTCTCCGAGGTGCTGTGCGACCTCGAGGGTGATCTCGGTCGACTCCTCGCCGATCGTGATCGTGGTCTTGAGCGCGTTGTAGATGCCAGGGATCGAGTCGTGGGGGAACTCGATGTCGACGACAGGGCCGGTGACGCGGGCGATGCGCCCGACGCCGGCCGGCTGCGCGGTCGAAGCCTGAGCTTCGGCGGTTGCGGTAGTCATGGTGTCTTCTCTTCTCGTTTGCTAAACGTGTGTCGTCCGAGTTACTTGGCGGAGCTCAGTGCGTCCGCACCGCCGACGATCTCGGAAATCTGCTGGGTGATCTCGGACTGGCGCGCGTTGTTGGCCAGGCGGGTGTAGTCGGTGATGAGCTTGTCCGCGTTGTCGCTCGCGGACTTCATCGCCTTCTGCGTCGCAGCGTGCTTCGACGCAGCCGACTGCAACATGGCGTTGAAGATGCGGCTCTCGATGTACACCGGGAGGAGCGAGTCGAGAACGGTGCCGACATCCGGCTCGAACTCGTAGAGCGGGAGGATCTGCTTGTCGCCAGGCTCCTCCACACCTTCCACGACCTCGAGCGGAAGCAGTCGGACGACCTCCGGCTCCTGCGTGAGCATGCTCACGAAGCGGTTGTAGATGATGTGGATCTCGTCGACCCCGCCGTCCGCGGAGTCGCGGAGGAAGGACTCGAGGATCGCGTCGCTGATCTCCTTGGCCTGCTCGAACTCCGGAGCGTCCGTGCCGCCCGTCCACACCCGCTCGAACGCGCGGCGGCGGAAGCTGAAGTATCCGCTCGCCTTGCGTCCGATCAGGAAGTAGACGACATCCTTGCCCTGGCTCCGGAGCAGCTCTGCGAGCTGCTCGGACTCCTTCAGCACGTTCGAGTTGAACGCGCCTGCGAGTCCACGGTCGGAGGAGAAGATGACGATCGCTGCGCGCTCGATCTTCTCCGGCTCCGTCGTGAGCACGTGCTCGACGTTCGAGTACGTCGCCACGGCCGACACCGCGCGCGTGATGGCGCGGGCGTACGGCGTTGAAGCGGCGACCCTCGCCTGCGCCTTCTGGATGCGTGAGGCGGAGATCAGCTCCATGGCCCGAGTGATCTTCTTGGTCGTCTGGGCAGACTTGATCTTCTGCCGGTAGACCCGAAGTTGCGCTCCCATGTCTCTCCTACGTAACTATCTGCTGTCGCCGGGCGATGCCGCGGCTCAGCGCTTCGCCTTGACGATGCGCTCCTGGTTGACATCCTCTTCGGCGATCGCTTCGAACTCTTCGCGCCCGACGGAGGCGAGCGGCTTGCCCTCTCCGGTCTGGAACTCGAGCTTGAACTTGTCGACCTCTGCCTCGAGCGTCGCGACGGTCTCGTCGGACAGCTGGTTGGTCTCGCGCAGCACGTTCAAGACGTCCGTGTTGCGACGGAGGTGGTCGAGCAGCTCTGCCTCGAAGCGCAGGATGTCTTCCACAGCGACCTCGTCGAGCTTGCCGTTGGTGCCGGCCCAGATCGAGACGACCTGCTCCTCGACGGGGAACGGCGAGTACTGCGGCTGCTTCAGGAGCTCGGTGAGGCGTGCGCCACGGGCGAGCTGACGACGGCTGGCCGCATCCAGGTCGGACGCGAACATCGCGAAGGCTTCGAGGGAGCGGTACTGGGCCAGCTCGAGCTTGAGCGTGCCCGACACCTTCTTGATCGATTTGACCTGCGCGTCGCCACCGACGCGCGAGACCGAGATACCCACGTCGACCGCCGGACGCTGGTTGGCGTTGAAGAGGTCGGACTGCAGGAAGATCTGGCCGTCGGTGATCGAGATCACGTTGGTCGGAATGTACGCCGAGACGTCGTTCGCCTTGGTCTCGATGATCGGGAGACCGGTCATCGAGCCGGCGCCCAGCTCGTCGGACAGCTTGGCGCAACGCTCCAGCAGACGGGAGTGCAGGTAGAACACGTCACCCGGGTATGCCTCGCGTCCCGGCGGACGACGGAGGAGGAGCGACACGGCGCGGTAGGCCTCTGCCTGCTTCGACAGGTCGTCGAAGATGATCAGGACGTGCTTGCCGCCGTACATCCAGTGCTGGCCGATGGCCGAGCCGGTGTACGGAGCGAGGTACTTGAAGCCGGCGGGGTCGGAGGCGGGAGCCGCGACGATGGTGGTGTACTCCATCGCGCCTGCATCCTCGAGCGCGCCCTTCACCGAGGCGATGGTCGAGCCCTTCTGGCCGATGGCGACGTAGATGCAGCGAACCTGCTTGTTGACGTCGCCCGAGTCCCAGTTGGCCTTCTGGTTGATGATCGTGTCGATCGCGATGGCCGTCTTGCCGGTCTGGCGGTCGCCGATGATGAGCTGGCGCTGGCCGCGGCCGACCGGGATCATCGCGTCAATGGCCTTGATGCCGGTCTGGAGCGGCTCGTGCACGCTCTTGCGCTGCATGACGCCGGGCGCCTGCAGTTCGAGTGCGCGGCGACCCTCGGAGGCGATGTCGCCCAGGCCGTCGATCGGCTTGCCCAGCGGGTCGACGACGCGACCGAGGTAGCCGTCGCCGACGGGGACGGAGAGGACCTCGCCGGTGCGGGTCACCTCCATGCCTTCGACGATGCCGTCGAACTCGCCGAGGACGACGACGCCGATCTCGTTCTCGTCGAGGTTCTGGGCGAGGCCCAGGGTGCCGTCGGAGAAGCGGATGAGCTCGTTCGCCATCACGCCGGGGAGACCCTCGACGTGCGCGATGCCGTCGGACGCGTCGATGACGTGTCCGACCTCGGTGGTCGCTGCCTTGGTGGGCTCGTACTTGGTGACGAAGTCCTTGAGCGCGTCCCGGATCTCGTCGGGGCTGATCGTTAGTTCTGCCATCGTTGTTCCCTATCTTGGGGCGGTCAGCCCGCCAGCTGAAGTCGTAAATCGGTGATGCGCGAGGCGATGCTGCCGTCGATCACGTCGTCGCCGATCTGCACACGCAGTCCACCGAGGACGGTGGGGTCGACGACCTGGTTGATCTTGAGTTTCTGTCCGTACTTCGCTGCGAGGCCCGCCTGCAGGCGCTCGGCCTGCGCGGCGGGGAGCGGCTTCGCGGTGAACACCGTCGCGACGGTGAGTCCCGACTGGGCCGCGACGACGCGGGCTGCTTCGCGCAGACCCTCGCGGATGCTGCGGCCGCGAGGCTGCAGCACCAGCTGGCGCACGATGGCGACCGTCTGAACGGAGGCCTTGCCGTCGAGCAGGCGCTCGACGAGCGCGCTCTTGGATGCCGGGTCTGCGAGCTTGCTGCGCAGTGCGAGTTCGAGCTGCGCGTTGGAGGTCACGGCGCCTCCGAAGGCGAACAGCTCTGCGGCGATGTCGACGTCTTTCGGCGCCGACTGGGCGATCGACCGGACACCGAGCTCTTCGATCGCGGCCAGGACGTCGTCCTGGCTCGACCAGCGCTCGGACGCGACGACACCCAGCAGCTCGACGGCCGGCGCCGAGAGCGAGCCGAAGACGCGCTGCACGAGCGCGGTCTTGCCCGCCGAGTCGGCCGAGGGATCGCTGACGACCGCTCGGAGCTGGGCGGAGTCTGCGACGACCCGTCCTGCGGCGAACAGGTCTTCGGCCGTCGCCAGATCGGCCTTGGAGCCCTGAGCGGCGAGAGCCGACACGGACCTGGCCAGTGCTTCTCTGGAGGCGCTTCCCATTACTTGTTCGACCCTGCCTTTTCGCTGGCGTCGAGGTCGGCCAGGAAGCGGTCGACGATCGCCTGCGACTTCTTGTCGTCGTTGAGAGCCTCACCGATGACACCCGATGCCAGGTCGATGGCGAGCGAGCCGACTTCGCTGCGGAGAGCGACGACGGCGGACTGGCGCTCTGCCTCGATCTGCGCCTGGGCGTTGGAGGTGACGCGGGCGGCCTCGACCGTCGCGTTGTCCTTCGCCTCTGCGACGATCTTCTGTCCGTCGGTGCGAGCCTGCTCACGGATCTTGGCCGCTTCTGCGCGGGCGTCGGCGAGCTGGGCGGTGTACTCCTCGAGGAGTGCCTCCGCCTTGTGCTGAGCCTCGTCGGCCTTCGCGATGTTGCCTTCGATCGCCTCTGCGCGCTCATCCAGGAGCTTCTTCATCCGCGGAAGCACGAGCTTCCAGAAGAAGAACAGGATGATGACGAAGCAGATGAATGAACCGACGACGTCATACCACTCGGGGATGAGCGGATTGCGCTGCTCGGCCTCCGCGGCGGCGTGAACCAAACCGTAGAGCATCGTTCCTCCTTACTGAAGAGTGATAAAGAGGACTACTGGCCGGTGGTGAAGATGAAGTACGTAGCGATACCGATGAACGCGAGCGCCTCGGTGAACGCGATACCGATGTACATCAGAACCTGGAGACGGCCGGCGAGCTCGGGCTGGCGAGCGACGCCCTCGATGGTCTTGCCGACGACGATGCCGACGCCGATGGCCGGGCCGATGGCCGCGAGACCGTATCCAACGGTGGCAATGTTGCCGGAGATAGCAGCGATGTCCACGTTATGTGTTTCCTTCCGTGATGGCGTTCCGTGCGAGTGCGCGGAACGTTATTAGTGTTCCTCGGCGACTGCGAGCTGAATGTAGACAGCCGTGAGCAGCGCGAAGACGTAGGCCTGGAGGACTGCGACCAGGATTTCGAACAGGGTGAATGCGAAGCCGAACGCGAAGGTGCCGATTCCGAAGAGCGACCACCAGCTTCCGGCGGTGAAGAGGAAGAACGCCGTCGCGCTGAAGAACAGCACCAGCAGCAGGTGGCCGACGACCATGTTCATCAGAAGTCGGAGCGTCAGCGTGATCGGGCGCAGGATGAAAGTCGAGATGAACTCGATCGGCGTCACGATGATGTAGAGCGCCTTCGGCACACCGGGCGGGAACAGCGAGTTCTTGAAGAAGTTGCCCGGGCTCGCCTTGATGCCCGCGTAAATGAACGAGATGTACGCGACGATGGCGAGCACCAGCGGGACACCGATCACCGAGGTGCCCGCGATGTTCAGGCCGGGGATGATGCCCGTCAGGTTCATGAACAGCACCATGAAGAAGATGGTGGTGAGGATCGGCAGGAAGCGACGACCGTCCTTCTTGCCGAGGAGGTCCTCTGCGATGTTGACCCGAACGAAGTCGAGCCCCATCTCCACGATCGACTGGAAGCGTCCGGGGACGACCTTCATGCGACGGGTGCCGAGCCAGAAGATCAGGACGATGGCCAGGACCGCGATGAAGCGGATGACCATGATCCGGTTGACCTCGAAGCCACCGATGGAAAAGATTGCGGGCGGGAAGAACTCATCGATCGACGGACCGTGGAAGCTACCATCATCGGAGCTTGCGGTCTGGACCAGCAGGTTCACAGCGTTAGCTAACAGCGCTATCTCCTGTTTCGGGGCGTCGAGCCAAAGCTCTCGCAGCGACGAACATTTGGACACCCGGGATCATGCGCCGATTGAAGCCTGAGGCGCTATGCGGGTGGGGAATCACCACAACTCTACAAGAGTTTTCGCAGGGTAACGAATCGGACACGGGTCAGCGCTTCTCACCGGGCAGCGTGACGTCGCTGGCGTATGGCACGCGGGACCGGAAGACGACGATCATGTCGACGACTAGCGACCCGATGACCCCTGCGATCAGGCTCAGGAAGAGCACGATCGGGTTGATCCACGGCTGGTCCCTGAGCACGAAGGCGAGCACGAGGAACAGTACGAACTTGAGCAGCCAGCCGCCGAGCACGATGCCGAAGAACAGGCCGACGAACAGATCGGTGCCGACGAATTTGTTGGCGATCAGGATGCTCAGAGCGGTGATGCTGAGGAACACCACGGCCATCAGCGTGCCGATGAGGGCGCTGGTCACGCCGATCCATCCGGCGAAGACGCCGCCGAGGATCGCGCCGACGACGGCGATGACCAGCGCGAGGATGAGGCCGTACTTCAGCACGTCCTTGAGGATGGGGGTCGACGATGGCTGGGCGGGCGCCGCCTGCTGCGGTGCGGCGGGTTCGTCGGGCCGGCCGTCGGCGGGGGTTCCGCCGTCGTGGTCGGTCATTGTGTCTCCTTGCTGAGGGGGGTGGTCGCCGGGGTGGGCGCGGTGGTGGGGGCGTGCTCGCTCGCGGCGTCCAGCTGGTCGTAGCGGGCGGTCGCGTCCGCCTCGTCCGTTCCGGCCGGGGCGAGCTCCGCCGCGGCCTCGTTGGCCTTCCTGCGGCTCAGTGGGGCGAGCGTGAACGCCGCGCACACCACCAGGCCGACGGCGATGAACACGATCGCCATCCAGTACGGGTCGAAGAAGAACAGCAGGCAGCCGATCGACAGCACGGCGGTCCAGCCGTAGAAGATCAGCACGGCGTGCAGGTGGGTGTGCCCCATGTCGAGGAGCCGGTGGTGCAGGTGCTTGCGGTCGGCGCTGAACGGCGACTTCCCCGCCCGCAGCCGCCGGATGACGGCGAGCCCGAAGTCGAGGAGCGGCACGATCAGCACGGCGAACGGGACGATGATCGGCACGAACGCGGGGACGAGCGACGACTTGCCGAGGGTCTGCAGCGCCTCCGGGTTGATCGTGCCGGTGACCGAGATGGCCGAGGTGGCCATGAGCAGCCCGATCAGGAGCGCTCCCGCGTCTCCCATGAACATCTTCGCCGGATGCCAGTTGAGCGGCAGGAACCCGGCGCACGCTCCGACCAGGATGGCCGCGATGACGCCGGCGAGGCTGAAGTAGTTCTGCGGGCTGATCTCGCGCTGCAGCAGATAGGTGTAGACGAGGAACGAGCCGTTGGCGATGAGCGCCACGCCCGCCACGAGACCATCCAGGCCGTCGATGAAGTTGATGGCGTTCATCACGAGCACGATGGCGAACAGCGTGATGATGATGCTCATCACCGGCGACCCGACGGTCAGGCCGCCGATCGGCAGGGAGTAGATCTGCACGCCCAGCCAGGCCACGAGCCCGGCCGCCACGAACTGCCCGGCCAGCTTGGTCATCCAGTCGAGGTCCCAGATATCGTCGGCGACGCCGATGACCACGATCAGCAGCGAGGCGCCCAGGATGGCGATGATCGGCCCGGAGTCGGAGAAGATCAACGTCAGCACGCCGAACTGGCTGGACAGCAGCCAGGCGACGCCGAACGCGACCAGGATGCCGAGGAACATCGCGATGCCGCCGAGCCGCGGAGTCGGCCTGGTGTGCACATCCCGTTCCCGGATCTTCGGGTACAGCCGGTACTTGAGGCTCAGCTTGTAGACGACGAGCGACATCCCGAAGGTGATGACGGCCGAGATCAGCGCGAGGGCGAGGAGGAGGGTCACGGCTCAGGCGCCCGGGGAGGAATCGGTGGGCTCCACCACGCTGTCGTCCGCGAGCTGGTCGCCGACGACGGCACGGATCTGCTCCGCCGAGATCACGCCGTGACGCAGGATGCGGAGCTTTCCCGTTCCTGCGGCCAGCGCGGTCGCGTCGACGATGGTGGACGAGCTGTCCTTGCCGTCGACGCGGTCGTACCCGGCGCCCGCCTCTCCCCCGTCGAGGTACACGGAGACGGAGTCGGTGAGCATGGCCTCTGCTTCCGCGGCGGTGCGGGCGGCGGGGCGGCCGGTGAGGTTGGCGGAGGAGACCGCGAGCGGGCCGGTCTCGGAGAGGAGTTCGAGGGCGATGGTGTCGCTCGGCATGCGCAGGGCGACCGTTCCGCGGGTCTCCCCCAGGTCCCAGACCAGCGACGGCTGCGCGGGCAGCACGACGGTCAGCCCGCCCGGCCAGAACTCCTGGACGAGGTCGGTCACGGCCTGCGGGACCTCTTCAGCCAGGGCGGCGAGGGTCGGGATGCCGGGGATGAGCACGGGGGGAGGCGACTGACGGCCGCGACCCTTCGCATCCAGGAGGCGCTGCACGGCGGCGGGGTTGAAGGCGTCCGCCGCGACCCCGTAGACCGTGTCCGTCGGTATCACGACGAGTTCGCCCCGCCCGATGGCGGCGCGCGCGAGCCGCATGCCGGTGAGGAGTTCGGAGTCGACGGAGCAGTCGTAGATGGGAGACATGTCGCCCACCATGATAGATGAGCGATCAGGGCGTTCCCTGCTGGAAGGTCGATACTTGTCCTGATGGATGTCTACTTCTTCGATTGCGACAAGACCCTCTACGACTACGACTTCCACAAGCGCCTGCCCGCGCTGGCGCAGCTCGGCGGCGTGAGCCAGTACCGCCTGGCCTCCAGCTGGTGGGCGGGAGGGTTCGAGCGCGCGGCGGAGATCGGCGAGTACTCCACGAGCGCCGAATACCTGGATGCGTTCGCCGACGTGACGGGCGCCCGCCTCACGCTGGAGCAGTGGCAGCAGGCCAGAAAAGCGGCCATGACACCGATCCAGGGATCGATCGACGCCCTGCACGAGGCGGCGACGCTCGGCACGGTCTCTCTGCTGTCCAACAACCCGATCCCGTTCAAGGACTCGCTGCCGGTGCTGACCCCCGAGATCGTCGACGTGCTGCAGGGCAACGACCTCGTCTCCGCGGTGCTCGGCGCCCGCAAGCCGGAGCGGCGCATCTTCACCAGGGCGCTCGGCCGGTTCGGCGTCGACCCTGCAGACGCGATCCTGTTCGACGACTCCCTCGCCAACGTCGAGGGCGCCCGCGAGGCCGGGATGCACGCTTTCCACTTCACCAAGCTGGCCGACGGCACCTTCGACACCGACGGCCTCCGCGCCGCCATCCACACCTTCTCCACCCGTCCCCGCCCATAGCCGTCGAGCGCAGCCATCTGGGCGGGGACGGGATCGCCGGTCAGCGGCGGCCGGCCTTGCGACGGAACTGGATGGCCGCCCAGAGGTAGGCGCCGACGATGATCGCGAGGCACCAGCCGATCGCCCAGAGCGGGCGGGTGCCTGCGTCCGTGCCGAAGAGGAGGCTGCGGATCGTCTCGATGATGGGCGTGATCGGCTGGTTCTCGGCGATCCACTGCAGCCAGGTCGGCATCGTGTCCGTCGGCACGAACGCGCTCGACAGGTACGGCAGGAACAGCAGGGCGAAGCCGTAGCCGTTCGCGGCCGTCGGGTTCTTCGCGGCCAGCCCGATCGCGGCGTACAGCCAGGTGATCGCGAGGATGAACAGGGCGATCACCGCGATGGCGCCGAGCCACTGCGCCGCGTTCGCCGTCGGCCGGAAGCCGACCGCGAGGGCCACGCCGATCACGACGCCGGTGGCCAGGAGGTTGCGCACGAGGCTCGCCACCACGTGGCCGGTGATGACCCCGTTGGCGTGCAACGGCATGGTGCGGAACCGGTCGACGATGCCGTTCGTCATGTCGTCGGCCACGTCGACCGCGGTGCTCGACGAGCCGAAGCCCGCGCAGAGCAGGATGATGCCGGGGACGACGTAGTTCACGTAGTCCCCTCCTCCGTCGATCGCGCCGCCGAACACGTACGTGAACAGCAGCATGAGCATGATCGGGAGCAGGATCGCCATCGTGAGCGCTTCGACGTTGCGCACGGTGTGGCGGAGGCTGCGGCCGACGAACACGACGGTGCTCGTGAGGCGGGAGACGGTACGGTCGACGGCGGCGGGGGCCGCGGTCGGGCGGGTGTCCAGTGCGACGGTCATCGGGTGACCTCCATTTCTTCTGCTGCACGGGATGCGGTGGATGCGGGTGACGCGGGGCTCGACGTGAGCGCGAGGAACACGTCGTCCATGCTGGGCTTGCGGATGCTGACGCTGCCGCCGGGCAGGAGGTGCGCATCCAGCTGATCGATGGCGGCGCGGAGTCCGTGGACGGTGCCGTCGGTGGGGAGCTCGCGGACGATCTCGTCGTCGGCGTCCCTCAGCTCGACGACCTCTCCCCCGACGCGCGCCTTGAGCTCGGCGGCCGTGCCCTCCGCGACGACGACGCCGTGGTCGATCACGGCGATGCGGTCGGCGAGCTGGTCGGCCTCCTCCAGGTACTGCGTGGTGAGGAGGATGGTGATGCCCTGTGCAGCGAGGTCGAGGATCATCGCCCACAGCGTCTGCCTGCTGCGGGTGTCGAGTCCGGTGGTCGGCTCGTCGAGGAAGATGACCGGCGGGGTCGCGACCAGGCTGATGGCGAGGTCGAGACGCCTGCGCATCCCGCCGGAGTACGCCTTGACGCGCTTGCGGGCCGCGTCGCCGAGGTCGAAGCGCTCGATGAGCTCCGCCGTCCGCGTCCGCGCTCCTGCTGCGGTGTATCCGGAGAGCCTCGCCATCATGCGCAGGTTCTCCTCGCCGGTGAGCACGTCGTCGACGGCGGCGGACTGACCGGTGAGGCTGATCGAGCGCTTGACGCCCTCCCTGTCGTGCACGACGTCGTGGCCGCAGACGGTGGCCTGGCCTGCATCCGGAGCCACCAGAGTGGACAGGATGTTGATCAGCGTCGTCTTGCCTGCGCCGTTCGGCCCGAGCAGCGCGAACACGCTTCCCGCCGCGACGCTGAGGTCGATGCCGTCCAGCACACGCTGGTCGCCGAAGGACTTCCGGAGGCCGGCGATCTGGATCGCTTGAGCTGTCATGATCGGTTCCTTTCTGCATCCACTCTTCTGAGTACGACGCAAACTGTTTATGGTGCACACTGTTTTGTTTAAGGTATACACAGTTCTAGGATGGGTGTCAACAACCGAAAGGGCGCGACATGGCCGATGCCGTCGAAGAAGCACTCCCCCGAGCCGTAGCGCTCAGCTGGGGAGTCGCAGAGCGCCCGCAGCGCGGGCCGAAACGCGAGCTCAGCATCGAGCGGATCGTCGATGCTGCGATCCAGCTCGCCGACGACGAGGGCCTCGCGGCAGTCTCGATGAGCAAGATCGCGACGGCGCTCGGCTTCACCACGATGTCCCTCTACCGCTACGTCACCAGCAAGGACGACGTGCTCGCCCTGATGCAGGATGCGGTCTGCGCCGTGCCGATCCCCTCCGAGGAGGAGGACACCGACTGGCGCAGCGGGCTGCGGCTCTGGGCGATGGCGAGCATCCAGGTGGTCCAGGCGCACCCCTGGTTCCCCGACATCCCGATCGCGGGGATGCCGCTGATGCCGAACAACCTCGCGGTGCTCGACTGGGGACTGCGGGTGATGAAGGACCTGCCGCTCACCGAGCCGGAAAAGATGTCGACGGCCCTGCTGCTCAGCTCGTACGCGCGCGCGACCGCGGTGGTCGAACGGGATGTGACCCGCTCCCGGCAGCTGGAAGGCCCTCCGCAGCGCGGCGAGGCGTTCACCGCGGCGCTGGCCGAGCTCGTCACCCCGGAGCGCTTCCCATACCTGTCGCCGCTTGTGCTCTCCGGCACGTACTCGGACGCAGAGGGCGACGACGACCAGGACGACTTCGCGTTCGGGCTGGAACGCATCCTGGACGGCATCGAGCACTACGTGTCGTCCCGGCGCAGCGGCGAGCCGGTCACGGCCTACGAGCCCCGGCCGGAGCCTGTGCCGAACGACAAGGCGATCCGCGAGGCGGCGAAGGCCCGCAGGGAGGCGGAGTCGCAGCTGCGGGAGGCGCGGAAGCGGGAGCGCGAGGTGATCGCGAAGGTGCGCGAGCGGCTGGCGAAGGAGGAGGAGCGCCGCGCGCGGCAGAAGGGCTAGCGGCTCGCGGCAGAAGGACTAGCGGATCGCGGTCGTCGTGCGGTCGCGCGTCGTCAGATCGCGGTGCGTCGCGGCGGCACGCCATCCGTCCGCGGTGAGCAGCTCCCGGATCTCGGCCCCCTGCAGCTCGCCGTGCTCCAGGACGAGTGTTCCCCCGTCGTGCAGCAGCCGCTGGGCGACGCGCGAGATCGTCCGGACGACGTCGAGGCCGTCCTGGCCGCCGTACAGCGCGGCCGGCGGGTCGTAGAGCCGCACCTCCGGGTCGCGCGGGATCGCCTCGGCTGGGATGTACGGCGGGTTGGAGATGACGACGTCGACCGTGCCGTCGAGTTCGGGCAGCGCGTCGGCCAGGTCCACGAACACGACCCTGGCGTTCGTGACGCCGGACTCCTCCACGTTGCGTCTGGCCCAGATGAACGCCTCCGGCGAGTTCTCGACGGCGTGGATGCGCGCGTGCGGCACCTCCGTCGCCATCGCCAGCGCGATCGCCCCGCTCCCTGTGCCGAGGTCGACGCCGATCGGCTCTGCACTCGGCACGGAGCGCAGCGCGTCGATCGCGAACTGCACCACCTGCTCGGTCTCGGGCCGCGGGACGAACACGCCGGGCCCGACGGCCAGCTCCAGCGAGCGGAACGGGGCGGTGCCGGTGATGTGCTGCAACGGCTCGCGGGTGGCGCGGCGTTCTGCGAGTTCTCTGATGCGCGACACGTCCGCATCCTGGACCGTCGCATCCAGGTGGATGAGCGCCTGCACGCGCCCGCGCCCCTCGCCGAGCACATGGCCGACGAGCAGGTCGGCGTCGACCTCCGGGTCGGGGACGCCCGCGCGCGCGAGGAGCGCTGCGACCTCGTCTCTGACGGAGCGGACGGACGGAGGGGAGCTGGCTTCGGATGACATCGCCCGTCGAGCCTACGGCACGCCCCCAGGAGTCACACAGACGGTTACCCGCCGCGACGGGAATAGAGTTGTAGGGCTTTCACACCGTCCACCCGCGTCAACGAGGAAGAGCCATGACTGGTCACGTCTACGAGAACATCACCGAGGCGGTCGGAAGGACCCCGCTCGTCAAGCTCAATCGCATCGCCGAAGGCGTCGGCGCGACGGTGCTCGGCAAGCTGGAGTTCTACAACCCGGCCGGCAGCGTCAAAGACCGCATCGGCGTCGCGATCATCGACGCGGCGGAGAAGGCGGGAGCGCTGCGTCCGGGCGGCACCGTCGTCGAGGGCACGAGCGGCAACACCGGCATCGCGCTCGCGATGGTCGGCGCCGCCCGCGGATACAAGGTGATCCTGACCATGCCGGAGACGATGAGCAAGGAACGCCGCGTGCTGCTGCGCGCGTTCGGCGCGGAGATCATGCTCACGCCGGGACCGGACGGGATGCGCGGAGCGGTCGAGAAAGCCATGGAGATCGTCGCGAACACCGAGAACGCCATCTGGGCGCAACAGTTCGCGAACGAGGCCAACCCCGCCATCCACCGCGCGACGACCGCGGAGGAGATCTGGGAGGACACCGACGGCGGTGTCGACATCTTCGTCGCCGGCGTCGGCACAGGAGGCACCATCACCGGTGTCGGCCAGGTGCTGAAGGAGCGGAAGCCCGGCGTGCAGGTGGTCGCCGTGGAGCCGATCGACTCCCCCATCCTGAACGGCGGCAAGCCAGGGCCGCACAAGATCCAGGGCATCGGCGCGAACTTCGTGCCGGAGATCCTGGACACCACGATCTACGACGAGGTCGTCGACGTGTCGTTCGACGACGCTCTCGACATCGCGAAGAAGCTCGCCAGCGAGGAGGGCATCCTCGCCGGGATCTCGTCCGGAGCGATCGTCTGGGCTGCCCTGCAGCTCGCGAAGCGGCCGGAGAACGCGGGCAAGACCATCGTCGCCGTGGTGTGCGACACCGGTGAGCGCTACATCTCGACCCCGCTCTGGGCCGACCTGCTGGACTGATCCATTGGCGTTCATCTCCCGCATCCGTGAGGACATCGCGAACGCGCGCAGACACGATCCTGCAGCGCGCAGCGGTTTCGAGGTCTTCACGGCGTACTCCGGCCTGCACGCGATCTGGTCCTACCGCCTCGCCCACCGGCTGTGGCGGTCAGGACTGAAGATGCCTGCGCGGTTCCTGTCGCAGTTCACCCGGTTCCTGACCGGCATCGAGATCCACCCGGGCGCCACGATCGGACGGCGCTTCTTCATCGACCACGGGATGGGCGTGGTGATCGGCGAGACCACCTTCGTCGGCGACGACGTGATGCTGTACCACGGCGTCACCCTGGGCGGGAAGGGCAGCGGTCACGGCAAGCGGCACCCGACGATCGGCGACGGTGTGATCGTCGGCGCAGGGGCGAAGGTGCTCGGCGCGATCTCGATCGGGTCGCACACCGTGATCGGCGCGAACGCCGTCGTCATCCACGACTCCCCGTCGGGGTCCGTCCTCACCGGCGTCCCGGCCCGCGCTCGCCCGCGCACCGGCCACGAGCAGATCCCCGGCGACGACTTCCTCGACCCGGCCATCTACATCTGACGCGCGGCCCCCAAGCAATCGAGTCCGAAGTTGTTCACGCCCGACACCGGCGTGTCGCGTGAACAACTTCGGACTCGATTTTTTCAGTCGGTGGCGAGGTCGGCCAGGCGGGACTCCTCGTCGGCCTGGATGCAGGAGTCGATGACCGGCTCCAGGGCACCGTTCATGACGGCGTCGAGGTTGTACGCCTTGTAGCCGGTGCGGTGGTCGGCGATCCGGTTCTCCGGGAAGTTGTACGTGCGGATGCGCTCTGAACGGTCCATCGTGCGGATCTGGCTCTTGCGCACGGCGGCGGCCTCCGCATCCAGTTCCTCCTGCTGGCGCGCGAGCACTCGGGCGCGCAGCACGCGCATCCCGGCCTCGCGGTTCTGCAGCTGGCTCTTCTCGTTCTGCATCGCCACGACGATGCCGGTCGGGAGGTGCGTGATGCGCACGGCGGAGTCCGTCGTGTTGACCGACTGGCCGCCGGGGCCGCTCGACCGGTAGACGTCGATCTTCAGGTCGTTCTGGTTGATCTCGACCTCCTCCGGCTCATCCACCTCGGGGAAGACGAGCACGCCCGCCGCCGACGTGTGGATGCGTCCCTGCGACTCGGTCGCCGGCACCCGCTGCACGCGGTGCACCCCGCCCTCGTACTTGAGGTGCGCCCAGACGCCCTCCGCCGGGTCGCTGGACGAGCCCTTGATCGCGAGCTGGACGTCTTTGATGCCGCCGAGGTCGCTGGAGGTCTGCTCCAGGATCTCGGTCTTCCACTTCTTCGACTCCGCGTAGTGCAGGTACATCCGGAGCAGGTCGGCGGCGAACAGCGCGGACTCCGCCCCGCCCTCGCCCATCTTGATCTCCATGATGACGTCGCGGCTGTCGTTGGGGTCGCGCGGGATCAGCAGCCTGCGCAGCTTCTCGCCGGACTCCTCCAGGCTCGCTTCGAGCCCTGGCACCTCCTCGGCGAACGCCTCGTCCTCCGCTGCCAGCTCCTTCGCCGCCGCGAGGTCGTCCTCCAGCTGCTTCCACTGGTGGTACGCGGCGACGATGCGGCTGAGTTCCGCATAGCGCCGGTTGACCTTCTTGGAGCGCACGGGATCGCTGTGCAGCTCCGGGTCGGCGAGCTGCTCCTGCAGGTCGTCGTGCTCGGCGATCAGGCTGTTCACCGATTCGAACATTGCGTCTTCTTTCTGAGTGGGTACGAGCGTGTCCGGGAACGGAAAAGTGCCCGTCGACTCCGCGGTTCTGCGGGGTCGGCGGGCACTTCTCAGCTAGCGGTGGTCGTTCTCGTGGCCGTGCGAGTGCGCGGTGCCGTGGCCGTTGGCCGGCGCGGGCATCGACTTCTGGACCTGCATCAGGAACTCGACGTTGCTCGAGGTCTCCTTGAGACGGCCGAGCACGATCTCGAGCGCCTGCTGCTGGTCGAGGCCGGCGAGGGCACGACGCAGCTTCCAGGTGATCTTGACCTCGTCCGCGCCCATCAGCATCTCTTCGCGGCGGGTGCCGGATGCGTTGACGTCGACAGCGGGGAAGATGCGCTTGTCCGCCAGCTGGCGGGACAGGCGGAGCTCCATGTTGCCGGTGCCCTTGAACTCCTCGAAGATGACCTCGTCCATCTTGGAACCGGTCTCGACGAGCGCAGAAGCGAGGATCGTGAGCGATCCGCCGTGCTCGATGTTGCGGGCGGCTCCGAAGAAGCGCTTCGGCGGGTACAGCGCAGAGGCGTCGACACCACCGGAGAGGATGCGACCGGATGCGGGGGCAGCCAGGTTGTACGCGCGGCCCAGGCGGGTGATCGAGTCGAGCAGCACGACGACGTCGTGGCCGAGCTCCACCAGACGCTTCGCACGCTCGATGGCGAGCTCGGCGACCGTGGTGTGGTCTTCTGCCGGACGGTCGAAGGTGGAGGCGATGACCTCACCCTTCACCGTGCGCTGCATGTCGGTGACCTCTTCCGGACGCTCGTCGACCAGGACGACCATGAGGTGCACCTCAGGGTTGTTCGTGGTGATGGCGTTCGCGATCTGCTGCATGACGATCGTCTTGCCGGCCTTCGGCGGCGCGACGATGAGGCCGCGCTGGCCCTTCCCGATCGGGGCGACCAGGTCGATGATGCGCTGCGTCAGCTTGCCGGGCTCCGTCTCGAGGCGCAGGCGCTCCTGCGGGTAGAGCGGGGTCAGCTTGCCGAACTCGACGCGGCCTGCCGCCTCGTCGATGGTCTGGCCGTTGATCGAGTCGACCTTGACGATGGCGTTGTACTTCTGACGGGTGTTGTTCTCGCCTTCGCGCGGCTGGCGGATCGCTCCGACGACGGCGTCGCCCTTGCGCAGGTTGTACTTCTTGACCTGGCCGAGGGAGACGTAGACGTCGCTGGCACCCGGCAGGTAGCCGGAGGTGCGGACGAACGCGTAGTTGTCGAGCACATCCAGGATGCCCGCGACGGGGATGAGCACGTCGTCATCGCTGATCTCGGGCTCGAGCTCGTCTGCTCCGGTGCTTCCGCGGCGCTTGCGGTCGCGGTAGCGGCTGCGGCCTGCGCGGTCGCCGTCGGCCTGGGTGTCCTGGCCGCCGTTGCGGTTCTGCTGACCGTTGCGGTTCTGCTGGCCGTTCTGGCCGCCCTGCTTCTGGTCGTCGCGGTCCCTGTCGCGGTCGGCCTGCTGGCCGCCCTGCTGGTTCTGCGCCTGCTGGGCGTCTCCGCCCTGCTGGCCGTTCTGGCCCTGACCGTTCTTGTTGCGGTTCCTGTTGCGGTTGCGGCCCTGACGGGGCTGCTGGTCGCCGTCGCCCTGGGCGTCGCCCTGAGCCTGCGCGTCGCCCGCATCCTGCGATCCTGCGCCGTTGTCGGCCTTCTCGCCCTGGTCCTGCTGGGCGTTCTGGTCGGCGTCCCGTCCACGTCCGCGGCGGCGGTTGCGGCTCTGACCCTGGCCCTGCTCCGGCTGCTTGTCGCCGTCGGCGCCGGCCTGCTGGGCGGCGGACTCGCGGTTGGCGAGCGCGGAGTCGAGCAGTGCATCCACATCCGGGATGAGCGAGTCGACGCCGGTCGCGCCGGTGTTCACGTGGGTCGCTGCTGCGATCCCGGTGCCGTCTGCACTCGACACGCGGCGCGAGCCGCGGCGGCGGGGCGCCTGCTCGGCGGGAGCGGTGGCTGCGTCCGGCAGCACGGGCTCTCCGACGTGCGGCTCCTCCGATGCCGGCTCTGCGATGAGCGGCTCGATGAGGACCTGGGATGCTGCACGGGCGTTCTCCGCTGCCGGTGCGGCAGCGGGTGCTTCGGCTGCGGGGGTCGCGGAACCCGCGGCCTCCGCACGCGCGGCGGCGATGGCCGTCACGAGTTCGCCCTTGCGAAGCTTGGTTGCTCCCTGAAGTCCCAACTGGGCGGCGAGAGCCTGAAGCTCTGCCACCTTGAGGGAGGTCAGGTCGCTGGTGTCCACGCCCCCGGCGTGGAGTTCGACATCAGTCACTGAAGAGGATTCCTTTCCCCCGACGCGCGATTCTCGCCGTCGTTCTGGAGCACTCGTCACATGAACTACCGGTTCTGGGGTGTCACCGAAAGGTACTCGGGTGCACAGGTAGGAGTGACGGCATGATTGCTAGAAATCACCCGAAGATCAGATTCGCTCATGGAGAGGTTTCTGCGGGTGCACGCACAGTTTACCACTGATGCGGGACTGCTCTTGACGCTACGCGACCGGCGTGTCCAGCGCTTTCGCGGCGAGCTGCGAGACCGTTGCGCCCTTGAAGTCGACCGCGAGCATGAGCGCCTGCCAGGGCGTCTCCGACTGCGCGGCCACCAGCTCGGCGGCGGCGAGCCGCTGGCTCGGGTCACTGCAGAGCACGAGGATCGACGGACCTGCTCCCGAGACGACAGCGGCGAAGCCGTTCTCCCGCAGCAGCGTGATCAGCCGGTCGGTCTCCGGCATGGCGGAGGCGCGGTAGCTCTGGTGGAGCTTGTCCTCCGTTGCGGCGTGCAGCAGCTCTGGGCTCTGGATGAGGGCGGCGACCAGCAGCGCGGACCGCGAGACGTTGAAGACCGCATCCTCGTGGGGCACGGACTGCGGCTGCAGGCTGCGGGCGAGCGCCGTCGACATGACGTGCTGCGGCACGAGCACGAGCGGAGAGACGCCGCGGTGCACGATCAGCTTCTTGAACCGCGGGCCCTCGGGGGTGACCCACGCGATGGTGAGTCCTCCGAAGAGCGCGGGGGCCACGTTGTCCGGGTGGCCCTCCATGTCGTTGGCGAGCGCGAGGAGACCCTGGGCGTCGATGTCGACGATGCCGTCGAGCAGCCCCTTCGCCGCCATGATGCCGGAGACGATGGCGGCACCGGAGGAACCGAGTCCCCTGCCGTGCGGGATGTTGTTGCGGGCGACGAGCTGCAGCCCGGGCATCGGGATGCCGACGGACTCGAAGGTGTGCGCGATGGCCCGGACCACGAGGTTGCTCTCGTCGGTGGGCACCTCGCCGGCTCCGACGCCGATGACCTCGACGGTCGCGCCGGGCTCGTCGCGGACCGACACCTGCAGTTCGTCGTAGAGCGCGAGGGCGAGACCGAGGGTGTCGAAGCCCGGGCCGAGGTTGGCGCTGGTCGCCGGAACCTTGACCGTGACGGCGCGGCCGCTCAGGTCGGCGGCCTGCGAGGTCACGCGGTTGCCTTTTCGCTCGCCACCAGACCGAGCACGTCGGCGATGGCGGTGGTGTCCACGGGGACGACGGTGGGCTGGACGTCGGAGCCGTCAGCGGTGCGGAGGGCCCACTGCGGGTCCTTCAGGCCGTGGCCGGTGACGGTGAGGACGACGGTCGCGCCGGCGGGGATGACCCCGGCGGCCGAGCGCTCCAGCAGACCGGCGACGCTGATCGCGGAGGCCGGCTCGACGAAGATGCCGACCTCGGCGGACAGGATGCGCTGCGCTTCGAGGATGTGCTCGTCCGAGATCGCGCCGAAGTAGCCGTCGCTGTCGTCGCGCGCGTTGAGCGCGAGCTCCCACGACGCCGGGTTGCCGATGCGGATGGCCGTGGCGATGGTGTCCGGGTCCTTGACGGGCTGGCCGAGAACGATCGGGGCGCTGCCTGCGGCCTGGAAGCCGAACATCCTGGGCAGCTTGGTGGCCTCTCCGCGCTGCAGCTCCTCGGTGTATCCGCGGTGGTACGCCGTGTAGTTGCCCGCGTTGCCGACGGGGACGATGTGGAAGTCCGGGGCGTCGCCGAGCACCTCGACGACCTCGAACGCTGCCGTCTTCTGGCCCTCGATGCGGTCGGGGTTCACCGAGTTGACGAGGTGGACCGGGTAGTTGGTCGCGAGTTCGCGGGCGATGTCGAGACAGTCGTCGAAGTTGCCCTGCACCTGCAGCAGCTGCGCGTTGTGCGCGATGGCCTGGCTGAGCTTGCCCATCGCGATCTTGCCCTCCGGCACCAGCACGACGGCCTGGATGCCCGCGTGCGTCGCGTACGCCGCGGCCGACGCGGAGGTGTTGCCGGTGGATGCGCAGATGACGGCCTTCGCGCCGTGCTCGACGGCCTTCGAGATGGCCATCGTCATGCCGCGGTCCTTGAAGGAGCCGGTGGGGTTCATACCCTCGAACTTGACGAACACGTTCGCACCCGTGCGCGCGGAGAGCGCAGGAGCGGGCAGCAGCGGCGTGCCGCCTTCGCCGAGCGTCACGATCGGAGTGGCATCGCTGATGTTCAGGCGGTCCGCGTATTCACGCAGGACGCCCCGCCACTGACGACTATTCGCTTTCTCGGGCATTACGATCCTTCGACTCGGAGTACGGATGAGATGGCTGTCACGGCGTCGCTCGCCGCGAGAGCCTCAACGGTGGCCGCGAGTGCGGCCTCCTCGGCCTCGTGGGTGCCGATAACCAGGGTAGCGGTGGGCGCGCCGTTGCCGTGAACCGCAGCGTTACCTGCGATGACAGCGCTCGGGATCGTGACGGGCCCTGTGGTGCTCGGCACGGACTGCTGCACCGTCTCCACGCTCACGCCGCCATCGCTCAGGATGCGCGCGACCGCGGCCAGCACGCCGGGCTGGTCCGCCACATCCAGAGTGATCTGGTAGCGGGTGACGACGCGGCCGATGTCGAGCACGGGAAGCTGCGCGTGCGTCGACTCCGCGACGCCCGGGCCGCCGACCACGTGCCGCCTGGCCGCAGAGACGAGGTCGCCGAGCACGGCGGACGCCGTCTCCACTCCCCCGGCGCCCGCACCGTAGAACATGAGGTCGCCGGCGGCGGCGGACTGCACGAACACCGCGTTGTGCGCGCCGTGCACGGCAGCCAGTGGATGGTCGCGGCTGATCAGCGCGGGATACACCCGCGCGGACACGCCCTCTTGGCCGGTCTCCGGGTCGGTGAGGCGCTCGCAGATCGCGAGCAGCTTGATCACGGACCCCGCCTCCCTGGCCGCGTCGACCTGCGCCGTGGTGACCGAGGTGATGCCCTCGCGGTAGACGGATTCGAGCGGCACCGTGGTGTGGAAGGCGAGGCTCGCGAGGATCGCGGCCTTCTGCGCGGCATCGTATCCGCCGATGTCGGCCGTCGGGTCCGCCTCGGCGTAACCCCGGTCGGTGGCGGTGGCGAGGGCGTCCTGCAGGGACTCGCCGTTCACATCCATGCGGTCGAGGATGAAGTTGGTGGTGCCGTTCACGATGCCGAGGATGCGGTTGACCCTGTCGCCGGCGAGGCTGTCGCGCAGCGGCCGGATGATCGGGATGGCTCCGGCGACGGCCGCCTCGTAGTAGAGCTGGGCGCCGACCTGCTCCGCCGCCTCGAACAGCTCGGGACCGTGCGTGGCCAGCAGCGCCTTGTTGGCGGTGATCACGTCCGCGCCGGAGTTGATGGCCTGCAGCACGTAGCCGCGGGCAGGCTCGACGCCGCCCATGAGTTCGACCACGATGTCCGCGCCGAGGATCAGGGAGGCAGCGTCGGTGGTGAACAGCTCGCGCGGCAGGTCGACGTCGCGCTGCGCATCCAGGTCGCGGACGGCGATGCCGACCAGTTCGAGCTTCGCGCCGACCCGGGAGGCGAACTCGTCTCCCTGTTCCAGCAGCAGCCGTGCCACCTGCGATCCGACGGAGCCTGCGCCCAGGAGGGCGACCCGGAGGTTGCGGTACTCGATCATGCGTCGGCTCCTTCGTACGCAGCGTCGCGCATCAGCAGGTCGTGCTCGGTCTCTCCGCGCACGATGACGCGGGATGCGCCGTCGCGGACGGCGATCACGGCCGGCCTGCCCACGTGGTTGTAGTTGCTCGCGAGCGACCAGCAGTATGCGCCGGTCGCAGGGACGGCGAGCAGGTCGCCGGGGGCGACGTCGCCGGGAAGGTAGTCGGCGTCGACGACGATGTCTCCGCTCTCGCAGTGCTTGCCGGCGATGCGCACCAGCTCGGCGGGCGCGACGGACTGCCGTCCGGCGATGCGCACGGAGTAGTCGGCCCCGTAGAGCGCGAGCCGCGCGTTGTCGCTCATGCCGCCGTCGACGCTCACGTAGCGGCGGATCGCGGTCTCCCCGTCGTCCTGGAACGCCACGGGCACATCCTTGGTCGTGCCGGCGGTGTAGAGCGTGAGCCCCGCCCGTCCGATGATCGCCCGGCCGGGCTCGAACGCCACGACGGGGAGCGGGATGCCCAGCTCGGCGCAGCCCGCGGCGACCGTCTGCGCGATGGTCTCCGCCAGCTCCTCGATCGGCGTCGGGTCGTCGACGGACGTGTACGCGATGCCGAAGCCGCCGCCCAGGTTCAGCTCGGGAACCGGCCCACCGGCCAGGAGCTCGGTGTGCACGGCGAGCAGCCGGGCGGCGGACTCCGCGAAGCCGTCCGCCCCGAAGATCTGCGAGCCGATGTGACAGTGCAGGCCGAGGAAGTTCAGCGACGCGTGGCTCCGGATGCGCGCGGCGGCGTCCGCGGCGGCCGCCAGCCCGATCCCGAACTTCTGATCCTCGTGCGCGGTCGCGAGGAAGGCGTGCGTGTGCGCGTGCACCCCGCTGTTGACGCGCAGCCGCACCGACTGGACGCGACCGTGCCTGGCGGCGGCCTCTGCGACGCGCTCGATCTCCTGCACGCTGTCGATGATGATGGCGCCGATGCCGAGCGAGACAGCCCTGTCGATCTCGGCGAGGGACTTGTTGTTCCCGTGGAAGCCCAGACGCTCCGGGGCGACGCCCGCTGCGACGGCGACGGCCAGCTCCCCACCGCTGCAGACGTCGATGTTGAGGCCGGCCTCGCTCATCCAGCGCGCGACCTCGATGCTGAGGAACGCCTTGCCCGCGTAGTAGACCTTCGCGGAGCCCCCGACGCGCTCGAAAGCGCCGACCAGGGCGGAGCGCACCTCGGTAGCGCGCTCCCGCGCATCCACTTCGTCGACGATGTAGACAGGGGTGCCGTAGCGGGCGGCGAGTTCGGCGGCGCTCACACCGCCGACGACGAGCTCGCCGTCCCGTCGTTCCACCGTGCGCGACCAGAGGCCGGGATGGAGGGCGTTGGCGTCGCCGGGAACGGCGAGCCATTCGGGGGCGAGCGGATTGGCTGCCGCGTGCGTGTCAAAGGCCACTGGGAAAACCTCACGGAATGAATCGAGTGGGGATCTCTCGGAGGCGAGCGGACCCGGATTGGTCCCTGAAGCCGGTGGAGAAGTACCGGAAGTCTATCGGGGGCCGGGCTGGGGATTCGCCCGTGTTACGGACCGGGGGCGTCGCCCCTCAGCAACTGCCCTTGCTCTTCAGCGACTTCTCGTTCACCACGAAGTCCTGCGCGTTCAGGGTGACCGTGGCCATGCCCTTGCTGATCGCAATGTCGTTCACCAGCACGCCGTCCGGGAGGTACTGGGCGACGCAGACCGGGATGGGGCCGCGGTTGGTCAGCGCTTTGACGAGGGTGGAGAGGTCGAGGGCCGTGTCGGCCGCGCCCGTGGTGACCTTCGCATCCACCGGGAGCAGGTTGACCGTCTTGCCCGCCGCCTCCGGGGAGACGGTGACCTGGTAGCCGATCGGCAGGCCGAGGAGCGAGGCGGTGCCGTCGTAGCTGATGGTGCCCTTACCGAGGGCGAGATCGCCGTCGACGCCGGGGACCGTGACCAGCTTGTTCAGCGACGACTGCGAGATGGTCAGCGCACCGTCGATGCTCTGCACCGGCTTGGAGAAGTCGGCGGGCACGCCGGTGGCCGTGACCTTGGCGTGGATGGGCGAGCCGTTGACACTCAGCGCCGGCGCATCCAGGACAACCTTCTCGAACCGGCCGCTCAGATACTGCTGCAGCACGGAGACGCCGCCGATGCTGGTCGACACGTCGCCCTTCACCTCGGCGGGGAGGCTCTTCTCCACCTCGGCCGAGATGCGCTGCTGCGCCACCTGGCGCACGATGGCGTCCGCGACGAAGAACAGCCCGACGAGCACGACGATCGGGATGACGATCCACAGCACCAGCCGCAGCGTGCGCCTCCGCTTCGGCGGCCTGGCCGTCTCCACGATCACCTCAGTCGCCTGCGTGTCAGTCATCGGCGGATGCTCACATTCTGTCCGGAGCGGAGACCCCGAGGAGCCCGAGACCGTTCCGGATGACCTGGCCGGTGGCGTCGTTCAGCCACAGGCGGGTGCGGTGCAGGTCGGTGACGGGCTCGTCGCCGAGCGGGATGACGCGGGTCGCTGCGTACCAGGTGTGGTAGAGCCCAGCGAGCTCCTCGATGTAGCGGGCGACCCGGTGCGGCTCGCGCAGTTCGGCCGCCTGCGCGACGATCCGCGGGAACTCCTGCAGCCCGCCGAGCAGAGCGGACTCGCTCTCGTGCGTGAGCAGTTCCGGCGCGAACGCGCTGCGGTCGACACCGGCGGCCGCGGCGTTGGCGGCGACGGACCGGGTGCGGGCGTGGGCGTACTGCACGTAGAAGACGGGGTTCTCGTTGCTGCGCTTGCTCAGCAGGTCGAGGTCGATGTCGAGCTGCGAATCGCTGGACGAGCGCACCAGGGCGTAGCGGCCTGCGTCGACGCCCACCGCATCCACCAGGTCGTCGAGCGTGACGATGGTGCCGGCGCGCTTCGACATCTTGACGGGCTCACCGTCGCGGACCAGGTTGACCATCTGGCCGATCAGGATCTGCAGGTTGACGTTCGGGACGTCGCCGAACGCCTCGACGGCGGCCTGGAGCCGCGCGACGTAGCCGTGGTGGTCGGCGCCGAGCATGATGAGGTTCTGCTCGAAGCCGCGCTCGCGCTTGTTCAGGTAGTAGCCGAGGTCGCCGGAGATGTACGCCGGCTCTCCGTTCGAGCGGATGACGACGCGGTCGCGGTCGTCGCCGAACGTGGTGGTGCGGAGCCAGACGGCTCCGTCCTCCTCGAAGATGTGGCCCTGCTCGCGCAGTCGCTCGATGGCGCGCTCGACGGCCCCGGACTCGTGCAGCGAGTCCTCGTGGAAGTACACGTCGAAGTCGACGCCGAAACCGTGCAGCTTCTCCTTGATCTCGGCGAACATCAGCTCGGTGCCAACCGAACGGAACACCTCCTGCTGCTCGTCGCGCGACAGGGAGGAGATGTCGCCGTCGTAGCGCTCGACCACCTGGGCGGCGATGTCGGAGATGTACGCTCCGCCGTAACCGTCCTCCGGCGTCGGCTCACCCAGGTATGCGGCGAGGAGGCTCCTGGCGAAGCGGTCGATCTGCGAGCCGTGATCGTTGAAGTAGTACTCGCGCGTGACGTCCGCGCCCTCGGCCTTGAGGATGCGCGCGAGGCTGTCGCCGACGGCCGCCCAGCGCACGCCGCCCATGTGGATGGGGCCGGTCGGGTTGGCGGAGACGAACTCCAGGTTGACGGTCAGGCCGTCGTAGAGGTGCCCGTTGCCGTAGTCGTCGCCCGCCTCGACGATGGTCTTCGCCAGCTGGCCGGCCGCAGCAGCATCCAGCCGGAAGTTGATGAAGCCAGGACCGGCGACCTCTGCGGAGGCGACGCCGTCGATGGATGCGGCGGCCTCGGCGATCTCGGTGGCCAGCTCCCGCGGGTTGGCGCCGACCTTCTTCGCCAGGCGCATGGCGACGTTGGACGCCCAGTCGCCGTGCTCGCGGTTCTTGGGGCGCTCGAGGGGGACGTCGTCGATCGTGACGACGACAGCATCCCCTGCACCCTCCGCGCCGTCCCCGCGTCGCCGCTCGACAACGGAGGTCACGATGTCGAGCAGGGCAGCAGAGAGGTCAGCAGGAGTCACGATCAACGATTCTACCGGGCACGCGCTGCATCGATTGCCTAACGAACGGGCCGCGACGGCGGGTCCTCTCCGCCCGGCTTGATAGGGTCATCGCGATGTGCGCCGCCGCGCATCCACTCGCAGTGAATCCCGACCATCCGACGGAGAACGAACACGCATGGCCAACCCCACCAGAACCGCCGCCCGAGCAGCGGCTGCCGTCACGGCGATCCTCGCCTGCACCCTGGCCATGACCGCGTGCGCCGGCCCGTCGAAGAGCGCGGGCGGCTCATCGTCCCCCTCCGCGTCCGCGAACGCGGGAGGCACGAAGGCGCCGACGCCGACCCCCACCCCGACGCCGACGGAC